>NZ_JBHMIS010000045.1:0-26171 GCF_048060415.1 Micromonospora sp. LOL_024
ACCCCAATCGACACGTCAGCCCAGCTCACAGCCCCGCACATCGACAACGCAAAGACCCTGGCGAGGATCGCAACTTGGTTGATTGCATCCATTGCGTTGTAGGATTTTAGGCTGCGCCCGGCCATCGCGCCGGGCGAGGATCGCAACCATTTTAGAAGTGGTGTCCTAGCTCGCGAGGGAGGAAGCTGCGCCCGGCCATCGCGCCGGGCGAGGATCGCAACACGAGCCTACCCCCTTAGCCACTCTGGCAACCTTGGGCTGCGCCCGGCCATCGCGCCGGGCGAGGATCGCAACAGGCTTTCGGTGGCTCCTCGCTGTTTGCACGCCGCCATGGCTGCGCCCGGCCACCGCGCCGGGCGAGGATCGCAACACGAACCGACCCGTGGCGATACCTGCGTTGAAAAAGGCTGCGCCCGGCCACCGCGCCGGGCGAGGATCGCAACACCGGCAGCCCGCATGTGGGCGCGGCGGGTGGCACCACAGCTGCGCCCGGCCACCGCGCCGGGCGAGGATCGCAACCCGAGTGGATGATGGCGTGCCCTCGCGGGTTCCTGGCTGCGCCCGGCCACCGCGCCGGGCGAGGATCGCAACGTCCCGTAAAAAAAAGGGACGACGCTGCCCGCTCCGGCTGCGCCCGGCCACCGCGCCGGGCGAGGATCGCAACCGCGGTCCCGGCGTCCACCACGACTAGCACCATGCCGGCTGCGCCCGGCCACCGCGCCGGGCGAGGATCGCAACCGGGGGGGTGATAGGTGCCGTCATGGTGCTCCGATCGCTGCGCCCGGCCACCGCGCCGGGCGAGGATCGCAACACCAGAAAGTTGTAGCCGATATCCGACCATCCGCGCGGCTGCGCCCGGCCACCGCGCCGGGCGAGGATCGCAACCCGCACCACCATGCCGGTGATCGTGAGCACCGACCCGCTGCGCCCGGCCACCGCGCCGGGCGAGGATCGCAACACGATCACGGCACCCAGCGAGGGGGCCGGAGGGGATGAGCTGCGCCCGGCCACCGCGCCGGGCGAGGATCGCAACGCGCACCGCTGACCCTCCAGCAGCGGCGGCAAGCCGGGCTGCGCCCGGCCACCGCGCCGGGCGAGGATCGCAACGGAAGAACGGCAACCTGATTGCGCCGTTTGAGCCGTCGCTGCGCCCGGCCACCGCGCCGGGCGAGGATCGCAACGTGAGCTGGTCTTTCATCGAGCTGCCGCCGTTGCGGGTGCTGCGCCCGGCCACCGCGCCGGGCGAGGATCGCAACACGGCGGACGCGAGAGAGGCAGGAATGAGCGGTAACGATGCTGCGCCCGGCCACCGCGCCGGGCGAGGATCGCAACACGTCGCGGATGCGCGGGTCGGTGGCGGGCACGAGATCGCTGCGCCCGGCCACCGCGCCGGGCGAGGATCGCAACCGTAGTACGGCACCAGCAACTGCGACGACCACGTCAAGCTGCGCCCGGCCACCGCGCCGGGCGAGGATCGCAACGCGGCTCCCATCGCGAGTTTGGCCGCCTTGCCGACGGGCGGCTGCGCCCGGCCACCGCGCCGGGCGAGGATCGCAACTCGGCGGTGAGCGCCTGGTTGGCGCGGAGGGTGCTGGCTGCGCCCGGCCACCGCGCCGGGCGAGGATCGCAACGTCCAGTGGGCCGGCATCCGCGTGCTGACGGCCGCCGGGGCTGCGCCGGCCACCGCGCCGGGCGAGGATCGCAACTCTCGCGGCTGGTGCCCGGCACCGCGCCGGTCGTCAGCGCTGCGCCCGGCCACCGCGCCGGGCGAGGATCGCAACCCCCTGGCGGTACGCGCGTGGGAGCTATTCGCGGCCAGCTGCGCCCGGCCACCGCGCCGGGCGAGGATCGCAACCCGCGTCGGCAACGTCGCCCACCGCGACGGCGTAGGCAGCTGCGCCACGGCCACCGCGCCGGGCGAGGATCGCAACTCCGTAGAGGTGATGGGCAGCAACAAAGCGGGCCTGGTGCTGCGCCCGGTCACCGCGACGGGTGTCGGAGTACTCCTTGGAGTACAGAAGTAGGTACGGCTGATCTTGCAGAGGTCAAGCCGGTCGCCAAGAGCAGAACCCCGTCCCGCCCGGCCGGTACCGCCGATGGCTGGTACCGCCGCTATCGAGACGGTTGTGCATCTGCTGGCCACCGCCATCGAGCAGGGCCGGGGCCTGCCCTCGGTCAGCGGCGTGCTGGTCGGCGCCGCCTACCGCCTGCTGCTGGGCTGGCGGCGGGGGCCCCGGCCCGCGGCTAGCGCAGGTGCCGGGCGAAGAACCCGGCTGCGTCCTGCCCTGCGAATTGCGGGACACCGGTGTGTCCGCCCATGTTGGCGTGCAGCGTTTTCTCCTTGGAGCCGAAGGCGTCGAACAGGTCCAGGGCGAGCTGCCGGTCGTTTCCTTCGTCGTCCCACTGCAGCAGGACATGCAGCGGAATGGTGACCTGTCGGGCCTCCTCGAACATGGCGCGAGGTACGAAACTCCCGGCGAAGAAGCCGGCGGCCACGATGCGGGGCTCGACCACCGCAAGCCGGATGCCGATGGAGATCACTCCCCCCGAGTACCCGACCGGGCCGCCGATCTGGGGCAGCGTCAGGAGGGCGTCCAGGGCGGCCTGCGATTCCGGGACCGCCTTGTCGACGAGCGGGAGGATGAGGGCGTCGATGATCTCGTCGCTGACCGGCGCGCCGGCCTTCAGCGCCCGGCGCAGGTCGGTGTGGGCCTGCTCGGCGGCGGCCCAACGGGGCCGGTCACCGCTGCCTGGGAGCTCGATGGTGGCCGCGGCGAAGCCATCCGCCGCGCAGTGCCGGGCCCGCGCCGCCAGACGGGGGTACATCTTGTGCAGTCCGAGCGGGGGGTGGCCGAGCAGGATCAGCGGGACTGGTGCGGATGCGGATGCGGGCGTCCACAGGATGCCGGGGATCTCGTCGAGGGTGAATTCGCGTTCGAGGACGCCGTCGTTGAGGCGCTGCTCAGTAGTGAATCGCATGGTCGTGCCTTTCGGGAGTGCTCGTGAACGGCGCTCCCGGACGACCTATCGCCCGACCGTGACCCCAGAGGGGAGCACCCATGTCGATACGTTCACGGGTACCACCTCCTCGGTCTCTCGCACGGCCTCCGGAAAACTAGCAGCGGCCGCCGTGATCCGCCAAACGTGTTTTCTGCAGAGGCTCCGTGACCGGATGCCACGGACGGGCCGCATGCGGTCAGGTGCGAAGTGAGCTCACCGATCACGCCCAACGACGTGGCCCTGGTGTTCCCTTCCTGAGTCCCCGCCCTGCCCTGACCGGCGGAGGCGGAACCTCAATCGTTCGCCCAGTACTTGCTCTGCAAGATCAGTCGTACGCGGCTCTGCATAACAAACCAGTACGCCGGCACCGGGCGAGGATTGCAACAACTTGCCGTTCTGCGGGGTACCAACGCCTGGTCTGCGGGGCTGCGCCCGGCCACCGCGTCGGGCGAGGATCGTAACGTCGTCTGGCTGGTGGTGAGGCGCATGCGATCCGGTGGGCTGCGCCCGGCGGCAGTGTCGGGCGAGGATTGCCAACCCGGACCGTGGTTCACGGCGTCGGTACGGCACGACGCCTCGCCCGACCATCGGGCCGCAACTCCAGCTACCTTGCGGCGTCCCTACATGCTGGCGGCGGGCTATCGCGCCGGGCACGGCTCGCAGCTCGGCATGGTCAAGCGTCGAAGGAAGTGAGTTGCTGACGCGGGCGCAGAAATCCGACAGTGGTGGGACTTCTTGTCAGGGTGACAGTAAGTCTAGAGTCGATTCATGTCTGACGATCGCTGGGTTCCGCCGTCTGTTCTTCTTGCGGTTGACCTCGTCATCCTTACCTTGCGGGAATCTCGCCTTCATGTGTTGTTGATCGAGCGCGGGATCGAGCCTTATCAGGGTGCCTTGGCGCTGCCTGGCGGATTTCTCGGCCATGAGAAGGAAGACCTTGTGGCGGCCGCGCATCGAGAGCTTGCCGAGGAGGCTGGCTTGGGGCCGGATCAGTTGCACCTCGAACAGCTTGGTGTCTACGGTGCGCCGGATCGTGACCCCCGTGGGCGGGTGGTCTCGGCGGCTTACTTGGCGGTTGCCCCTCGGCTACCGGAGCCGGTTGCCGGCACCGACGCGTCTCAGGCGTGTTGGACCCCGGTGGTGCAGGCGCTGTCTGGTGACGCGCAGCTCGCTTTCGATCATGAGCGGATCCTGACGGATGGGGTCGACCGGGCGCGGGAGAAGTTGGAGCGTTCGGCGCTCGCGACCGCATTCTGTGGTCCGACCTTCACGATTGTGGAGCTTCAGGACGTCTACGAAGCGGTGTGGGGTGTGCGGCTGGATCCGCGGAACTTCTACCGGAAAGTGCAGAGCGTGAACGGTTTCATCGTTCCCGCTGGCGCGAGTCGTAAGACCGACGGTGGGCGTCCCGCTCGGCTGTTTCGACCTGGCCCCTGCACGACTCTGCACCCTCCGATGACCCGACCTTATGGCCAGGCAGACAAGGAGACAGCGTGAGCACGAACAACGGTCTCGTCGTGATCCTCACGGCGCTGAACCTCGAGTACGCAGCGGTCCGCGACAAGTTGACCGACCTGCGGGTCCGGCGACATCCGGCCGGCACCCGCTTCGAGGTCGGCCGAATCGGCCACAGTGACTGCCGGGTGGCGCTGGGGCTGGTCGGCAAGGGCAATCATCCGGCCGCGGTGCTCGCGGAGCGGGCGATGGCCGAGTTCTCCCCGGCTGCTGTGCTGTTCGTTGGCGTCGCTGGTGGGCTGTGGCCCAATATCCGGCTCGGCGACGTGGTCGTCGCCAGCAAGATCTACGCCTACCACGGCGGCACCAGCGAGGACGACGGTGTGAAGGCCCGACCGAAGGCGTGGGAGATCCCCCACGAGGCCGACCAGATCGCCCACCACGTCGACAGGTCGGCCGCCTGGCGTCGTGGTCTTCCCGCAGGCTCAGCGCCCCGGGTGCATTTCGGGCCGATCGCCGCAGGGGAAGTGGTGCAGGACTCGGGGATCTCCGAACAGGCCCGCTGGATCCGTCAGCATTACAACGACGCCGTGGCGATCGAGATGGAAGCAGCCGGTGTGGCCCAGGCTGGTCATCTCAACCGTGCCCTGCCCGTGGTGGTCGTGCGCGGCATCAGCGACCACGCCGATGGCAGCAAGGCAGCCAGCGACGGACAGAGCTGGCAACCGAAGGCCGCAAGCCACGCCGCCGCGTTCGCCACCGCACTGGCGCGAGAACTGATCATCGACGCGCCGACCAGCCGAGGCGCGGATCGGGACGGGAGCCCCACGATGCCGATGACCAACCGCAACATCGCCACCGGTAATGCCCGCGTGGGGGTGCAGGCCGGGCAGATCCACGGCAACGTCACCGTCGGCGCTGGCGCCGAGCGGCCGATCGACTTGGCAGAGCGCATCGCGGACCTTCGAACGCACCTCAAACAGGCTCACCTCGACGGGCAGTTGGACGAGGAAACCTACGCCGCTGCCGAATCGGAGTTGGAGACGGCATCGGAATGCGTCTCAGCGGGCACCCCTGAGAAGAAGAGTGGCCTGATGGTCGCGCTCAAGCGGTTGCGGGGCTTGGTCGCCGACGTGGCTGAGTTGGCGGGGCGGCTTGCGGCGATCATCGCCGTGGTCCGGGGCATGTCATGACGACCCCGACCGCGACCAACGTCGCCCAAGGAGACGCGCACGTCGGCGTGCAGGCAGGGGTAGTCCACGGCGACATCCATTTCTATCGATTGCCGCCGGACTCAAGTCCACAGGAGATGTTCGCCTTCGCGCTGAGGTATCTCGACGGGCGGGTCCGTGATCAGGCGCGCACGCTGATCGAGAAGGCGGTAGCCGGTGGGTATGTCACCAGCGAGGTCCAGTTCTACCGGCTCATCGCCCTGTTGAGCGGCCGCACTCTGCGCCAGCTCGACCCCGAGGAGGGGGATCGCCTGACCGCCATCCGCGCCGGCCTGGCCGAACTCGACGATCATGACGAGTGGGCGGCGGGGTTGAAGGTGATCATCCGCCTTCTGGAACCGGTCGGCGCCGCCGAGACGGAATTGGTGATCAAGGAAATCGACGCGCTGAACCAGCGTCAACGCGACGGGATCTACGGCCACCTCGAAGCGCTGCTCGAAGGCGCGATGCAAGAGGAGATGTGGCGGAAGTCCGTCGCCCTGGCCGAGTCGCAGCGCACAGACAACGACCGATTCATCCGGATCTGGAAGTTCTTCCACCCCACGCCCGCGCCGCCTCGGACCCTGTCGGTGCGGCCCGCTGCTGTCGCGCTGCGCGATTGGCTACGCGCCGGTGCCGGCGCTGCCGTGTTCACCTTCGCCGTGGTGCAGCTGATCGTGCTGGTTGCGACGCGCGGTCGGCTCGACCAGGCCCTCGGTCTACTCATCAGCCTGGTCGGGCTGGCCGCCTTCTGCCGCGGCGGGGCGGACCGGTACTACCGCAGGGCACGGCTACGCGCGAAGGAAGCACAGATCCGTCCACCCCGGCAGCGGCGACGAGAAGCGCCCCCGGGAGGCTTCGCCCGCAAGGTGGACCGGCTCTTCGACCGCTACTTCAGCCGGTACGTCCCCCAAGGAACCGATCGGACCTACTGGCGCGCCCAGACAGCAGGAATCCAGCGACACCTCCGCGACGAGGTGGTCGAGATCTACCGGGAACAGGGCATCGACGCCGACCGCATCGCCTGGCTCGTCCGATACCTGGTAGGCGACGTCCGAGCGCAGTGGGAGCGGGACACGCTGACGGCGTACCGCCAGCAACTGCGAACCCCCGCAAGAACCAAAGTCCTCCACCTCGGTGGACTGGCTCTCCTCACCGCGGGGAGCATCTGGTTCGTCCCTGCCGTCGTGGCCGGCGCCCCCTTGTCTGGCACCGGTTGGTTCCTGCTCGCGGCCGCGGCCGCCGTGCCAGCCGTGCGCTCGTCGTTTCGGATCGTCGCCGAGCACCGCAGGGTCGCCGACGACCAGGCGGAACGCAACGACAAGGACACGGCTCGCTGGGCGGCATACCACCGGTGGTGCCTCAAGCTGTCCGGCAAGCCGTCGGACACCGAGATGGCTGCCTGGTTGGAAAGCGACCGCAAAGTCCTGGTCGACCAGGCGATGCAGCAGTACCGGCTCCGCCCCAGCCATGTGATCGCGCACGCCTTCATCGAGGCACCCGCACCCTCGTGCAAGAAAGCCCGGTATCCGCAGGGGCCATGGCGGTACTCCCGGTACCGCCTGCTGCTGTTCCTGCTCACCGACGACGGCGTCCGCCAGGTCAACATCGATCTCGACTTCGAGACCGCCGCGAGCCGCCCTACCCAACGACTCAACTACCGCTTCGACGCCGTCGCCGCCGTCCGGATAGACGGTATCGCCACCCAACAGCAGACCTTCGAGCTGACGCTCATCAACGGAGAACCTATCCCCATCCGGGTAAGCGAACCGGACAACGAAACGCTGCAGCACGACGAGAACGCCACCAAGATCGCTGAACTGTCACTGGACGCCGCCGGACTCAGCCACACCCTGCACGTCCTCGAAGGCGTCGCCGCCGAAGGCAAGGAATGGATCAAACACCGACACCATCGCGCCGATGAGTAGCCCCCAGACTCGCAGGCACCCTCCGCGCGGTATTCGACGAAGTCAGGGTGGCTGTGTCGACGTGCGGCTCTGGCTGCATAGGTAGGAGGTGGGCGCGCGCCCCAGGCGCCTATCGGTCGGTGACCGTCGGGCCGCTATTGTCCGCGCTGGCGTGGTCCCCACCACGGCAGGAGCGGCGGCAGTTCGGCAAACAGTCGGCGCGGCGGTGCGGGCGGCTGCGACTCGCCGTCGTCGCCGTCCCAGCGCCGCCCGTACTGATCGGGAAGGTCACCCCAACCGAAGTACGGCGTTGGCTGGGCAGGCAGGACGCCGAGCGTCTCCAGCGGGTCGATGCGGGACTCGGCGACGGTGCACAGGTGCGCCCAGTCGTCACCGAAGTCGAACACGTACGCGAACTGCTCGCCGCCGCCCAGTCGGCTCAGCTTGGTCCGGTCGCTGTCGATGCTGTTCTCGGGGGCCTCGCCGTCCCACAGCTCAAGCGGCGTGATCTGGGTCTGGTCGGCCGTCGTGAACATGTGCAGGTGGGCGAGGTCCCAGCGGGCGAACGCCAGGTCGATCGAGTCAGCGAGCTGGGCGAAGGTATGCGATCGGCTCGCGGCGAAGATCCTGCCAGGTCGAGGCCACAAGGCATCGCCGCGACCCGAGACCAGCTCGACCCGTACGGACAGCCAGGTGCGCGCCACCGCTCATCCTTCCGCCGAGACCTGCCGATGCCACCCCCGGGCACTACGCCACGTTACCGACATCTGCTCCGCCTGAGGGTCAGCGGTCCAGTGCGTGCAGTCGTGCCTAGCATCCCCGAGTCGTATGCCGACAGGCTGGCGCGGTGGCGGGAATCGGGTGAGGGGCACCCGTCTGGCCGCCGCGCCGACGAGGGCCGCAGCGAGAACGGGCGCCGCCTGGTTGATGAGCGGTCTGAATCGCTGCGCCCGGCTCTCGCGCAGCCGAGTTTCGCGCCGCCCATGTCGGCCATCGGAGTGAACGGCCGCTGTTCGTGGAGGGCGTCATGGCTGGTCGGCGGTTGGGGACTGCTGACTCTGGCTCTCGCCGGTGCGGGCGGCTTCCTCGACTCGGAGCAGGTTGTCGATGATTTCGGCTAGTCCTGCTTGTGAGGCGGGGGAGAGTTTGGTGATGGAGCGGGCCATGACGCGTACCTCTCGGCTTTGTGCTTGGAGGTCTTCTTGGTCGCCGAGGAGGTAGCCGGCGGGTACGCCGAAGAATCTGGCGAGTGCCTGGAGGGTTTTGGCTTTCGGGTTGGGGTTCGGGGAGCGGAGGAGGCTTCTGATGCCTTCAGCGGTTATGCGGTCGCCGGCTTCGGTGAGTGCGCGGGCGACTTCTGCCTCGGTGTAGGGGCCGCGTCCGGGTGGGGCGTTCTGGAAGAGCTCGCGCAGTCTGGTGTGGAGCAGGTTGGGTCCTGGTGCCTCGGTGGGCGTGGTGTTGTTCGTTGGTGTCATGGCGTCCCCCAGCCTGCAACTACAGTTGGTTGCATCCAAATCTGTAGTTGACGCCTCTCGGTGGATCGTGCTTAGCTCTCTGTGCTTACGGCAACTGCGGTTGCGGATTATCGGAACTGTGGTTGGCCTGGAGCGTAGCGGATTGGACTGGCACTAGCCAGAGGGTTCCGATCCGCGGTGGTAGTGGTCTCCGGCTGGGGCTGCTACCGCATGGGCCTGCTCGCGCGGTCGGCGTTCAGGTCGTGACAGTGACGGGGGACCGACCCGCGTCGACGTGATGTCGGTGCTGGTTCGTGCTGCGCGACACGCTTCGGGGGAGGCGTCATGCTGATCGCATCTACGGGCGGGTCCTGCCGCCTCGCGGATCCCGGGTCACCGGTGTTGGTGTCCCGGGTCCGCGAGGCCGGACAGTCGAGCGGAGCGGATACCGCCCTGTTGCAGGCGCCGTCGGCCACCGAGGAGCTGCCCGAGTTTCCGCAGGCGCAAAGTCCGTGGTGGAGGGCGCAGCGGCCGGTGCCGCCGGAGGTTCCTCGTGAGTTCGGGACGGGCTCCAGGGTGGAGTCGTTGTGGCTGCGGTCCGCTGGGCTGCGGCAGGGCTGCCCGTTGGTGGCCGTGTCGTCGGCTGACGGTGGTGTTGGCCGCTCGACGTTGACTGCGGCGGTCGGTGGGGTGCTGGCCCTGGCCCTGTCTGGTCCGGTGATCGCGGTCGACGCGAACCTGCGTCCGTGGGGTGGGTTGGAGCATCGGGTGCCGCGACGTAGCGCGGCGACGGTGTGGGATGCCGTGCGCGCGGGGGAGGCGTTGGCCATGCCGCCAGTGGTGGAGCGGTTCACGCAGCTCGGTCCCACAGGTCTGCGTGTGCTGGTGGGTGAGAGCGCGATGACGAGTCAGCGGCGTCCGCCGTCCTGGCCTGAGTTGTTCGGTGTTGTCGCTCATCTGCAGTCGGTGTACTCCCTGGCGGTGCTGGATCTTCCGGCGGCGGCGGTCGCGCCGGTGTGGCGGGCGTTGGGGTGGGCCACGGTGCCGGTCCTGGTGAGCCGGGCGGCGGTGGATTCGTTGCAGCACACGATGCGGCTGCTGACCCAGATGCGGGCGGTGGGGCTGCACGAGGTGGTGGAGCGGACGGTGGTGGTCGTCATGGCGACGTCTCCGTCCACGGCGCGTGAGGTGCGGGCGGTGGAGCAGTTGGCGGCGCAGGCGGCGGCTCATCTGGTGCGGGTGCCGTATGACCCGGTGTTGGCGCGTCCGCAGTCACTTGATCCGAGGTCGATGGGCAAAGCCGCGCGGTCGGCGTTGGTCGACGTCGCGGCGGCGATCGTGGGTCGCTGTCCGGTCGATCTCGATCGTTCGGACAGTGCCGCCGGTGAGGCGGCAACCGACGGGGGGAGGCAGCCGTGATGGTGCGGTGGATGGCAGCGGTGCTGACGGTGCGAGCGCCGGCGGTGATGGGGTTGTTGGCGGCGCCGGACCCGTCTGCTGGGCCGAGTGGTGGAGGGTTCGATTTCAGTCGGATCAGCCCTGACCCGGGGGCGGTTCCGCGGGCGGATCTGTTCTACAAGCTGGTCAACGCGTCGCTGTTTCTGGGGGTGGTGGCCGCTGTGGCGGGTCTCGCCGCGGGTGCGATCGCCTTCGGGGTCGGGCCCATCTTCGGCGCGCACATCATCTCTGATCGTGGCAAGTCGATGATGTGGAAGGCCGGGCTCGTCGCGATCGTCATCGGTTCCGTCACGACCATCATCAGCTTCCTCCTCATCGAGATCTGAGGGGGCGCCGGAATGGGTAGGACGGAGTTCAAGCCCACCGAGGCCAGCCATGGGCGGCGGATGGTGGTCCCGGCAGTGGCCCTGGTGGTCGTGGCGTTCGCTGTCGGTCGTCTCAGCGCGCCGCAGCAGCCGGCGGTGCCGTCACCTCAGCCCGGGGTGCGGATTTCTGCTGGGGTGCCTGTGGGGTTTTCCGGCACCGCCAGGGGTGGAGGTGATGCTGCTGCGGCGTACGTGGTGAGCCTGTCGGTGGCCGGGGTCTGGTCGGACGTCGAACGGCAGGCGGTGATCCGGGAGGTGACTGCGGGTGGTGTGTCGCCGGCCGGGTTGGTGGGTGAGGTGCCGACGGTGGCCAACGGCGGCACGATCGTGCAGACGGTGGTGGCCCGGGTGTGGGTGCCGGACGAAGACCTGGACGCCCGGGTGCCGGAGGGTGCCGAGGTCGACGTACGGCTGCTGGTGTGTGCGCTCAGTGGTGCCGCGATCGGTGGCGGGGCCGTGGACCCGGATGCCGGCTTGGCGGGTGGCTGGTACGTCCAGGCGGTGACGGTGCGTTGGGCGGACGGTCGGTGGCGGATCGTCGTGGCGCAGCGTCCGGTGCCGGTGCCGCCGCCGGATCTGCGTGGGACGCTGCGCGATGGTGGGCCTCGCGACATGCGGCCTTTGGTTGACGTGCTGGGCCCGCGGTCGTGGGTGCCGGGGACGGTGTGAGTGTCATGCCGCGCTTCGTCAGGCTGTGTCTTGCCGTTGTCGTGGTGGCCCTGGCCACCGTGGCCGTGCCGGGCCGGGCTGCGGCGGCGCCCACGACCGTGCCGATCCGGGCGGCGGCGCCCACGCCGTTACCCTCGCCTCCGCCGCAGTCGTGTCCCACTCCGTCCATCGGGCGGCCGGTGGTAGGCGAGCCGGCGGAGCCGCAGGTCAACTGGTGCGTGCCGTGGGTACGATGGCGAGCTGGGGCCGGTTGGCTCACCGACTGCAGCAAAGCGGCCAGCGCCGCCGATCAGGAGCACTGCGACGCGGTGTCCCTGACGGTGCAGTCCCCACCACCGGACGGCGTCGAGTCGGTGCTCGACGACCAGCTGCCACCGGCCGGTGCTGCACCGCTGCGATGCGAACGCTTCGGTGACCGCGCCGGGGAGGATCCAGGGAACGCGGGCCGGTGGTCGGCGAAGCAGTCGCGTTGTGAGGCGCTGCGCGATGTCATCGCCGGCTTCTCGTCGTTGCGGGCCAGTGCGTGCGGTGCCGTCGATGTGGCCTGCCAGGTGGCCGAGCAGGCGAGGAATGCTGCCCGGACCGGATTCGAGGGCCTGGCCGACATCGCGGTGGCGGGTTTCGCATGGGCATTGGGCAAGCTCGCGACGCTGGTGTTCGAAGAGACGTCCGTGGTGGCCGACGAGCCGTTCTACGGCGTCTACAACGACATCTCCGGCGTGCTGATCATCGTGGTGCTGCTGTTCTTCGTCTTCTCCACCGCCATCAACGGGCTGCGACTCAACGGTCCCGGGCCCTTGTCGTCGCTGGGTGGTCTGGTGCGCGCGATGTTCGGCATCGCGTTCGCCGGTGGGATCGCGTTCCTGCTGATGGCGGCGTGGGACGAGGCGACGGTGGCGTTGATTCTTCGCAACCAGCAGCGGGACTGGCAGCCGAGTATGTGGGTGGAGGCGCTCAACGCGTTGACCGCGGACACCGGGACGGTGCTGTTCGCCTTCCTGGTGGCGGTCGTGGGTGTGTTCGGGCTGGTGCTGGTGTTCCTCATGCTGCTGTTCCGGTCGCTGCTGGCCGCCGGCGCGGCCGTGGTCGGGGCGATGGCGATGACCGGCCAGGTGATGCAGGAAACCCGTGGGTGGGGACGCAAGTGGTTCTGGACCTGCAACGCCCTCGCCTCGTCGAAGTTCTTCATCGCCGCGTTCTGGATCTACGGCACGCGCAGCAGCTACGAGTCCGATCACGTGATCAACGTGCTGCGGGGGCTGTTCATCATCGTCCTGATGGTGATCGCGCCGTGGATCCTGCTGCGGCTGATGAGCATGTGGGACGGCTACCTCGCCGACATCGACGCCCGGGGGTTCGCGATGTCGGCGGCCACGGCGGTGGGGCTCGACGCCGCCGCGCAGCGACTGACCAACCCTGCCGGTGGTGGGGATGACGCGGCGGCGGTGATGCGCGGCAACGCCGACACCATCCCCACCACGCCGGGCGGCCCGCCGATCGGACACGGCGCTGCCCGCTCCGAGGCGTTGCAGGCGCTGGACGGGCAGGACGCCAGCCAGGTCGGCGAACCGGGCCGCGACCCCGACGCGCCAGACGGTGGCCAGGGCGGCGGAGAGAACGCGCAGGAGGCCGACGGCGTCGAACGTGATTCCCGTACCGCTGCGGGCGACGTGGTGCGGGGGCAGCTCACCGTGCCTGGTGACCCGACCGGCCAGCAGGGCGCGCTGCCCGTCGTGCCCGGCGTCGGCTCCGGGCAGGCCGGACCGCCGGGCAGCGGTGGTCTACCGCAGGACGGTTCGTCCGCCGGTGACAGTCCGGGCAGACCCGGGCCGACGCCGACAGATGGCCCGCCAGCACCTGCCGGTCCTGCTGCGGGCGGGGCGGCGGGTGGGGCAGCCGCCGGTGGGGCGGCGTCGGAGATTCCGATTGTTCCGCTGTAGGCGAGGGAGGACACGGGGATGCAGTTTCACTTTCCGCCGCGCTCGACTCGCGGCTCGGTGCTCGGCTTCAGTTGGGGGCAGGTCGGCACGGTCGTCGCCGGGGTGATCAGCCTTGTCGTCGCGGCGAACCTGTACGCCGCGGGCCGGCCGGCTGCTGCGGCGGGCATGCTGCTGGCGGCGGTGCTGCTGGTCACGCTGGGGTTGCTGCGGTTGCGGGGCCGGCGGGTCACCGAGTGGCTGCCGATTGTCGTCGGCACGGTGGCGCAGCGTTCTTTGCGGCAGGACCGCTACCGGGGTGGCCCGGTCGCCGACGGGCCGGGTGTGCCTCACCTGCATCTGCCTGGCCCGGCGGCCGGATACCGGTGGCTGCCCGCGGTTGCCGTCGACGGGCTGACCGAGATCGGGTTGCTGCACCACCGGCAGGAACGCACGGTGACCGCGGCTCTGTCGTGCGCGGGCAGCAACCTGGTGTTGGCGGACACGTCGGTGCAGCAGCAGCGGCTGACCGGGTGGGCTGACGTGCTCAACCTGCTCGGCACCGAGTACGCCGACGCGGGTTTGGCCCGTTGGTCGCTGATGGCGCGGGCGGTGCCGGACACCGCCACCTCGGCGCAGCGGTACCTCGCCCAGCGGGCGGTGGCTACCGACACGTCGGCGTACCGGTCGTTGGCGGAGTTGACCGCCGCTGCGGCGCCGTCCACGCAGCGGCACGAGGTGTATCTGGTGGTGGTCTTCGACGTCCGTAAGCTGTCGGCGGAGATCAGCGACGCCGGTGGTACCGACGCGGCTGTGGCGACGGTGGTGCTCGACAAGCTTGTCGGGATCGAGGCGGCGGTGCGGGAGTCCGGCATCGACACCGCCGGCTGGTTGAACCGCCGGGCGTACACGTCGGTGCTACGGACCCAGTTCGATCCGCAGGATCAGCCGTTCGTCGACATGCGGGCGGGCCCGGAGCCGGTGGTCGCCCCGCACACGGCTGGTCCGGTGGCCGCCGAAACCGTCGGCTGGTCGACCTACCGGCACGACTCCGGGGTCTCGCAGACGCTATGGGTGTATGACATGCCGCGCCAACCGGTGCCGGCGACGTGGATGACGGCGCTGTTCACGCGCACGGTCGGCCGTCGCACGGTGACGCTGGTCGCCGAGCCAGTGCCGGCGCAGCTCGCCGCCCTGGCCACCCGGCGCGACAAGGTCGCCCGCGCCGGCGACGAACTCACCAAGCAGCGAATGCGGCTGGTCCGCACCGCCCGTGAGGACGAGGAAGCCCGCGCGGTCGAGCAGGTCGACCGGGAACAGGCCGCCGGGCACGTCCGCTACCGGTACGCGCTGCTGGTCACTGTCACGGCTGGCAGTGAGGAGCAGCTGCGGCACGACGTGCGGACGATCCGGCGGGTGCTGGGCCGCACCGGATGCCAGTCGGTCGTGCTCTACGGCGAGCAGGACCAAGGCTTCGTGGCGGGGGCGTTGCCGCTGGCGCGTGGGCTCAAACCGTTGCGGGGGTGGTTCGCGTGAGCCGGGTGCGGCGGGAAGGAGCCTGGTCGCAGCGCCTGGCCGACACATCGGTACGGCGGGATGTCGCGGCGGCGCAGGCCGCGTTGACGCGCGAGCAGCGGCAGCTGGCGCGGCTGACTGATCGGCTGCTCGGGCCGCCTGCGGTGGACCGGCGGGGCGCCTACGGGCGGGCCGCAGGCCGGGTGTACTGGCGGCTCGGGCTACCGCCGCTGGTGACCACGAGCGCGCAGCTGTGCTCGGTGTACCCGTTCGTCGCCGACCCCGGGTTGGGTGTCGACGGTCCACTGATCGGGCAGGAGGTGTACTCGCGCACCGCGTTCGTCTTCTCGATCCACGAGCTGTACCGGGCGGGGATGCTCGGCGCCCCCAACGCGGTGGTGACCGGAGAGATCGGCAGCGGAAAGTCGTCGCTGCTCAAAAGCATTGCGTTTCGTGGCGTGCCGTTCGGGACGCGGTACTACGCCGTCGACGTCAAAGGCGAGTACGACACCCTCGCCGCCGCCACCGGCATCCGTCCGGTCCGGGTCGGTCCCGGCGGCGGGGTGGTGATGAACCCCCTCGCGGGAATCCGTCGCCTGCCGGGGCAGAGCGAGGCGCAGTGGTTGCAGGTGCAGCGGGCTCGCCGGTTGCTGCTGGTGGAAGGGCTGCTGGAGATCCAACTCGGCGGGCCGCTGAGCGAGGCGGAACGCTCCCTGGTCGAGTACGCCCTCGACGCGGTGACCCGCAGCGACGACGGCACCAGCCCCGACCGGATGGCCGTGCCGAACCTGTCGCGAGTCCTGGGCGCGATGGGCGACCCTGATCTGTGGGCGCATCGGCTGGCTGGGGTGCACTACCCGGTCGCGCAGTTCATCGTGGACAGCCGTCGGGTGCGGTTGGCATGGGAACGGTTGATCACCGGCGTGCTCGGGGGCATCTTCGACGCGCCGGACGCGAAGGGCCTGTCGGTGGACTTCGACCAGCCCGGCGCGATCCTCGACCTGCGGGCGGTACGGGCGTCGGACGCGATGACGGCAATGGCGATGACCTGCGCCCAGTCGTGGCTGGAAGCCGAGCTGACCCGCCCGGACGCCCCGCCACGCGTGTGCCTGTACGACGAGTTCGCGTTGATCGCCCGGCATCTGGGGTTGATCAGGCGGATGCGGGAGCAGCTGAAACTAGCCCGCGCGCTCGGCACGGCGAACATCCTGGCGTTTCACCGGTTCAGTGACCTCGCCGCCAGCGGCAGCGCCGATTCCGAGCAGGTCCGCATCGCCCGGGGGCTGATTGAGGACACCGGTGTGCGGGTGTCGTACCGGCAGGCCGCCGGATCGCTGGAAGCGGCCCGCGAGTTCCTGGGCACCACGGATGTGGAGACCGACCTGCTGGTGCACCTTCGGCGCGGTATCGGGCTGTGGAAGATCGGCCTGCGGTCCTACGTCGTCAAACACCAGATCTCGGCGGTCGAGCGGGAGTTGGTGGACACCGACAGCCGCATGCGCCAGACACCCGGCCGCCCCGACCAGGTCGCCTCGCCAACAGAGCCGGCCGTCACCGGGGAGGTGCGGTGATGGTCCGGTCGATCATGTCTGTGGGGCATCGGTTGCCCCGCCGTGGGATCGCCCGCGCCGACATCACCGCCCGGCTCACCCTGCTGGGCCTGGCCGGGCTGCTGATGATGGTGGGTACGGGCACGCTGTGGCTGACCGGGCAGCTCGGCGGACTGATCATTCACCGGCGGTGGCCCGACAGTAGCCCCGCCGACGCCCCCCGCATCGCGTTGAGGTTGATCACCAGCCTGGGCGATCCCGCGGCGGCGTGGCCGTCGGCCGCCCGTGACGCGCTGCCGCCGACACCGGTGCTGTACGGGCTGTGGCTGATCCTGCTGTGCGGCGTCCTCGCCGGTGGTGGTGTGCCGGCGTTGCGGTTCGCGCGGCGTCGGGTACGACGGCGGGGGTTCGCCGGCCAAAAGGATCTGGACCAGGTGGTGACCGCCGCGGCGGTGCTGCGGCGCGTTGATGTGCTGCGGCCGGGCCTGAGCATCCGCGACACCGACAGCCCCGCCATCGTGGCCGCCAAGCAGCGGCGTCGGACGGATCCGCTGGAGGTGGGCCGGTTCCTCGGCCGGCACGCGCTCACCGACGAGCCGCTGTACCTGGCCAACGAGTACACCGAACTGCTTGCCGGGGCGGCCCGGTTCGCCAACAAGACGTCCCGCTACATCATCCCGCGCGTGACGGACGCCCGTGGCGCGGTCATCTCCACCTCGACCCGCCTGGATGTCGCCGCCGTCACCTACGACCTGCGCGCGGAGGTCGGCCCGACCTGGATTTTCGAGCCGCAGGGGCAGGTGCCCGGGGTGCCACGGCTGCGGTGGTCACCAATCGAAGGCGCCGACGACCCAGACGTCGCCGCCCTGCGCGCCAAAGGGTTCGCTGCCGGCGCCGGCCTGAAAGGCAGCGTCGAGAACGGGCAGTACTTCCAGGACCAGGCGGCGTCGATCATCCGCGGGCTGCTGCACGCCGCCGCGCTGGACGAGCGGGCGACGATGACCGACGTCGCGAGCTGGGCAGCGAACCCGGTAGATCCGCGTGCGGAGCGGATCCTGCGCCACCACGGGCAGACGGTGTGGGCCGACCGGTTGGCCTTCCACCGCGAATCCACCGGCCGCAGCCGCGACGCCATCCAGTCCGTGGTGTTCGGTGCGCTCGACCCGTTCAGCAACCCGCGGATCCTGCACGCCTGCTCCCCGCCGCGGGGGCGGCAGTTCCAGCCGGAGCAGTGGCTCGCCGAGTCCGGCACCCTCTACCTCGTCGGGACCCGAAGCGGGCAGTCGCTGATCGCGCCGCTGTTCGCGGCCATCGCCGAGGACATCGTCTACCGCACCCTGCAGGCGTCGTTCACCGCACCCGGCGGCCGGGTCGAACCGTGCCTGTACCTGGTGGGGGACGAGATCACCAACATTGCGCCGCTGCCGTCGCTGCCCGCGTTGGCCTCCGAAGGCGGCGGCTCGGGGATCGCGGTGTCGATCGCCTGCCAGAACACCCACCAGTTGGAGGAGCGGTGGGGACGCGACGGTGGTCAGGCGCTGCGCGACGGCGCGAACGCCCGGTTCGTCATGGGCGGCACCCAGGACGTGTCCGCACTCAAGGACGCGCAGTCGCTGCTGGGGCAGGTGCAGGAGCTGACGTCTGCGGCGAGCTGGGGCGGGGGCCGGGCCAGCGTGCAGGAGAACACCCGGCGGGAGAACCTGATCGACCTCGCGGAACTCCGCACGCTGCCCACCGGGCACGCCCTGGTGCTGCTGGGCAACATGCCGCCGGTCGAGGTCGTGCAGCCGGCCTGGTGGCAGCGCCCGGACGCCGACCGCTTCCACACCGCGCAGGCCGCGTTCATTACCCGCCTGGAAAGGGCCCGCTGATGTCGCAGCGCACCTTCGCCTTCGAGTTGCCCGAGGACGCGTCCTCGCAGCAGCGGGCCACCGTGGAGCTGGCCGAACTCATCGACTCCCTCCGCGGGTCGGTGGAGCAACTCGCGGAAGCGCACGTCGCGCTGGCCGACCGCGTCGATGCCCTCGACAACCCGAGCGGCTGGATACCGGCGCGGCACTGCTGGCGGGAACTTGACCGCGACGCCGCCACCGAGCTGTGGGGGTGGCTGACCGCCTGGACGGGCTGGCTGGTCGACCGGTACGGCCTGACCCAGGACCTCGGCCCGTGCTGGCCGGCCCACCCGGCGCTGGTGGAGGAGCTGACCGCCGTTTGCGTGGCCTGGCACCACGCCTACTCCCGTAAGGCGGATCCGGACGCGCCGCTGCGGTGGCACGAGTCGCTGCACCGCGCCCGGTCGCGGTGGCAGCAGTGGGACCACACCCGCTGCCGCCACGGCCAGCACACCCCGACTAACCCGGACACCGTCTGGGCGGATACCTGGCCGAGCGAGACCGCCGACCGGGCCGTCAGCGACGACATCACCGCACGGTCGGCCACTGGTGGGCCGGCCCCGGCCACAGGGGGCAGCCGATGACCCACCCCGCGGAGATCACCAACGTGTGGGACTGGCAGCGATTCGAGACGGCGATCACGGGGCTGCGCGACGGGATCACCCGCCTCGACGCCTACATCGCCGGCATCCACGACAGCCGCCACGACTGGCGCGACGAGACGAGGGAGAGACAACAGTGGACGGACATCGACGAGATGGCGCGGCGCGAGACGGAATTCGACTGGGCCAGCGACGGCTACCTCGACGGCCGGTACCACCGCGCCGTCGAAGAATGACCACACGCCCAATCGACGCCTCCCGGCGGGTCGGCGACAGCCTGGAGCAACTACGTCAGCACATCGACATCCTCATCGACACCGCCGCGAGTCAGCCCGGCATCGACGCCCGAGGCGAACTGGTCGACGTGCACCACCAACTACGGCTGCTGGGCCAGCACCTCAACACCGCCCTGGCCGCCACCACACCACAGGCGTTATCGCGGGAACTGCCATGGACCAGCGGATAAGCCTACGGGCGGTCACCGCGGTGGCGGGCAGCCTGCTCCTGGCCGCGTGCGGCGGACCCACCGCGACCCCGTCGCCCCAGGTGACGCCGAGCCTCAGTCCACCATCGGCTACGCCCACCGGTGCGGCAACGGGCGAGACGACACTGCCGGCTGATCCGGATGGGGTCGGACCCACCGCCACGGCGCGTCCGGACCCGGCGGCCGTGGATGCCGCGACGCGGTTCGTGTGGGCATGGGCCCGCCCGCACCTGCCGGCCGAGCGGTGGCTGGCGGACCTGCGGCCCCTCGCCGTCGCGGCGTACGCGGATCTGCTCGCCACCGTCGACCCGGCCCACGTCCCGGCCCGCCACGTCGCCGGTCCGGCCCGCGTCGCCACGGCGATCGACGGTCGGGTGGACGTCGATGTGCCCACGGACGTCGGGCCGCTGCGGGTGTCCGTCCTGCGCGAAGGGTCTCGGTGGCTGGTCGCCACGATCGCGCCCCCACCGGACGAGGTGCGGGCGCGATGAGTGGCAGGCGGGTGGGGCTCGGCGTGGCGGTCGCCGCGGCGCTGCTGCTGTGCGGGCTGCCGGTCGCGGTCGTGGTGACCTCCACCCCGGCCGACGGGGCATGCCTGCCACCCGGCCCACGCACCGCGACCTCCGCAGGCACCGCACCCGGGTCGGTGGGGCGGTGGAATGTCGAGCAGGTCGACAACGCCGCCATCATCGTCGCGGTCGGCCACCACCGGCAGATGCCCGCACGCGGCTGGGTCATCGCGGTGGCCACTGCGATGGTCGAATCGAGCCTGCGGAACCTGCCCGGCGGCGACCGCGACAGCCTCGGGCTGTTCCAGCAGCGGCCCAGCCAAGGCTGGGGAACTTCCGCTCAGATCCTCGACCCGGTGTACGCGTCCACGAAGTTCTACGACAAGCTGGCGCGCATCGACGGCTGGCAGCAGCTACCGCTGACCGTCGTCGCCCAGCGCGTCCAGGTGTCCGCCTTCCCCGACCGGTACGGGGAGTTCGAACACGACGCGGAGCAGGTCGTCGTCGCCGTCGCCGGAGTCGCCGCGATCACCGACCTGCCCGGCGCCAGCCTGAGCATCTGCCCCGATCCCGCCCGGGTCACCGCATCCGGGTGGACGGTGCCGTTGCAGGCGGCGGTCGGCAGCGGCTACGGACCACGGGGCGGACGCCTGCACGCGGGCGTGGACATGGCCGCACCCCGCAACACCGTCATCCGCGCCGCCTCGGCCGGCACCGTCGTCTGGGCCGGCTGCGACCCGAGCACCGGCAACTGCGACATCGACGGCAGCCCCAACACCCGCGGCTGCGGCTGGTACGTCGACCTCCTTCACGCAGGAGGCCTCGGCACCCGCTACTGCCACCTGATCCGACGCCCCCTCGTCGCCGACGGCGACACGGTGCAAGCGGGCCAGCCGATCGGCGAGGTCGGCACCAGCGGCCACTCCTCCGGCCCACACCTGCACTTCCAAACCCACCAAGGCGCCTGCACAGGGTCGCGGTGCGACCTGAACAACGCCAACTCCGTCGACCCGCAGCCGTTCATGAGCGCCCGAGGCGCACCCCTGGAAGGCAGGTGATGCCACCGCCGCACACCAGCGCATAACCAGCACCACTCTCACGGGGGAGAGAGACGTGAACAAGCAGCACAAGACCACACCACGCCCACCCGGCCAGCACCACGCCGCCGAGCCACCACCAGAACCGCCCCGGCAATACGCCGGACAGGTCAGACAGCGCCGCAACCGGCGCCCGATCCGCCGGCCGAGGTGGATCCGATGAGCGCCGCGATCCAGCGGCGGCCACGACAGATCGCCGGCATCTACCGCCCACCGGTCACCAACAGAACACCGGCACCGCCACCACGACCGGGACCGCTGGCACAGCTGTTCCGCACCGCCAACACCATCCGCGCCCACCTGGAACACACCGTGCTGCGCGACGAAGGCATGACCTGGACCAACTACGACGTCCTGGTGCTCATCTGCGCCCGCCGAGCGGTCGACACCCGCACCGCCGCCGTCGAGATCGGCATCGCCAAAGCCACCCTCACCAACACCGTCGGACACCTCGTCGACCGCGGCCTCGCCCGCCGTAACCTCCACGAGCAGGACCGCCGCCGCGTCGTGCTGCGCCCCACCGAAGACGGGGTCGACCTGGCCCGCCGGATCCAGGGCCGCGTCGACGCCGAGCAGGCCCGCCTGCTCGCCGCCGCCGGCATCTCCTCCGGCGACGGGCTCGCGCGGGCGCTGCGGCAACTCGCCACCACATCGAGATCCCACAAGGCTCTCGCCGACCGGGCGGGAGCGGCCCGATGAGCGGCCAGATCGGCGTGGCCCGCGGCACTGCCCTGTACGTCGGCGCGGTCCTCGGGCCCGGAGTGCTCGTGCTGCCCGCGCTGGCCGCCGACGCCGCCGGGCCCGCGTCCGTCCTGGCCTGGGTGGTGCTGATCGCCGTGTCGGTGCCGGTCGCCGCGGCGTTCGCCGCGCTCGGCATGCGCTACCCCGACGGCGGCGGCGTGGCCACCTTCACCCGCCAGGCGTTCGGACCAACAGCCGGCACCATCGTCGGCTGGTGGTTCTACGCCGCCGTACCCATCGGCATGGTCGCCGGAGCCACCGCCGGCGGACGGTACGCCGCGACCGCGCTCGGACTCGGCCCCACCTGGGCCGGCGGGATCGCCGCCGCGCTGCTCGTCGCGGCGTACACGCTCAACCTGCTCGGCCTGCACCTGTCCGGACGCATCCACCTTGCCCTGACCGCAGGGCTGGTGGTGCTGCTCGCCACCGTGATCGCCGTGTCGCTGCCCCGCACATCGATGGACAACTTCACGCCGTTCGCTCCGCACGGACTCCCCGGCGTGGGCAGCGCCGCCGTGGTCCTGTTCGTCGCCGTGTGCGGATGGGAAGCCGCCACCAACCTCGCACCCGCCTTCGCCCGACCCCGACGGCAGATGCCGATCGTCGCTGCCGCCAGCCTGAGCATCATCGCGTTGCTCTACATCGGGTTGGCGATCACCACGATCGGAGTTCTCGGTAGCGGGGCCGCAGAGACCGGTGTGCCGCTGATCCGACTGGCCGACGGTGAGCGGTGTCGGCGCGACCGCCGTCACGGCCATGAGCGCCCTGCTGCTCACCTTCGGGGCGACGTTCACGTTCATCGCCGCCGCTGCCCGCGGCGGTGCGGCACTGGCCCGCGATGGAGCTCTCCCCAGATGGCTGGCGGCCACCACACCAGCGGGAGTGCCGCGACGCAGCCTGACCGTGCAGGGCGCCGCCGCAGCGACCGTCGCGGCAGCGACCGTCATCGTGCCGCTTGACGTCGACCTGCTGATGCGGGCGTTCGCGGTCCTGATGGCGTCGGTCAGCGTGCTCGGCCTCGCCGCCGCCACCCGGCTGCTGACCTCGGGGGTCATCCGCGCGGGTGCGGCGATCGCCATCGTGGTCGTCGGCTCGGTGGTGGCGCTCGGCGGTCGGCTGCTTCTCCTACCCGCCGCACTCGTAGTCGCCGCCGCGGCGTGGCAGCACCAGCATCCACCCACTTCGACCTCGCCAGCCGCCGCTGGCGTAGGGACCGCTGGACCTCGTCGACCGCATCAGGCCAGAGCCTCGGCCGACACCCCGGAGCTTGCCGCTCACCGTACGCCGGCTCGGCGGTGACAGCCGGCGGTCGACGCAGGCTTCCCCAGCCGACGACCACCGCCCCCAATCAGACGCTTCACCTGGCCGGCCCGGACGGAGCCCACACCCGCCAAGGAGACAGCATGGCCCGCACCGTGCTCAACGGACCCGACGACAATCCTCGCCTCGGTGCCCTGCTGCGCCGACTCGCCGGCAGCGCCAGCACGAACATCGGCTTCCCGGCAGCGGTCGACCTCGACTACCGCACGCTCGGCCCGTTCCTCGGGCACCTGCTCAACAACGTCGGCGACCCGGCCTTCGACCCCACGCACCCCAACCACACGAAGGAATTCGAACGCGAGGTCCTGGCCTTCTTCGCCGGCCTGTTCCGCGCACCCGAACCATGGACGGGATACGTGACCAGCGGCGGCAGCGAAAGCAACCTGTCGGCCCTGTACCTCGCCCGCAGCCGCTATCCCGACGGGATCGTCCTGCACTCCGCCGCCGCCCACTACAGCATCCCCAAAGCCACCCACCTGCTCGGCATGCCGACCGTCGTCGTCCGCACCCAGCCAAACGGGGAGATCGATTACGACGATCTCGTCGGCCACGCCGAACTGCACCGCCGCCGACCGATCATCGTCGTCGCCAACATCGGCACCACCATGACCGAAGCCGTCGACGACGTCGCCTACATCCAGGACCTCCTGGCCGACGTCGGTGTCCGCCACCGGCACATCCACAGCGACGCCGCCCTGTCCGGCATCCCCCTGGCCCTCAGCGACGACCCACCCGGCTTCGACCTCGCCGACGGCGCCGACAGCATTTGCATCAGCGGCCACAAATTCCTCGGCACGCCCATGCCGTGCAGCGTCGTCATCGCCCGACACCACGACCCCGACCACCGCGGCGATGTCGTCGCTTACACCGGCAGTCCCGACACCACCATCACCGGCTCACGTAACGGGCTCGCCGCACTCATGCTGTGGGCGGTCCTTCAACAGCTGGGCCGTTCGGGCCTACGCGCACGCGCGGAGTCGGGCCGGAACATGGCGCAGTATGCCCACCAACGCCTCCACGACATCGGATGGCCCAGCTGGCGCAATCCGCACGCGCTGACCGTGGTCCTGCGTACCCCACCTCCGGCGATCCTGGCGCGATGGCCGCTGCCGACCCTGGCCGGACTCAGCCACTTCATCTGTATGCCGGGTGTCACCCGTCGCCAGGTAGATCAGCTCACAGCGGGCCTGGCTGCCGTGACGCCGGCGGTGACCTCGGGCTGCGCGAGCCATTGATCGACGGCGCGCTGACCGAAAGGGTGTGATCCGGTGGCCAGCGGAAGGGACGGCTTCATCGCCAGCGCGCCTTTCTGGTGGCTCGCTGCGCTGTCAGCAGATTTGGATCTCGACTCGATGGCGTAGGTACTCGTCCTCCGACGTGCGGGCGATCTCGATAGCGTGTGTGACCAGCGTGTGCATGTCGGCGGGATAGGCATCCGCACGGAGCAGCAGCCCGGGGAGCAGGCAGCGGCGGACGTCAAGATCTTCGTCGGTGACGAAGCGCCGCAGACCGGCCTCGTCGTAGCGGCGGTCCAGGTCGTGGTACTTCTTCTGCTCGGCGACGCTTTCCGGCGTGGGGGTATGCAGGCTGACGTGGTAGCGCAGTGGAACGAGTGTCCAGTACCAGGCGCGGGCCGCGCCTGCGGCATCGGCGGCGATGCCGGTCTCGATGTAGTCGAGCAGAGCGAGTCGGACGCGGCGACGGCCGTATGCGGCGACTGCGGGGCCGATCAGATCCCGTACGAAGCTGGGGTCGGGTTCGTGGACAGCGGCACGGATGAGCGGCGTGAACCATTCCTCCGGCACAGGGCCGTCGCTGGCATGCCCGACGCGTGCAGCGATGGCCGCTCCAGCGGTTCGGCGAGCGCGGTGGCACCAGTTCCGTCTGTTGCGGACATCCTGCTGCTCGCTTACGGGAGGTTGAGCGCCGAGAAGGTGCAGGAGATCGCGCAGCAGCGCCTCGTACTCGGCAGAGCGTTCCACCGTGCGCCCGGGCAGCGGCTCGAACGCTATCGGGCACCCATCTGTAGGTGTCATCGAGCTTTCCCTATCAACGCTGGATGGGCGGACTCAGGGGCCCTCTGTACCGGTGCGCGGATCGGTGCCGGCTTGCTCGCGTGTCGCCGACTAGGGTCTGAAGATCGGCGGCGAGCTTCTCGACCGGTCTGGACTGTTGCAGCAGGTGGATCGTGTTGGAGGCTTGGTAGAAGGCTCGTAGTGCGGCGACGCGCATCCGATGCTCGGCGAGGATCTGCGGCAGCTGATCGCGTCTTTCGGTCAGCCGCCAGTCCTGGTCGATGGAGTCCTCATCGAACACGATCTGGATGACGGTGTCTGGCGCGTGGCCGTGTTCGGCGAGGAGTTCGGCGTGACGAAGCGTGCGCGGGTAGCCGTGCAGCAGCCACCCGCCTGGCGACCGGTTCAGGATGTTCGTGACGAACTCGGCCAGCACCTCGTCTGGTACCAGTTCGCCGGCCTGCATGTGGGCCGTGAACCGTCGGCCCCATCCGGTGCCCTCCTGGACTGCCGTGCGGGCTAGGTCTCCCACGTTGTGCGCCGACAGCCCCATGGCCTCGCCGAGCAAAATCACGGCCCCCCACGCGTCGAACACGCCAGGCTCCGCGATCACCGCCATCCGTCTCATGACACCTCCACCTTCCCGAGAAGCGCACCCTACCGACGACTCACCACCACAAGCCCCCGCGAGCAGCCCGCCACCAGCACGGACGAGGAGCCGAAGATCCTTCTCTATCCCCAGGGCGCAGGCGGTCCAGCAGAGCAGGATTGGCTGGCGCTCATCACCTGGCTGGCCGACTTTCTGAGTGCACCCGGCCGAGCCGACGTGCGCAGGAAGCTTGAGCGGACGGGAGCCGTCGAGCGCCACGCCTTTGTCGGGCTTCCCCTGGGGAAGGAGTGGTCCGCCTTTCACAGCCTGCATGATCAGTACGGCGGGTTGCCGGATCACCCAGGGCCCCGGAGTAGTCCGCGAATGTCCTTTTTGGTCTGATCTTGTTCTGGGGGCTGTGC
>NZ_JBHMIS010000046.1:0-23605 GCF_048060415.1 Micromonospora sp. LOL_024
ACCCCAATCGACACGTCAGCCCAGCTCACAGCCCCGCACATCGACAACGCAAAGACCCTGAGGTGACGGGTGACGCCCCTGACCACGGAACCGATTGACGACGGGTCAACAGGTGAGTGAAATGTCCGGGATGGGGGGCCACAAAACTGCTATCGATGTCCTATCCTCTTTTCATCGGCCCGGGAGTCCGCATCGAGCCGATGGATTATTTGTCGTGGCCACGACATCAGGCGGCAAACGGGGAGCTTCTCGGCGGTCTTTGCAGTCTACGCCAGATCAGCCTTAATCACCTGGTTGGCGGAGATTAGCAACGCGATTTGCGCCCCTACCAAATCGACCTGTCGGGTGAAACGAGGAGCAATGCTCGTCACTATTCAGAAGCGTTCGACCTGGGGAATCTATGCTCCGGATAATCTGCAAGCGCACGCCACGTCGCCACCGCTGCCAAATCCGGACCATGCATGGGATCCGGCGGGCGGGGTCTTCATCCACTACCGTGGCGGCGAATGGCCGTGGCATGGCGACTACAGCACGGAAGAGGACTGCCGCAGAGATATCGCCGAAGTTTACAAGAATCACTACGCTGAACTGGAAGACAACAAAGACATCTGGTACAACTTCCTCATCTGCCCGCACGGCACCATCTATGAGGGCCGGGGGTACGAGCGCGGCGAAGCGAACTTCGGAACGGCTCCGCCCATTGACGGCTTCGGTCGCAACGCGGGATTCTATTCCATCTGCGCCCTCCTACGCGGACAGCAGATGCCCACCGAAGCCATGCTGCGATCGTACCGACTGCTCATCCAGCACCTGCGGGAGGAAGCGCCGCGGACGACCGGCAACAGGATCTTCCCCCACTCCTACGGATACAGCACCGATTGTCCGGGAACACTCCACATGTACGCGCAACCCGGCTCCACCATCGACCCGGCGGCACCTTGGACAGGCTTCGCCGACATCCACGTCTATGCGGCTCAGAAGTGGGTGAACGCCACCTACAAAAACGCGCCCGGATACATTTCGTGCCCCCAATTCGGGCGCACCGGGTGGTCCACGGTGCTGTCGCTCACCCAGGCGCTTCAGCACGAACTTGGCATCTCACCGACGGTTCAGAATTTCGGTCCCGGCACCTTCAACGCCGTGAAGACGCGAAACAGGCAGCCGAGCCAGGAGACGAACGCAAACATTATCCGCATATACAACAGCGCCCTGTTCTGCAAGGGCTACTGGGCCTCCACCACATACGACGACTGGGGTGTTGACTCACAGATCGCACTTGAGCGACTCTACAGCGATGCCGGGCTTACGTATGCCAACCAAAGCGAGAACGCGATGTGGCCGCACATCGCCAAGGCGCTGATGCGTATGGACCAGTTCCGTCTCGTGCCACGCGGCGACATCAACATCCAGAACGTCCAGAAGCGGCTCAACTCCCACTACGTCGCAGGCATCGGCATCCCGGCAATGGCTCTGGTCCCCTGCGACGGCATCTATTCGCGAGACGTCCAACAGGGCTTCATGATGGCGATCCAGTACGAAATAGGCATCGCCCTGAACTCGATAAACGGATACTTCGGTCCGGGTACGCAGGCCGGGTTGCGGGGGGTCGGTTCCGGCCCGCTCAGCGGCAACCTGAGATACCTGTTCCGCTCGGCCTGCTACTTCAACTCGCCTACGATGTTGCCGGGCGACCCCCAGATACCACTGATGTACCGCCCCGACGACATCAACACCGACACCGCGACCACCACCCACCTGGCCTGGGTACGCGCATTTCAAGGGTTCTCGCAGATCCCGGTCACCGGCACCAACGACTACACCACCTGGGCCCAACTGCTGGTCTCCTCCGGAGACGTAGATCGACCGGCGACCGGGTGTGACTGCATCACCGAGATCACCGCAACGCGCGGCGCACAACTCATGGCCGCCGGCTACCGGATCGTCGGCCGGTACCTCGACGAGCACCTCAACCCCGGCGATGACGGGTACCGCGGCAAAGCTCTCAAGCCGCATGAACCACAGATCATCCTGGACGCCGGGCTGCGGTTCTATCCGATCTTCCAGTACAACGGCACCCAGCTCTTCAACTTCACCTACGAGAAGGGGTACGACCAAGGCAAGATCGCCCATCAGAAGGCTGTCGACTATCGCATCCCCGCCGGCACCTGCATCTACTTCGCGGTCGACTACGACGCACTGGACGTCGACATCGACAGCAGCATCAAGCCGTACTTCCAGGGCGTGAAGGCCGGGCTCGCGGAGTTGGGAGACCGCTACATCTGCGGCGTCTACGGATCCCGCAACGTGTGCAGCCGCGTCTCACACGAGGTCGGTGTTCGGTGGTCGTTCGTCTCCGGCATGTCCTGGGGCTTCTCCGGAAACCTCGGGTTCCCGCTACCGGAGAACTGGTCGTTCAACCAGATCAGGGAGTACCTGTTCCAGCCGGGCTGGGGCCTGGATCACAACGTCTGGCGAGACGACTCCGACCCCGGCGTTTCCAGCCTCGTCAGCGAGTAGTGAGGGATACTGATGATCAACAGACGAAGCTTCCTCGGCGCCGCGGCAGGCGCCGGCGTGCTGGCCCTCGTGCCCCACAGCCCGGCCCAGGGAGCCGGCAAGGGCGCTGGAAAGTGGACACGCACGGTGTCCGCCAACGGCTGGCAGATCACCCCCACCGCCATCTCCACCTATCGCGTCGAAGGATCCGGCGCATCGGTGGCGCTGCGCCAAGGCGCCGCAGCAGTACTGCTGCACGTCGCGCGCCGCTGGCACTACGAGATCGCCCCACTCGACACCGGCGAGGGCGGCGGGATCGTCGGCTACACCACCCGCCGTACGGTGCAGGCTGACTTCGAGTCAAACTATTTGTCCGGCACCGCCATGGCCCTGCACCCCACCGCCTACCCCGCTGGCGGCAGCGAACGGCTTTGGCCGCACCACGAGGCGATCGTGCGGGACATCCTGGTCGACTGCGAGGGCACGGTCATCTGGGGCGGCGATCTCAGACCGGCGAAGGCGTCGCACTTCCAACTCGTCGCCCGCCCCGGCGACAAGGCACTTGCCCGCGTCAGCGCTCGGCTGGACGCCAGCGAGCAGACCAATCTCAGCGAGCAGACCGCAGGCGCGGTCGCGGACCCGGCGACGTCCGCACGCCGCGACAGGGCGCGAAGGATGCCACGTCCACGCTGAGATCGTCACATCCGGTACAAGGTCGGCCGCCATGGCTTGGGTCATGGCGGCCAGCCTGTAGCGACTCGTACAGGTCAAGCTCTTCTACGTGCGCCAACTGCTTCGACCGCAAAGACGAGATATCGTGCGGCTATCGTCGAACCCTCCCAGTCACTAACTGGTGAGGCGGAACGGCGGGAAGGTCGGCAGTACGTCCGCACCGCCGCTGCCGCCGCCGCCGCCGCCGTCGTCGTCAGGCGGCGGGGTGGTGGGGGGACCGGTCGACGGCGGCGGGGTCGTCGGATCCGGCTCCTCCTCTTCCTCCTTCTCCACCGAAACCACAATCTTCACCGTCTCGCCCTTGGCGCGGGGCGTGTTGGCGTTCGGGCTCTGGTCGACCACCCGGCCGGCCTGGTCGGCGGAGACCTCCGGGCCGTCCTCGACACTGGTCCTGAAACCCGCGCCCTCCAGGGTGCGCTTCGCCTCCGCCTCGGTCTGGCCCACCACGGACGGGACCGGCACGACGTTTCCCTTGGAGACAGTGAGGGTCACCTCGGTACCCTCCGCAACCTTCTCGCCCTCGCCCGGCTCGACCTTGAGCACCTGCCCCTCGGTCGCCGCGTCGTTGATCCGCTCGATCTGGACCGTCAGGTTACGTTCCTCAAGCAAGGTCCGGGCGCTCTCCTCGGTGCTCCCGATGAGGCCCTTCGGGATGGCCACCTCGGGCTTGCCGCCGCAGATCCGCACGGTCACCGTGCTGTTCGGTGCCGCTCGGTCACCGGCGGCCGGGACTTGGCGGGTGACCGTGCCCTCACGACAGTCCGAGGTGAACTCCGGCTCACCCAGCGCCGGCACCAGGCCGTCCCGCTCAATCTGGACGAACGCATCCGCCTGACTCAGTCCGGTGACCGTCGGCACCGCGGTCTCGTCGGGTTCCCGCTGGTTCAGCAGCAAGGCGGCGACCAGGGCGATCACCGCCAGCACACCGAGCGCGGCGAACATCGCGATCAGCCAGGACGATGCCCTGCGTTGGCGCGGGTCACCCACCCGTGCGGGAATCTGCCGGGTCTGGGTCCCCCCGGCGGACGGGTAGCCCGGTCCGCCGGCCCCGGCCATCGCCACCGTCTCGTCCTCGCGCATGACCGGGGTCGCCATCACCGGCCGGCCGGCCGCCGCTCGGAGTACGTCTGCCCGCATCTCGCCGGCGCTCTGGTAACGGTTGAGCGCATTCTTCGACAGCGCCTTCAGCACGATCGCGTCGACCGCCGGGTTCACGTCCGGGTTGATGTCGCTCGGCGTCGGCGGCGCCTCCCGAACGTGCTGATACGCGACGCTTACCGGGCTGTCACCGACGAACGGCGGGTTGCCGCAGAGCAGTTCGAAAAGGACACAGCCGGCGGCGTACACGTCGGAGCGGGCGTCTACCGCCTCGCCGCGCGCCTGCTCGGGGGAGAGATACTGTGCCGTTCCGATAACCGCGCTGGTCTGCGTCATCGTGGTGGCACCGCTGGCCAGCGCGCGGGCGATGCCGAAGTCCATCACCTTGACCTGGCCGGTCTGGGTGAGCATCACGTTGCCGGGCTTGATGTCACGGTGGATGATGCCGTGCCGGTGGCTGAAGTCCAGCGCGGCGCAGATGTCGGCGGAGATCTCCAGCGCCCGACGGGGCTGCAACCGGCCCTCGACGCCAAGCAACTCCTTCAGGGTGCGCCCGTTGACGAACTCCATCACGATGAACGGGAGCGTCTCGCCGGTCGGCGCCTGCTCCTCGCCGGTGTCGTAGACGGCGACGATGGCCGGGTGGTTGAGCGAGGCGGCGTTCTGCGCCTCCCGCCGGAAGCGCATCTGGAAGGTGGCGTCCCGGGCCAGGTCCGCCCGCAGCATCTTGATCGCGACGTCCCGGCCGAGTCGCAGGTCACGACCGCGATGCACCTCGGCCATACCGCCGTAGCCGAGCAACTCGCCGACCTGGTACCGGCCGCCGAGCAGGCGGGCCTGCGCTGTCATCGCGTCTGTCGTCCTTCGCTCGTCGTCGTCTCGTCGCCGCCCGGTCGCGGTTGATCCAGTCGACGGTACGCGCTACCGGCCGGATCGTCTCGCCCGTCGGACCGCAGCCCGTCCGAGTTCACTGATTGCACGGAAGCCTCACCGGGCGCACCGGCACCGAAATTGGTCCGCAGTTGGTAGGAAACCACGCCGGAGCAGATGAGTACCAGTGCGCCCAGCAGGATGGCCAGGATCACCATTCCGGAACGTGATCGCCGAGGTGCGAGCTGTGACGGTCCGGGTGGTGGCGGGTACCCCGGCGAGACGGTGGCCGCACCACGCGGGTAGCCCCCCGCCGTCGGCGCGACCGTCGAATGATGCGGTGCTGCCGTCGTGGAACGGACCTGCGGGTAGCTCGGTGGTGGTCGATGCCCTGCCGGCGGTGGATAGGGCGCGGCCGGGGAGTGCTGCGCCACCGCAGGACGCGGCGGCTGCGACGTCGGCACCTGCGCGCGGCCCGGTGCCGGCGATGCCGGCGCGGCGGAGATCGGGGTGGCCTGACCGCCCGCCCGGGCCTGCCGGGACAGCCCGGTCTTCAACTGCCGCGACGCGGCGGCCAGCGTGGCGGCACTCGGCCAGCGGCCCTTCGGATCCTTGGCCAACGCCCGCTCCACCAGCGCGCGGACCTCAGGCGGGATGTCAGACGGCAGCGGCCTCGGCGTCTCCCGGACGTGCCGCATCGCGATGTCCAGGGGGTTGTCGCCCTCGAAGGGCCGCCGCCCGGCTAGGCACTGGTACGCGACCACACCCAGGGCGTAGACGTCGGAGGCGGGGGTGGCGACCTGGCCGGTGGCCTGCTCGGGGGAGATGTACGACGCGGTGCCGAGCACCGACCCGGCCGCGGTGAGCTGCCCGACGAGATCGGAGCGGGCGATGCCGAAATCGGTGAGCACCAGCGTGCCATTGGGGCGTACCAGCAGGTTGCCGGGCTTGACGTCCCGATGCACGATGCCCTTCACGTGGGCGGCGTGCAGCGCGTCGGCGGCCTGGGCGACCAGTGCCATCGTCCGCGCCGTGGTGAGCCGCCCCACTCGGCTCAGCGTGGCCGAGAGCGGATCGCCCTCGACGTACTCCATCACCAGGAAGGCGATCTGCTGGTCGTTGCCGAAGTCGTATACGTCGACCACGCCCGGATGGTTGATCGTGGCCATGGTGCGGGCCTCACCCCGGAACCGTTCGGCGAATCCAGGTTCGTCGAGCAACGCCGGGAGCAAACTCTTGACCGCCACCGTACGGCCCAACACCTGGTCGGTGCCGCGCCAGACGTCGCCCATGCCTCCGCTGGCGATCCGCTCGTCGAGCCGGTAGCGGTTACCGAGCTGCACCCCGGGGCTCAGCATGTCAGCGCCCCCCGGGCTCGGCGATGGCGGCCCGCATGATCTGCCCGGCGATCCGGGCGGCCTCGGCGCTGCCGCCGCTGCCGGCCTCCTCCAGGACGACGCAGACAGCCGAGATCGGGTTGCCGCCGGAGTCGAGCGCGAAGCCGATGAACCAGCCGTGGTCGGCCCGGTCGGGCGCGGACTGGGCGGTGCCGGTCTTGCCGCCGACCGTGTAGCCGCTGATCCGCGCGTTGCGGCCGGTGCCGTTCTCGACCACGCTGACCATCATGTCCCGCAGGTCGGCGGCGACCTGGCCACTGATCGGCCGGCGCAGCTCGCGCGGGTCCGCCGTGTCGTAGACGGTGGTGCGGTCTGGCGCCAGCAGCTGCCGGACCAGGTACGGTCGCATCTGGCTGCCGTTGTTGGCCACCGCGGCGGCGATCATGGCCCCCTCCAGCGGCGTCATCCGCACGTCGCGCTGCCCGATGGAGGACTGCGCCAGCGCCGCCGGGTCGGCCCCACCTTCGGGGTTCTCCATGGTGCCGGTACGGCTGGCCTCCACCGCATGGCCACCCTCGCCGAGCCGGCCGACCGTCAGGTCCTCCTGCTCGAACCCGAACTGCCGGGCCTTCTCCTTGATCACGTCCGGGCCGAGCTGCACGCCGAGCTTGGCGAACCCGGTGTTACAGGAGTCGGTGACCGCCTTCATCAGGGTGACCTGGGACTGCGGGCAGATCGACGGCACCGCGTTGGTGATCGCCTCACCCGAGGTGGGCGGGGTGTAGCTCGCTCCGGCCGGGATGTTCGTGTCCTTGCCGATGCCGTTCTCCAGCGCCGCGGCGGCCACCACGATCTTGAAGGTGGAGCCCGGGGGCAGCACCTCGGCGAGTGCCCGGTTCCGCAGCGGCCGTCCCGCGTCCTGTTCGAGCTTGTTGTACTCGGCGCTCGCCTCGCCGGTGTCGTGGCTGGCCAGCGTGTTCGGGTCGAAGCTGGGCATGGAGACCAGGGCCTGCACCGCCCCGGTGCGCGGATCGACGGCGATCGCCGCGCCCTTGGACGCCCCGCGCTTGTTGTTGCGCAGTTCGTCGTACGCGGTGTCCTGCGCTCGGCCCGAGAGAGTGAGCAGCACGTTGCCGCCGGCGGTGCGATCGCCGGTGACCATGTCCCGCAGCCGGTTGACGATGAGCTGGTCGCTGGTGCCGGCGAGGAAGTCGTTCTCGGAGCGCTCCAGGCCGGTCGCGGCTCCGTTGACCGGCTCGTAGCCGAGCACGTGGGCGTACTTGGCATCGCCCGGGTAACTGCGCAGGTACTTCAGCTCGCCGTCGGTCTCCTTGCTGACCGCCACGGCCGTGCCGCCAGCCTCGATGTTGCCGCGCTTACGGTCGTACTTGGCGACCTGGACCCGACCGTTGTAGTCGCTGGTGCGGTACTCGTCGGCCTTGTACGCCTGGATCCGGTTCAGGTTCGCGAAGAGCAGGCCGAACAGGACGATGACGACCACACCTACCCGACGCAGCGGCGCGTTCACGGTTTGATCACCTCCGTGGGAGCGCCGTGTAAGTGCTCGGGCGGACCTCCGGCGGGCCGGTTGACCTTGCCTCCGACGCCGGTCACCGGTCGGCGGCCGGCGTCGGAGACCCGCAGCAACACCGCGATGAGCAGCCAGTTGGCCATCAGCGAGGAGCCACCGGCGGAGAGGAAGGGCGTGGTCTGTCCGGTGAGCGGGATGAGCCCGCTGATCCCACCGACGATCACGAAGACCTGGAGGGCGAGGGTGAACGCCAGACCACCGGCGAGCAGCTTGCCGAACGAGTCCCGCACCGCCAGGGCGGCCCGCAGGCCGCGCTCCACGATCAGCAGGTAGATCACCAGCAGCGCGGAGAGGCCGAAGAGGCCGATCTCCTCGCCGAGCCCGGCGAAAATGAAGTCGTTCTGCACCTCGGGGAGCAGCAGCGGCTGACCACCGCCCGGTCCGGTGCCGAACATGCCGCCAGTGCCGAGCGCGAGTAGCCCCTGCACCAACTGGTAGCCGTCGTCGTAGGGCTTGTCGAACGGGTCGAGCCAGATCTGCGCCCGCAGGTAGAAGTTCGCGAACGGCCCACCGACCGCGTCGCCGAGCACGTACGCGAGGTAGGCGCCGCCGAAGAAGAGGACCAGGCCGATCAGCAGCCAACTGACCCGCTCGGTGGCGATGTAGACCGTCGCCACGAACATGCCGAAGTAGAGCAGCGAGGTGCCGAGGTCCTTCTCGAAGACCAGGACCAGCAGGCTGATCGCCCAGACGACGAGCACCGGGCCGAGGTCGCGACCGCGCGGGAAGTCGATGCCGAGGAAACGGTGGCTGGCCAGCGACAGCACCTCACGCTTGCGGACCAGGTAGTAGGCGAAGAAGACCAGCAGAGCGAGCTTCGCGAACTCGCCGGGCTGGATGGAGAAGCTGCCGATGCGTACCCACAGCTTCGCACCGTTGATCTCGGAGATGCTTGCCGGCAGCACCGCCGGGAGCATGACCAGCACGATGCCGGCCAGCCCCAGGGTGTACGCGTACCGGGAGATCGACCGGTGGTCGCGCATCAGGGCCAGCAGCGCGGCGGCCAGGATCACCGAGATCAGCGTCCAGGCCAACTGACGACCACCGACACCGGCGAAGGTTGCCAGGCCGGCCCGATCCTCCGGCGCTGCCCTGGCCAGGTCGAGCCGATGCAGGAAGCCAACGCCGAGGCCGTTGAGCAGGGCCACCGCGGGCAGCAGGGCCGGATCGGCGAACGGTGCCAGGAAGCGGATCACCAGGTGCATGCCGAGGAACACCGCGGTGAGCGCCGCGGCCGGTACCCAGAAGCCCGGGGTGATCGTGTCGAGCACGTTCGCCTCGACCATCGCCCCGTACGCGGCGACCAGCGCCATCGCCAGCAGCAGCAGCGACAACTCGGCGTTGCGCCGGGACCGGGCCAGGCGTACGCCGGGTCGCTCGCCCGCGTTCGCGGGAGAGGTTGCCGGAGTGGCCGCTGCGGTCACGATCGTCCTCGGGTCGGAGCCGGTGCCTACTCGGGCGACCGGCAGGCCGCCGGATCGACCGTGGGCGAGAAGGTGTCGACGGGCGGGGCGTCGGGTGTGCTGTCCGGTGCGGCGCCCGCCGTGGTGCCGTTGGGAGTGCCGGTCAACGTCGGGGCCACCGAGGTGGCCTGCGATGCGCTGCCCACCTTGCTTGGCGAGCCGGCCGGAACACTCGGCGTCGGTGAGGACAAGTCCGCCGAGGGGGACGGGCTCGCCGGAGGCGGGCAGAGCGGCTTGAGGTTCACGTTGGTCGGGCTGTCCATCGTCAGCTCCGCCAACCGCCGTTCCGCGTCCGGCTCGCTCTTGGCCGGGATGCCCTGCTTGACCTGCTCCTGTGCGGCAAGGGTGAGATCGTCCAGCTGGGCGGTGCTCTCCGAGTGCAGGCTGGAGAGATCCATTCCGGCGATCTGGCCCTGGATCCCGCGGAACACGGCGACCTGGCCGTCTTCCGTCGCGCCGACGTAGTACTGCCGCTGGGTGTAGCTCCACCCGGCGAACACACCGCCGCCGACGATGACCACCAAGGCGGTCGCCATCGCCAGCGCACGCAGCGGGCGCCGACGCGCCTCCGGCTCGTCGGCGTTCGCGACGGAATCCTCAGGGACGGAGGGTCGGGGGGCCGAGAGCGCCGAGGCGCGGGCAGCCGGCGTGGAGACGTCCGCCGAGGTGGCCATGCCCCGGTCCCGGGCTGCCGCACCGCCGACGATCGGAGCCGCCTCGACGATGTCACGGTCGGTCGCGTCGGCGATGATCACCGTGATGTTGTCGGGCCCACCACCGCGGAGCGCGAGCGCGACGAGCCGTTCGACGCACTGCTGCGGATCGGCGTACTCGCGCATGGTCTCGTCGATGGTCTCCGCGCTGACCACGCCGGACAGTCCGTCGGAACAGATCAGGTAACGGTCACCGGTGAGGACCTGCCGGACCGAGTACTCCGGGTCGATGTCGCGGCCGTCGAGAGCCCGGGTGAGCAGCGAGCGCTGGGGGTGACTGCTCGCCTCCTCCGGGCTGATCCGGCCCTCGTCGACGAGCATCTGGACGTAGGTGTCGTCCTTGGTGACCTGCGCGAACTCTCCGTCGCGCAGCAGGTAGGCCCGCGAGTCGCCGATGTGGACCATGCCCAGCTTGCTGCCGGAGAAGAGGGTCGCGGTCAGCGTGGTGCCCATCCCCTCCAGTTGCGGGTTGGCTTCCACGGTCTCGCGGAGTTGCTGGTTGGCGGTGCTCACGGCGGAGCGGAGCGCGTCGACCAGGGCGTCACCGGGGACGTCCTCGTCCAACGGCGCCATGGCACCGATGACAATGTTGCTGGCGACGTCACCGGCGGCCATGCCGCCCATGCCGTCGGCGACGGCGAGTAGCCGCGGCCCGGCGTAGACGGAATCCTGGTTTCCGTCTCGGATCAGACCGCGGTCGCTGTGGGCCGCATAGCGCAGGGTCAGAGTCATGGCCGTAATTCGAGAGAGGTGCGGCCGATTCGGATCGGCACGCCGAGGGGTACGGGGGTCGGTCCGGTGACCTTAGCGCGATCCAGGTACGTCCCGTTAGTCGAACCGAGGTCCTCGACGAACCATTGCCCGTCACGCGGCATGAGTCGGGCGTGTCGCGCGGAGGCATAGTCGTCGGTGATGACGAGAGTGGAGTCCTCGGCACGACCGATCGTGATCTGCGCCTCACCCAGAGTGATCCGGGTGCCGGCCAACTGGCCGGCGGTCACCACCAGTTGGTGCGCCGCCCGGCCCCGCTTCACCTTCGCCGGCTTCGCCGTCGCCTGACCGGTCGACGCACCCACCGTCCGGGGTGCGGCCACCAGCCGGCCCGAGCGGGCCCCCGCGAAGAGGTCCCGCCGGATGACGCCGACCACCGTGAACACGAAGATCCACAGCAGGACGAGAAACCCGAACCGCGCGACGGTGATGACGAGTTCCGGCAAGGCGGATCAGCCGTCCACGCGGAAGGTCAGGGTGGTCGTGCCGAGCTGGACCATGTCACCGGGGTTCAGCGCCACGGCGGAGACCCGCTGACCGTTGACCATGGTGCCGTTGGTCGAACCGAGATCGGTCAGCACGACCTGCCCACCGTCGAAGTCCAGCCGGGCGTGTCGCCGGGAGATGCCGACGTCCGGCAGGCGCAGGTTGGCCTGGTCCCCACGACCGATCACGGTCGAGCCCATCTGCAGCGGATAGGTGCGGCCGTCACCGGAGACCAGCCGCACGTTGCGCGTTCCGCCCTGACTCGGCGGCGGGCCGTAGCCGCCGCCCTGGTCATAGGCCGGGTAGGCGGGCGGGCCGGCGTCATAGCCGGACGGGCCGGCGTCATAGCCGGGCGCGGAGACCGGGGCGACGTCGCCACCGGTGTAGACCTCGGCGGTGACACGGAACATGCCCGTGTCCAGTCCTTCACCGCGCTCGATCTCGACGATCACGTCCCCGTAGACCGTCCACGCCTGCTCGCCGATGAACTCCGCCTGCGACTGGGCCAACTCCTGGGCCAGCGCGGCAGCGTACGGCGCCAGCCGACTGTGGTCATACGGCGAGAGATCGATCACGTAGCGGTTGGGCACCAACGTGCGCCCACCGGCCAGAATGGCCTTGTGCGCCTCAGCCTCCCGCTGCATGGCGTTGAGGATCTCCACCGGGTGCACCACACCCTTGAAGACCTTGGCGAAGGCCCCTTCTACGAGGCCTTCCAGACGCTTCTCGAAGCGTTGCAGCACGCTCACCGGCTCCTCCTCGGGTCCCGAGGACATGATGGTATCCGCCCAGAGCGCACGCAGCTCACACGCCGCTCGGCCGGCAGGCCACCGCCCGCTCGGACGGCTCCGGATCGTCGTGCTACTCTTTCGTCCGCCACGAACGGTAACCGCTGCGTGCAGTGAAAGCCATTCGCGGCGAGGACCGGGACCACGTAACATGGCCGAGTCCCGCTGGCGACAGCGGCGTCGGCCTGGGTCACGTTGTCCGAGGTCAGGCCACGGGGAAGTGGCGGAATGGCAGACGCGCACGGTTCAGGTCCGTGTGCCCGAAAGGGCGTGGGGGTTCAACTCCCCCCTTCCCCACCACAGCCGAGGGCTCCGCGATCGCGGAGCCCTCGCTCCGTATCGGGGCGTGCCGGATGTCACGCTATGCTCCGATGGTTTCTGACTCCGACGTACCAGGAGTGGCATGTGAGTGTCGCATTCGTGACCGGGTCGGGCGGGCTGATCGGCTCCGAGGCGGTCCGGCACTTCGCCGGCCTCGGTCTCGACGTGGTCGGCATCGACAACGACATGCGGCAGGAGTTCTTCGGCGCGGAGGCGTCCACCGCGTGGAACGTCCGCCGGCTGACCGACGAACTGGGTGAGGCGTACTCGCACCACAGCATCGACATCCGGGACCGGGCGGCGCTCGGCGCGCTCTTCGCGCGGTACGGCCGGGACGTGGCAGTGGTGATCCACACCGCCGCGCAGCCCTCGCACGACTGGGCGGTACGCGACCCGTTCACCGACTTCGACGTGAACGCCGCCGGCACCCTGAACGTCCTGCAGAGCGTCCGGGAACACTGCGCGGAGGCGCCGGTCATCCACTGTTCGACCAACAAGGTGTACGGCGACCGCCCGAACAGCCTGCCCCTGGTCGAGTTGGCGACCCGCTGGGAGATCGAGCCGGGCCACCCGTACGAGCAGGGCATCCGCGAGGACATGTCGATCGACGCCTGCCTGCACTCGATTTTCGGCGCCTCGAAGGTCGCGGCGGACATCATGGTGCAGGAGTACGGCCGCTACTTCGGCATGCGAACGGCCTGCTTCCGGGGCGGGACGCTCACCGGACCGGCCCACTCGGCGACCGAGCTGCACGGCTTCCTCGGGTACGTGATGCGCGCCAACATGGAGCGCCGCACATACAAGATCTTCGGATACCAGGGCAGGCAGGTGCGGGACGCCATCCACAGCTCGGACGTGGTCTCCGCGTTCGAGGCGTTCTTCCGCGACCCGCGCTCGGCCGCCGTGTACAACCTCGGCGGCGGCCGGCACTCGAACACCTCCATGCGCGAGGCGTTCGCCGTGGCCGAGCGAATCACCGGGCAGGAAATGATCTCCGAGTACGTCGAGGCCAACCGGATCGGCGACCACAAGTGGTGGATCGGCTCCAACGAGGCGTTCCAGGCCGACTATCCGGGCTGGAAACAGGTCTATGACATACCCATGATCATGCGCGAGATCTACGAGGCCAACGTGGACAAGTGGGTGCCCGGAGCATGACCAAGAAGAACGTCCTCGGCGTCCTGGTCGACGCCACCGACTACGCCCACGCGACCGAGCGGGTGGTGGCCGCCGCCCAGGACCGGCGACCGCTGGCGCTGACCGCGCTGGCCGTGCACGGTGTGATGACCGGGGTGCTGGACCGGCCGCACAACGCCCGGCTCAACTCCTTCGACGTGGTGACTCCGGACGGTCAACCGGTGCGCTGGGCGCTGAACCTGCTGCACGGTGCCGGCCTCACCGACCGGGTCTACGGGCCGCTGCTGACCCTGCACGTGCTCTCCCGCTTCGCCGACGAGGGCCTGCCGGTCTACCTGTACGGCTCGACCGAGGAGACCCTGGCCCGGCTGATTCCGGAGCTGGAGCGGATGTTCCCGGCGCTGAAGATCGCCGGGATCGAGCCGTCGAAGTTCCGGGCCGTGCAGCCGGGCGAGGACGTCGAGATCGCCGACCGGATCAAGGCCAGCGGTGCCCGGCTGGTCCTGGTCGGGCTGGGCTGCCCCCGCCAGGAGATCTTCGCGTACGCGATGCGTCCGCTGCTGGACATGCCGCTGATGGCAGTCGGCGCCGCCTTCGACTACCACGCCGGGCTGCTACGTCAGCCGCCGCCGTGGATGCAACGCGCCGGGCTTGAGTGGTTCTGGCGGCTCGGGCTGGAGCCGAAGCGGCTGTGGCGGCGCTACGTGATCCTCAACCCGGCGTACCTGGGCCGGTTGTTCGCACAGAAGACCGGGCTGTGGAAGGCGAGGCCGCCCGCGCCGGCCGCCGAGCGCCCGACCGGTTTCGCGGTCTGACCGGACAACGTGACCCGGCCCCTGGCGTCATGCCAGGGGCCGGCGCCGTGTCGGGACGTCAGAGGCTCAGCGTCCAGGTGTTGATGTATCCGATGTCACCGCCGTAGACGTCGCGCACCTGTAGGCGCCAGGTGCCGTTCGCCGCCTCGCTGGACAGGTTCACCGTGTACGTGGCGTTCACGTTGTCCGTGCCGTCGAAGATGCTGCTGTTCTTCAGCCGGTAGGACGATCCGTCGGCAGCGAGCAGGTCGATGACCAGGTCGCCACGGTAGGTGTGCACGATGTTCACCGCGACGGTCGACGCCGACGAGGCGTTCCGGTTGCAGCCGGAGATCGTGATCGAGCTGGTCACGGCCGAACTGGAGTCCGGGATCGCCACGTCGGTGCCGTTGGTCCCGGAGCAGCCACCATTGCCGCTGCCGGTCACCGTCAACGTGTACGTGGCGGTCTTCGTCCCGGAGGCCGCGGTGCCGGTGACGGTCACGGTGTACGTGCCGGCCGGCGTGCTGGCCGAGGTGCCGATGGTCAGCGTCGACGATCCGCCCGAGGTGACGGTGGCCGGGCTGAACGAGGCGGTCGCCCCGGACGGCAGGCCGCTGGCCGAAAGGCTGACCGGCTGGGCGGACCTGTTGGTGGTGGCGGTGGCGACGGTCGCGGTCACCGAGCCGGTGGGCGCGGTGGAGCCGGAGGTCGGCGACACCGAGACCGAGAAGTCGTTGGCCGGCGGCGGGGTGTCGCCGTTGACAACGTAGAGCAGCTTGTTGGGCGATCCGGTGCCCGGGCTGGTCACCACGTTGTTGGTGGCGTTGTCGACCAGGTGGTCACGGACCAGCTGCGGGCTCCAGGACGGGTTCGCGGAGAGCACCAGGGCGGCGGCACCGGCCACGTGTGGCGAAGCCATCGAGGTACCGCTGATGGTGTTGGTGGAGGTGTCGTTGGTCATCCACGGCGCGGTGATGGAGGAGCCCGGCGCGAAGATGTCCAGGCAGTTGCCGTAGTTGGAGTACGAGGCCCGCGCGTCGGTGCTGGTCGTCGCGCCGACCGTGATGGCCGCCGGGGTCCGGGCCGGCGACGTGTAGCAGGCGTTGGCGTTGCTGTTGCCCGCAGCCAGGGCGTACGTCACTCCGGAGTTGATCGAGTTGGCTACCGCGTTGTCGAGCGCGCTGCTGGCTCCGCCACCGAGGCTCATGTTGGCCACGGCCGGCTTCACCGCGTTGGTGGTGACCCAGTCGACGCCGGCGATGACGCCCGCATTGGTGCCGCTGCCGGCGCAGTTGAGCACCTTCACCGCCACCAGCCGGGTGGCCTTGGCAACCCCGTACGCCGAGCCACCGACGGTGCCGGCGACGTGCGTGCCGTGACCGTTGCAGTCGGTGTTGTTGGAGTCGACCGCGTTGGTGCCCCAGGTCGCCCGGCCGCCGAAGTCCGAGTGGGTGATCCGGATGCCGGTGTCGATGACGTAGGAGGTCACGTTCGTGGCCGTGTTGGGGTACGTGTAGGAGTTGTTCAACGGCAGGTTCCGCTGATCGATCCGGTCCAGGCCCCACGACGGGGGGTTCGTCTGGGTGCCCGCGACGGAGACGACGTGGTTCTGCTCGACGTACGCGACGGCGGGGTCTGCCGCGATCCGCGCCGCGGCCCGGGCGCTGACGCGCATCTCGGCGCCCCGGATGGCCGAGCTGTACGTGCGTGCCGTGGCACCGCCGTGCCGGCGCAACAGCCGGTCCACGGCGGAGCCGACGGTGGCGCGGCTGACCTCGCTGTCCTTGAACACGATGATGTAGCTGCTTTCGACGGCGGTTGCCCCACCGGCGCTGCGGACGGTGCCGACCGGCTCGGCCGCCATGGCTGGCGTAGCCGCCGCCACCATGGCCAACGCTGCCAGCCCGACGAGCACGGACCTGTGTGGAAGAGCCATCTTCCTACCTCCCTCCGAGCGACATCGATCGTCCACCTGCTCGTGGCAGATTGATCGATGAATGCCGATCGAGGTGAGAGTAGTTGGCTGGTAGCGGAGAGATAGACATGCCGGATTCCTCATGACACTCGCAGGATGCCCCCTACGGGGGCGGGTACGGGACGAACGGGGGGTAGGGCCGGATTCGCCGTGGCCGGAGTCGGGCAACGCTGATGGACATGCAGAGTCATCTCGCCCTCCTGCTTCCGGTCGCCGTCATCTGGTGGGTCGCCGGTTACCTCGCGGACAGGTTGCCGCGGATGACCCACGCCCTCGGGTTGCGCCGCCACTGCGGCTGGCTGCTCGCGCTGACTCTCACCGGGCTCGGCCTCACGGTGGCTCTGCCGATCTCCGGACTGGCCTCGGTCGGCGAAACCTTGGCGGACCGGGCCACCGGCGGGCTCACACTCGCCGCCGTCCCGGCACTTGTGGTGGCGACCTGCACGGTGCGCCGGCTCCGCCGGCTCCGGGCCGGAGCCGGCGCGCTGGCCGCCGCGCCACGGACACCGGCCCCGCACGGGTTGCGCGCCGCCGCCGCACACCCGTTGATCGGGCTACCCTTGCAGGTGACCGCGCTGGCCCTGGTACCGGCCCTGATCATGGCAAGCGGAGCCAGCCGCTTCCTTGGACCGGAGGTGGCCGGGCCCACGATCACAGTCGGGGCGCTGGTAGTCACGGTGATCGGCGTACGCCTTGCGCTGCGTCACAACCGGCTCGCCGAACGGGCCAGGCCGGAACGGGCAGCCTCAGCGCGTCCGGCCGGCGCCCTGCACGTATAGCAGTTCCAGGATCGCCCGGGTCGCCTCGAACCAGCGGTCCAGCCAGCCGGGAGGTGGCACGCTGCCCTTCGGCGGCAACTCCAGCAGCAGACCGCGCAGCAGCGGGTGATCCACGAGCGAACCGCCGTCCACCGTCGACCAGCCCGAAGCCGGGAAGGACGGCTCGGTCAGCGGGTTCGGGTCCAACGACGGCAGCGTCAGCGGCGGCGGTGGCGGCTCCGTCGCCGCCGCGGTCTCCCCACCGGCGTGCTCGGCATCCGTCGACACCACCTCGGTCAATACTGTGTCCCGCCGGGCACCGCGGTACTTGCCGCCGAACCGCTCCGGCTTACCCGGCCCGTTGGAGAGGTTCTCCGACCCGATACTCGTCATCCGTCTCGCCTGCCTCGCTCGGTTACCCGCCCTGTCGGGGGGATGTCGACCAGCGCGTACCGAGAGGTACAACGACCCGGACACGATGTGGCGACGGCAGCCGGCGGGGCCATGCTGGCAGGACCGGCCGGCCGCACGGACAGCACGGGCCCCCGGCCGGACGCACCGGCCGGGGACCCGTCACCATCATTTCCCGGGGCGTCAGTCCCGGCCGAACACGCCTTCCCTGGTGCCGGCGACGAAGGCGTGCCAACCATCCGGGGCGAAGACGAGGGCGGGCCCGCTCCTGTCCTTCGAGTCCCGGACACCGACCGCCCCGGTCACGTACGCCACCTCCACGCAGTTGTCACAGTTCGGTCCGCTCTTCGAGCTCTTGAACCAGCTTGCCTGCGTCAGGTTCATCGGGATTCCCTGCGTCGCCACTTCCACAACGGCTCCTCTGCCACTCTCGCGATGTATGCGATGGACTCCTCCGGACGCATGGCCGCTGCTCGGATGTGATCGAAGATGAAGCTGTACTTCTGTAGTTCGTCGCTCTTCTCCAGGAAGAGCCCACCCGTGGCGTTCTCCGCGTACACGACATCCGGATCACCGGTTTCGGGGAAGCTGAGGATCGTGAAAGTGCCGTCCATGCCGGCGTGAGCTCCCACCTGGAAGGGCAGGACCTGCAGCGTCACGTTCGGCAGCTGGGCCACCTCCACCAACCGTCTGAGCTGGTCGCCCATGACCGTGTCCCCACCCACCGGACGGCTCAACACCGCCTCATCGAGCACCACCCACAGATCGACCGGATCATCCTGGGTCAACAACGACTGACGGCCGAGTCGGACACGCACTCTCTGCTGCACCTGGTCGGGATCGAAGTCCGGCCGGGCCGCACGGATCATCGCGCTGGCGTAGTCCTCGGTCTCCAGCAGTCCGGGTACGACCTGCTGCTCGTATGCGCGAATCGAGCTGGCCGCCGCCTCCAGGCCGACGTACGCCCCCACCAGCACCGTGCTGTAGGGGTGCCACCAGCCCTTCTGCCGCGCCTCTCGGGCGATCTGCACCAGCTCGTCGCTCTCGGCGCCCACCACCCCGTAGATCCGCAGCATGTCCCGCACATCCCGAGGAGTCGCGGTGGTGTGGCCGGTCTCGATTCGCGAGACCTTGGACGCCGAACACTCCAGTTGCTCCGCCACGGCCTCGATGGTGATTCCGGCTGTCTCGCGCTGGCGGCGCAGTTCAGCGCCGAGCCGGCGCCGCCGGATGGTCGGGCTGCGCCGCTCGCTCACGGTGTCACCTCTTCGTCTCGGTGCGCCGCTGTCGCCGCCCGCCTGTGGCGCGCCCATCTTCAGCGGACGTTTCGCGGCGTGGGGTGTTGCGATCTCCGGCCGGCCGCGGCAGGCGAAGACCGGCACTCAGTGTGCCGTCCGGGTGTGGCACGTTCAAGCGCCGTTTCGCGCGAGCCGCTCACGTATCGGCAAAAGTCGACGTGCAACTTGCATGACGCACGACCCTGATGCACTCTGTCCGTATGGCTCAGGTCACGGAAAGTCCCCGACCTGTCTCCGCAGGTGATCAATACCGTGGAGGCGGGGCGGTGAGCCAGCCCACTACGGTCGGTACGGATTCGCCAACAGCGGACCGGCACCAGGGCCAACGCCACGAACCGGACCACGGGACACGAAACCCGTCTCCGGAGCCCCCCAACCCCCCGATCACCACGCCGGCCTTCCCCGCCGGCCGACCCTTCCAGGAGCCCATGTGCTTCCCCGCTCCGGTGACGTACTGCACGTGACACGCACGGCGAGTGTCCAATTCCGCAAACCCATCCTGTTCCGGGTGATCCGGGTGCTCGACCGGCCCACCTACGACGGCTGGCTCTGGCTCGAAGGCTACGAGTTGAACGCGGCGGGGGACGCGGTCAACCGTCGTTCGGTCTTCGTTCAACGGGCCGGGTTGCAACAGGTGCAGGCCGCTCCGCAGCCCCGCCCGCACACTGTGCGCTCGGCCCGCCGGTCGACCAGCCGGACACCGTCCCGAGTGAGCTGACCGCCGAACCGCCGTCGGGGCTGGACCTGTTTCCACCTTCCCTTGCCGTCTCACGGGCGGCGAGGTTCCACCCGGTGCGCAAACACCGGGCTGGTCAGGTCGAAAAAGGTTCGAGGGGCATAGCGGCACCATAGAATCGGTATGCCCACCCCGGCAGTTCTCCACCCCGCGCGTCCAGGACCCCGAACCTGGGATGGCCATGGTCACTCTGTCCGCGCGGGAGCCCCACCGGTCCCGTATCACCCACGCCTTCGGACTTCTGGCGCTGCTCGGCGCCATCACCGCCCTGGCGGTGCTGGTCCGCGATCCCGCCTTGTCGTCCACCCGGCTCGCCGAGCCGGTTCCGGCGCCGAAAATCACCGTGGTGGAGAGCGAACCCGTCGAACCGGGCGACCCACTCGGCACCTGGGACGCCTTCGCCCCGGGCGGCCGCCCGTTCGATCAGGCGGCCGACGACCCGGCGGGCAGGCACAGCGGTCCCGTCGACTCGGACGAACCACCGCACCGGCAGGCACAGAACTCCGCTCGGGCCAGCGGTGGAGACACCCGAGAAGAGCTCGTCCGGTCGCTGTTCTGGTCCGGCGTCTTCGGGCTGGCAATCTCCCTGGCCGGGCTGGGGCTGGTCGGGACCAGACGCCGTATGTGGTGAACGGTCAACCGCTTGGGCTCGCCGTGGTCGTCGGCTCGTTGGTCGGCTCGGCGGTCGTCGCCGACGGGCTCGGGCTGGCCGCGGCGACCACCAGCCTGATCTCGTCGCCCGCCGCCACCAGCTCACCTGCCTCCGGGTCGATGGCGATGACGGTTCCCGGCGGCTGGTCCGACGGGCGGTACTCCACCTGGTGACCAAGTGCGAGCTGATCCAGCAGCGACCGCGCCGCGGCCTCCGACAGCCCAACCAGCGGCGGCACCGGCAACTGGACCGGAGCGGCACTCGTCGGCGACGGCGAGGGTGAACGTGTGGTCGGCGACGGCGACGGCGACGCGGAGGTCGCGGCCGGAGTCGTCGGTCGCGGAGATTCCGGCGTCGACCCACCCTCTTCCAGGCCCTGGCGGGCCAGCCAGATCCCGACACCCAGCAGACCAACCAGGAGCAGCAGCACGATGCCCCAAACGATCGGCAGCCACCAGGGTCGACCAGCCTGTTCCTCGGGGTACCACTCGCCGTCTGTCTGCCCGGGGTCGGCACCCGACCGGACGGCAGGCACCTCCGCGCGGCCCGCCCACGCCGGCCCGGATCGCTGCGCCGGTGGCAACGGGGCGGTCGGTTCCGCCGGTGCGGCGCTCGGCCCGGACGCGCTCCCCAGCGGCGCGGTCTCGCCCGGCGTCCGGTTCAGCGGCGCGGTCTCGTCCGGCGCTCCGCCGGGCGGTGATATCGGCCGGGTCTGGTCGTCGGGCTGTTGCTCGGCCGGGTCCTGGCGGTCGTCGCTCATCGCACGTCCTCTCCGCCGGCCTGCGGGCAGCATGGCCCTCGACGGTCAACCTAGCGCTTCCACCGATCATCGGCCGGCATCAGCGTGTCGGGTGCGCGTCACTGGACACGAGCGCTCTCGTCGCCACTCGGGCCCGTGCCGCACCAGATCTGGACGATGTCGTTCCACCGTCCGATGGTGCCGCCGGCCGGCTGTTGCGCGATGACCTCTCCGGAACGGCCGGTGGGATAGCGAGGCGAGAAGCCGTCCTCGACGAGTTCGTCCTTCGCTTCGTTGCACGAATCGCCAACCAGGTCCGGAATCTCGCTCGGTGGCGCCGCCCCGGCCACGGTGACCACCACCGTGACGCCGCGCCTCACCGGCGTACCCGGGGCCGGGTTGGTGCTCCGTACGCTGGAACTACTCCCGCGGCCGAAGACGAACTGCCAGCCCAGCTGCCGGTCCCGCAGCTCCTCACGGGCCTCCTCGAAGTCCATGCCGACCAACTCCGGCACGGTCAGCCCACTCGGCGACGCCTGGGTGGGACTGGGACTGCTGCTCAGCCTGGCCGGAGTCGTCCGGCCCGGCGGCGAAGATGTCTCGGCGACGGAGGTACGACTGTCGGTCGCGCCGCGTGGCGGTGGAGCCGCCGGCTGCTCCTGGTCGCCGGCGAGCACCCAGCCACCGGCTGCCCCGATGACCGCGAGCAGCACCGCGGAGGCACCGCCACCGATGATCGTCGTGCTTCTGCTCGGTGCCGAGTCTCCGCGTCCCGGCTGCTGCCCGCCCCTGGTCCCGTCCGTCATACCGCCCACCGCCTCATCACCGGCGACCCTAGCCGCCGGAGCCAAGCACTCTCTGTCACCGTCGACTGCCGATGCCGCGCACGACTCGCCGCACCGACCACAGGACGTTACGCTGCCGGGCATGGCCAGACAGGGCTGGGGAGGATCGATCGCGACCGCGGCCGGTGTGGCGGCCGGGGCCGGGGCCGCCCAATTGGGCTTCGGGTACGGCCTGGGCATTCTCAACTGGGCACCGATCGAGGCGACCGTCGGCACGGCGGCCTGGGTGTCCAGCCTGATCTGGGCCACCTGGATCGCCGCCACCTCCACCATTTTCGGCGCGGTATGCGCCCAGCGACTGCACGACCGCCGTCGGGCCGCGTCCCCGTCCGAGGCCGGAGTGGCGACCAGCGGGTCACCAGCGGACGCCGACACCCCGGTCACGCAGACCGGTGCACCGCCGACCGTCACCGCCCGACAGGCCGATGGCGGGCTGTGGGCAGTGGCGCTGGCCGTAGCGGCCGGACTGGGCGCGCTGGTCACGGTGTTGCTGGTCGCCGTGCCGGCCCGGGTCGCGGTGGTACCCGACACGCCGTCTCCCCGGGACATGGCCGCCGGGTACGCGGCCGTCGGCGTGCTGATCGGGACACTCGTGGCAGGCTGGGCGCTGCGGTCCCGTGCCGCGGCCACCAACGTCATCGCCACCGCCGGTTGGCTGTGGCTGCTCGCCGTCATCGCCGTGGTCGACTCGGTGCTCGCCGGTCGCGGACTGACCACCGCTCAGCTCGGCATCTGGCAACTCAGCTCGGACAGCGACCAGTTCTGGGTCCGGGACTACTTCTACTGGCCCGGTGCCGTCCTGTCGCTCGGCTCGGCGTTGGTGATCGGCGCACTGGCCGCCCGCAGCGACGTCCGCGCGAACGGCCGGCGGGTCGGCGCCACCGTCTCAGGTGCCGCAGGACCGCTGCTGGTCGCCGTCGCGTTCTTCCTCGCCGTGCCGAGGCTAACGGCGATCAGCCCGGAACAGGTGTCTGCTCACCTCACCGCCCCGTACGCGGTAATCGTCGGGGTCTGCGGATCCGTCCTGGTCACGGCGCTCGCCCAGCGATCGGCCCGGCCCACGCAGCGCCGGCCGAGCAGCTCTGGCGCTACCACGGTGGTACCCCGACAGCGTGTCGGGAACGACGACCGGCCCGACGGAACAGCAGCCGGCGAGGCGCCGGAGGCCCGAAAGGTCACCGCACCGGGATCCACCGCACCGAAGCGGGCCGCACCGAAACCGGCAGTAGCGGAGCCCGCAGCAGCGAAACCGGCAGGACCGGCGGCAGCTGGAGGAGACGCCGGCATGTCGCTGTCAGTAGAGTCGTCCGGCGGCGACGAGACACCTGAAGCCGGGAGCCGCCGCGCCCGGCAACAACGGCGGGGCCGCTAGAGTGCGGTGTCGGTAACGTTGGCGGCGTCGCGGCGAGGTCCAGGCGCGGCCGGTGAACATTCCTGGACACCGCACTAGCCCGCTCGCCACCTCCACCGGCCGGACCGGCCTAGATCTTCGTACAGAGCGGTCCTCTGAGGGGCACTCGGCACCAGGATCTAGTGTTCTGTCTCAGTTTTGAGTAGCCGTTTGTTGGAGGGCGACACGTCCACGTCGGAC
>NZ_JBHMIS010000047.1:0-22851 GCF_048060415.1 Micromonospora sp. LOL_024
GCAGCACGTGTCACACGCAGAGCCTACTAAACGGCTAGCTATTTACGAAACAGAACACTAGAACCTGATCGCCCCCAGGTTTACCGGGGGTTTTCGGGGGACGATTCAAAACTACATAGATAACAATCGAGGAACTGGCCGGCTTGTTGCTGGTCAGGGCCTCGTATTGGTGCCCCCGGCGGGGCATGCACAGAACTGCAAATGGTCGCTGCCCTCGTCGTCGTCGGCGGGGGCAGCGTCGTTTGCGCTGGTGTGGCGATGGGTGGCGGTGCGGGGATCGTCTGCCGTAGCGCGGGTTAGCCGGGCCAGGTGTGGGGCGGCGTGATGGCTGACGGTGGCTCGGAACGCAACCTTGTTGGTGCGGACGTCGTGGTAGATCTGCACGGCGAAGGCGTCCAGAAGGCGACGGAGACGTTCCGTCGGTAGTAGGCCGAGTTTGATTTCCATCTCGGGTAGGGCGGCGAGGATCTCGGCGCTGCCGGGGTCGGCCGGCATGGTTTCTTCGAGGCGGGCGAGTTCGGCGGTCTTGGTCTCGCGGTCGCGGTCGAGGTGGGCTCGGCGTTCGGAGATTTCGGCGAACACGGTGCCGTCGGGGTCGTCGTTCTCCTCGATGACTCGCAGGAGGCGTCGGCGGCGGGTGGTGATGTCGTCCAGGGTCCGTCGTAGTACGCCGATCTGTCGCCGTTGCTCGTCGGCTGCCTGCTGGGCGGCGATGTCCAGGCTTCGGGTAGCGAGTTGTACCCGGTCGGGGCCGAGGACGTAGGTGTTGAAGAACCGGTCGGCGAAGTCGAGTAGGACGTCTTCGGTCACCGAGATCATGCTCGGGTGCCCTTCGGGGATGGCCCTCTCTCGGGGTTGGCAGGAGTAGTAGGTGTATCCGGTGACGGTGCGGCCGAACATGCGCCGCTGGCACGGCGCGCACCAGACGTAGGAACGAAGCGCGTAGACCCGTTTGGTCTGCCGGTGCCGGTTGGGAGAACCCTGGCGGGCGTCGGCGCGTGACCGTTCCCGAGATCGGCCCACGTTCTGCGCGGCGAGGAACGTCTCGATCGGCACGATGCCCGGGTGGGTGGGCTGTGCGGAGACGACCCACTGCTCGCGGGGGTTGATCTTGCCGGGGTGCAGCTTGTCTTTGGTCGAGCGCCGGTTCCAGACCATGTGGCCGGTGTACTTGGGGTTGACGAGGATCTCGCGGACCGCCGAGCCGGTCCATCGTCCGACCGCGCGGGCGGGGTCGACGGGTTGTGGGGGCGGGTAGCGGTCGAGGTCGGTGTTGAGCCGTTCGGCGATGGCCCGGTAGGACAGCTTCTCGTCGATGCGCCAGGCGTATATCTGCTCGACCACCGGCCCTCGGTCGGGGTCGATCTTCAGTTTGGTCTTGTGTTTGCCTTCCGCGCGTTTGGCGGGGACCGGGTGTTTGTGCTTCTCGGCGAGGTAGCCGTATGGAGGCTTGCCGACGTTCCAGCCCTGGGTGGTGTGTTCCTCGAAGCCGTCCCACGACTTCTCCAGCATCTCGATCATGTACCACTCGGCCACACCCTGTTTGGTGCGGCGCAGGAGGATCTGGGCGGCCCGTTTACGGCTGTTCGACTGCATGACCGGCTCGTCGGCGGCCAGCAGCGGCACCCCGGCGAGTTCAAGATCGTGCTCGATCTTGGTGCCCTGGTGGGTCCAGCGGGCGATGCGGTCGATCGACTCGCAGATGACGACATCGAAGCGGCGATCCGGTGAGGTGGCCTCGTCGAGCATGTCGGCGAGGCCGCCGTCTCGTTGCACGGCGATGTCGAACTTCTGCCATGCGGTGCCCCGGCCGCGCTGGCTGAGTTCCTTGCGGGAGGATTCCACGTCCCAGAACCACGCCACGATGACCATGTTGGGCAGCAGAGCACGTTCGGAGTTGGTCAACTGGCGGGGGATCGACAGGGTGGGGTCCTGCTGCTCCTCGGTGGAGGTACGTCCGAGGAACGCGACCCGTATCGTCCGCTTCGGGGCTGCGGTGGCGGGTGGGCGTAGCCAGTCGGGCAGGGTGCTCGTCACGGGTGTCCTCCGTCGCGGATGAGTTGAGTCAGCACGTTGATGTAGTCGACGCTGCGCAGTCGCCATGGCATGACCGGCAGTCGGTCACCGTCTCGAATCTCGGGGGCGTGGAGGAACTCGATGCCGGCGACCGCGAGCGTGCGCAGGAGCGCGGTCCTCGTCGCCGTGTCGCAGGACAGGCGGTGGACGTCGGTGCTGATCACGAAGTCGAACCGACGTTCTGGCCGGTTCGCCTCGGTGAGCAGGTCATCCAGACCACCGTCACGGCTGATCTCCCGCTCGTTGTCGAGGAAGAGGTTGGCGGGTGCCCGCCGATAGTCGGGCCGAGTGCCGAGGTCGGAGAACACCGCCGTGATTGCGCCGTCAGGCAGCACCGAGACGCACTGCTGGTACTGACCGCCGACCATGAGGGCCGCCGTGGCGAGGTCCCTGGCCTCGGCGGTCCGGCCGTAGAACGCCACACGCGGGAGCACTGTCGTGCGGTGGATGTTCATGCCTCGGCCAGGGTGCTGGTAGTGGGGTCAGCGGACCCTGATGGGCAGATGGCGACGGTGACTGCCCCATCGTTCGGTGCGATGGCGGATGTGTGGTGGGGGCCGTAGACGACGATGCGCCCGGTGCCGTGGCGGGTGACGGTGGCGTACATGACGCGCGTGCCTCCTGCGGTTGGTTGGTGTCTGGTCAGGCCACGGGCCGACCGCCGGTGCTGCCGGTCGACCCGTGGACGTCGATCACCGCTCAACTCCGTGAAGGGATCAAGACCGCCCCGAGGGCAACACCGGCCACGGCACACCGAGTGGGCCGGAGGGCGACCGGTCAGGCGGGCTCGGCGTGGTGCTGCTGGTCGTGAAGCCAGGTCAGCACGTCGAGGATCACCTCGGCTTGCAGCACGGCCAGCCGCCGACCGGCCTCACCATCGAGCACGGTGACGTCGAACCGCACCTCCGGCACATCACCGCGGGCAACCGTGCCCTCTGCCGACTGCCCGTCACCGCAAGCCGGAGACTCGCGATCGGGCGGGGTCGACACCCTGCGATGTCTGCCGTCGTCCGCCTCCGGGGCGGACGGTCCGTGCCCGTCCGGTACTTCCGGATCGGGGGTGCGGGGGACATGGATAGGGGGAAGGAACAAACCGGCCGTTGCCGGCTGGGGCCGGTCGCCGGGGGTGGTGAAGCTGGGCTTCGGCATGGGCGTGTGGGCCACGTCCGCCGACAAGCGCTGACACTAAGGAATTACAAATTCGGGCCTCGAATTGGAAACCGCGCTGCGCGCCGAGCAACTCGCATCGCCCGCCGACGCCCGGTTGAACAAGATCCTCAACGGGTTGAACACACAGGTCAGACCCCTGATGTGCCGACTTCCGGTGGCACGGGAGCGGCGTGGAGCGCCAATGTGATCAGTGACAGGTTGCACAGAATCTTCGCCCACTTGAACAAGATCGTCTTCTGCTGGAGCGCGTGTCCTGACTGACCGCCCCGGGCCGTGGACGAGATCGCCATGTGGTGCGGTGCGCCGGCACGACCCGTACGCGCCCCCGTCCACCGTCCCGGACGGTCGACGATCCCGTCCGCTCCTCGTCCTGCGAGGCCCTCCGCACCAACCAATGCGACCCCGCCGTCCCCGTCCGCCGTCCGCGCCGGACGGCCTCCGTCCCCGTCGCCTGCTCGCCCTGTCCGACCGTCCCCAACGCAGCGGCGCTCGTCCCATGGAGGGGTGACCAGCGGTAAGCCCAAGCCCGAAGCCTCGGCACCCGCCGAGCCGGCATCGGTCGAGCTTAATGGCCGCAAAACACCTGCTGTTCAGGGGTGAGGGTTCTAACGAGAGGTCTAACGAGCGATCCAACGAGGAACGCAACGACCACGAACAGCCGGGTGAACACGCCCCCCTGAACAGGTCGTACCCGCACGTGGACGGCGGTGAGGAGGGCCGGTGGACCGGAACCGACTGATAAGAGATATCCCTCCTACCCGCACATCTGCCACCGGCAGTCCCCCGCCTGGAGGCGTCCGTCGTGGCCGCTGAACTCGGCCGACTCACCCCCGCGAACGCCCCTGCTCGGCGCACTTCCAGCGACCGAAGTGCGGGATGCCCGTGCGCGCCTATGCCTCGGATCCCGTCCCGGTCAGCTCGTGACCGTCGCCGTCGGTCGCCGACGCGAACCACGAAGTCGGGGCAGCACCCACCGTGGTTGGCGCGGCGCGGCGTACCCCCGAAGCTCCTGGTCGACGGCGTGGCAGACGGCCATACTTGATGATCATGGTGCCGGCCTCTTGGCGTCCGGAGCACGGCTCGATCTCACCGCACGTCACACACTCTCCGGATGGTCGGACCGCCAGGTGGCGTTCGAGTTCTGCCTGGGCTCGTTCGACCTCTTCCAGTGCCATGCTGGCCAGATAGGTCGTGCTCACCACGGCCTCGACGATGGCGTTATGCGCAAGGCGCACATCCGAACGAGTGCCGGCCGAGGGCTTGGGCCGAGCGGCGTGCCGTATACCCGCAACGCCGGACCTTCCCCGTTCAATGAACTGTGGCCGTGCATCCGGAGCTGGTCACCGACACGGGTGACTCGTGGAGTCAGATCACTGCGTCCGTGCATGTAATCCTGCTCCCCGACCTCGATCACGTCGCGTAGCGATTACGGCCCCGGCCAGATTGAGCGCCACGGAAAGCGGATCATTCGCCGTAGCTGGCAGGTAGCCCTGGTCTAACCCGCTCGCCTTCATCAACGGGCGTAGCGTCCCTTGGTATTCGGCCGTGACAGCCGGGTGGTTGATGAGGTCGCGTGCCGCGTTGGCGTCCTCGTCGTGAATCGCATCCGCCACCAGCTGTTTGGTCAGGCTGTCTACGACATCGATTGGCAAGCCCACCGAGATGTCCAGGGCCGTCAGCCCGAGGCGAACGCGGAACACTGCGAGCCCGGGAGTTCGCGGCACGGCTGACACTCGCTCGATGAGGTCAGCGTGGTCGACGGCGACCGTCCCCACGGCCAACTCCTGCCAGGTCTTGAGGAGCCCATGCACCGCATGCTCCCACGGCGCCTCGATCTCGGTGGCCGCGAGGAGAGCCGCTGCTGACGGCCCTTCGTCCCGCAGCAGATGAGCGACGATCGCGACCTGTCGTCCATCAAGGAGGGTCGGTCCGATCCCGTCGTATCGGCGTATATGGTTCACGGCGTCGTCCCACCGTCCGGCGAGGGTGAGGGCACGGGTTCCGTCGGAGAGCAGGGTGCCGCGCAGCCAACTGATGATCTGATTGAGTTCTTCGGGATCGGCGGGAAGTTGTCGAGGATGTATCTCCAGGTCGTCCAGAAGAGCGGGAGTGCCGCCGACGATGGCCGTGTACAGGTGGGTGAGTAGGCGGTACGCGCCGTCGCCGTCGCCGTCACGAATTCGCAGGCGAGCGAGGTTGACGACTGGTTCGAGAGCAAAGCGGGCCGTGTAGCCGTTCAGCGGGGCTTGGTGGAGGTAGAGGCTGGCGTGGCGGCGGCACCAGGCGCGGGCAAGGTGGGGGTCTCCGCAGTCGGAGGCGATGAGGGCGGCCCCGTTGAAGACCATGGACGCCTTGTCCGGATCGCTCTCGCGGTGCGCGGTCTCGGCGAGCCTGACGAGCCGGTCTACCCGAGCGTCCAGTGGTTTCGCGGGCGGTCGTTTGCGGGCGACGAGAGGGAAGCGGGCCGCGATGGTGGCGGCAAGCGACGGAGTCATGGTGTCCTCATCCGCTGCGGAAGGGCCGCATGTGGGCAACGAGGTGCGTTCAGGTCGTACGTGACGGCTCAGCCGCGCTCGTCCACCGGGGCGGGACAGGGCACCGCCCCGGCCTCGATGCGGTCAGAAGGAGATCGTGAGGATGGTGTCGGCTCGGCTGATGTCGTCATGGTCGGCGGGCCGGGTTCCTGCGCGGTGCGCGGTGACGGTGGGCTGGTTGGGGCGGTTCGCCTCGTCCCATTGGTCGAGCAGGTTGGTCAGCTCGGTAGCGAGCGTGTTGGCGTCCGGGCCGTGGGCCATTGCGCCGAGTTCGTGGAGGCCGTTGCCCGCGTCCTGGAAGGCGAGGTAGGCGATGGTGCCGCCGTGGTAGATGGCGGCGCCGGCCCACCGGTAGGCGGGGGTGACCAGTCCGCTGGTACGGGCGGTATCACCGACGCCAAGGCGACCGAACGGCCTGCTGGCGTGCACGAGGAGCCACAGGTCGAGGTGGCCGATCGGGTCGGCGTCGCTGACCTGGATGCCGGTCCAGCGTTCGAGCCGGGGGTGACTCAGAGCCTTGGCGAGGGCGGCGCGGTCGGGCTGGTCGGTGGCGTCGAGTTTGAGGACCACGTCGGCGTCGAGGCGTACGTGGTGGTCGGTGTGTTCGGTGCTGCCGCGCATGGGGACGAATCCACAGACCAGCGGCGTCGTGGCGCTCACCAACTGGTGGGGGTCGGTGCGGTCGAAGGCGAAGCAGCGGGTCAGGCCGCTCTCGTGCACGCGTAGGGGTACGACGATGCGGCCGTCGTCGGCGAGTTGTTCCCACCAGCCTGCGGAGATGTCCCAGGCTCCGGCGGTGACGATGATCCGGTCGTAGGGCGCGTGGTCGGGGTCGCCGAGGGCGCCGTCGCCGCAGACCACTGCGACGGTGTCGTAGCCGGCGCGGTCGAGGCCGGCGTGGGCGCCGTCGGCGAGGTCCTGGTCGAGTTCGATGGTGACGACTGTGCCTCCGGGGCTGGTCAGTTCGGCGAGTAGGGCGGCGTTGATGCCGGTGGCCGCGCCGATCTCCAGGACGCGGTGGCCGGGTTGTGGGGCGAGTTGTTCGAGCATGTCCGCGACGAGGCTGGGGCTCGACGCGGACGACAACGCCGCACCGCTGGGGTCCCGTTTGGTGACGATCTGGCGACGGGTGTAGACGGTTTCCAGGTCGACGCCGGGAAGGAACTGCTCGCGGGGGACCGCACGGAAGGCTTGCGCGACGGCGGCAGTGCGGATGTGGCCGCGCTGTTCGAGCGTGCTGACGAGCTGATCGCGGAGCGTCGCGGCACTCGACGTTCCCGGTGCGGTGGGGGAAGTGTTCACTGCGTTGACCTTACTGTCGATCTTGGCGGCGGTTTGGTAGCCGGATGGGGTGTCGACCGGGTGGTGGAAGGTGACGGTCACGGCCGCCGTTGCGAGTAGCCAGGTGTCAGCGGCGGAGATGCCGAGCCGGTTGAACAGGAACAGAAGGTGGTGGGTCAGCACCTCGCGTAGGTCGCGGGTCAGCGCGCCGTGCCGGTCGAGGAAGCCGAGGTCCGCGCCCGCCTGCTCGTGGGCTTGTGGCCAGCGCGGAGTAATGGCCAGAGGGCTTCCGGCCGTGTCGTCGGCTGCAGTGAGTAGGCGCTGCACCGCCGCGGTGAGCCGGGGGCTCGGCGCGGAGGCGTTCGGCTGGTGCCGGCGCGAGGCGAGAAGCCGCCAGACGTCGCCCTGCTCGAAGAACTCCAGTCCGGCGGCGCGCATGAGGCGAGTGGCGAGCAGGACACCGAGCTCACGCCGATGGGCGCCGCCGGCGGCGGCGACATGGCCGAGGATGTGGCGGCTGTCCGCGTGGAAGAGGGTGTGGGCGATCGTCATGGCCTGGTCCCCGCCGAAGGCGTACGCCTCGGGCCGGTAGACGGGCTCGGTGACACCGCGGATGCGGTCGTCGTCGGTGATGGAGGCGAGGAGGGCGTAGACCTGGGTGAGCCGGTCGCCGGGCAGTAGCCGCAGCCGCCACGTCTCGCTCTTACGGATAAACCCCACGTCTGGTGGACGACGGTGCGCTCACCGAGCGGGACGCCCTCGGCCTGATCCACACGGAGGACCTGACCCGGGCGTTGACGCCGGCCGGCGGGGCGACGAATCTTCCCGTGCTCTGCCGCGGCCAGGGCGTGGCGCCCGGTGTGGCCGACGGCGTCGCCGTCTTCAACGCCGACGCCGCGGTAGCGGCTCGGCAGAGCGGGGCCGACCCCGTGTTGATCCTTCCGGTGACCATGCCGCAGGACCTTCCCGGCCTGCTCGCTGCCGTGGCCGTGGTCACGGAGCAGGGCGGCAGCACCTCGCACGCGGCCGTGGTCACCCGTGGGCTCGGCCGGGTCTGCGTGACCGCGTTGCGCGACGCCCGAGTTGACCCGGACGGGTCTTGTCTGCGTCCGGACGACGGGGAGCCGGTACGGCCGGGTGATCGGGTGACGGTGGACGGCTCCGCCGGCACCGTCCACCGGGGCGGCCTGCCGACCGCGCGGACCACCCGGACCGGCGGCGCCGGAACCGAACCGGTGGCACCCGCGGTACGCAAGATCCTGACGGCTGCGGACCGGCACGCCGGACTCGCCGTACGGGTCAACGCCGACTCGCCTGCCGACGCCGAGACCGGCCGACGCGCGGGCGCCACCGGCATCGGGCTCTGCCGCATCGAGCACATGCTGCTCGGCGAACGACAGTCGCTGCTGGCGAGGGTGCTGACCGGCGCCGGCAGCGCCGAGACGTCCGAGGCGCTCGACCACCTGCGGAAGGTCCTGCGAGACGACTTCGTCGCCATGTTGCGGGCCATGGACGGGTTGCCGGTGACGATTCGGCTGCTCGACCCGACCCGGCACGAGTTCCTTCCCGACCTCACCCGACTCGAGATCGCCGCCGCCGAGGCGCGGGTCGGCGGCGGGGTCGGGCCCGACCCGGTGGCGCTCGCCGCCGCCCAGCGACTGCACGAGACCAACCCGATGCTTGGTGTCCGAGGGATCCGGTTGGGTGTGCTCGATCCGCGGTTGCTGGAGGCGCAGCTGACCGCGCTGGTCGAGGCGACCGGGCTGGTCCGCCGGGACGGCGGCGATCCGCACCCCGAACTGCTGGTGCCGATGGTCACCGTGCCGGCCGAGCTGGACCTGGTGCGCGACCGGCTGGCCGAGGCGTACGAGCAGCTCGGCCGGATCGGGGCGGAGACCATGCCGGTCGGTGCGATGATCGAGACACCACGCGCCGCGCTTGTCGCCGGCGATCTGGCGCGGCGGGCGGACTTCCTCTCCATCGGCAGTAACGACCTGACCGCCCTCGGCTGGGGGCTGTCCCGGGACGACGCCGAACGGGAGCTGGTGCCCCGCTACCGGGATCTCGGGCTTATCGACGAGTCGCCGGCGGCCCTCTGGGACGACCAGGGGGTCGGCGAGCTCGTCCGGTACGCGGTCACCGCCGCATGTAAGGTGAGGCCGGACATCGGCGTCGGTATCTGCGGGGAACACGCGCTCGATCCGGCGGCCGTCCGGCTGCTGGTCGGGCTCGGGGCGGACTACGTCTCGTGCTCCCCCGCCCGCCTGCCCGCGGCCCGGTTGACCGTCGGGCGGGTAACGGTCGCGATGAAGCGAGAGACGGAGGGGCGATGAGCGCACCAGCGGTCGAGGTGACCGGAGTGGGACGCGTGTTCGGCCGCGGTCGGGACCAGGTGATCGCGTTGCGCGACGTCACATTCCAGGTCGCCGAGGGGCAGATCCTGGGGATCCTGGGCAGCAACGGCGCCGGGAAGACGACCCTGACCAAGATCCTGGCCACCCTGCTGGAGCCCACCAGTGGTAGCGCCCGGGTCTTCGGCCACGACGTCCGGCGGGACCTGCGCGCGGTCCGGCGGCTGACCGGCGTGGTGTTCGGCGGCGACCGAGGTTTCTACGGCGCCCTGTCCGGACGGGAGAACCTGCGCTACTTCGCGATGCTCGCCGGCGTCGGACGGCGGGCCATCCGCGCCAAGGTGGACGACGCGCTGACCGATGTCGGGCTCGTCGAGGCCGCCCGCCGCCCGGTCGAGACCTACTCGAAGGGTATGCGCCAGCGACTGCACATCGCGCTGGGCCTAGTCGCGGAGCCGCGCCTGCTGCTGCTGGACGAACCGACCGTCGGCCTCGACCCGGTCGAGGCCGAACGGCTGCGCACCACCGTCGCGCGGCTGCGCAGCACCGGGGTGTCGATCCTGCTGACCAGCCACTACCTGCTGGACATCGAGCGACTGTCGGACCGGGTGCTGATCCTGTCCCGGGGGGCGGTGACGATGGACACCACGGCGGAGGAGTTCGCCCGCTCGGCGGGGTTCGCCGCCACGGTCACGGTGAGGGGTCGCGGTCCGGTGCCGCGGCACCTCGACGCGTTGGGGACGGTGCCAGACGACGTCGAGGAACAGGGCGGGGTCTGGACCCTACGGCTGCGCGTGCCGGAATGGGGCGGCGAGACCTTCGACCGGCTCGGTGCCGCGCTCGCCGGCCTCGACGTGCTGGCGGTGGACGTCGCGCCGGTACGCCTCGAGGACGTCTACGCCACCGTCATGGACCGCCTGTCTGCAGACGAGCCCGCGCCAACGAGGGCGCGGTGAACGAGCGCGTGCTCACCGCCGCCTGGGTGGTCTGGATGGCCCTGCGTGCCGAACAGCGGGGCATGCGCACCCGGCCCATGGTGGTCGTCGTCTCCGTGGTGCAGCCGGTCGCGCTGCTGGCCATCGTGGCCGGCACCCGGCGCCTCATGTCCGACCAGGCGAGTGTCGTCGTCTCCGCCGTGGTGCTGACCGCGATGTGGAGCGCCACCGTGTGGACCGCCGGTGGCGTGCTGCGGCGCGAACGCACGTACGGCACCCTGGCCCGTAGCGTCACCAGCCAGTTCTCGCCCAGCCTGGTGCTGTTCGGCCGGAGTCTCGGCGCGACGCTCTACAGCGCTGGCGGGATCCTCGCCAGTTCGGCCGCCGTGATCGTGCTGCTGCGGCTGCGAGTCGCCGTGCCGCATCCGCTGTGGCTGCTCGTCGCGCTGCTCGTCGTCGTTGCGTCCGGCACCGCGTTGGGCATGCTGCTCGCCTGCCTGTTCTTGGTCACCCGGCACGGACTTGCCTGGTCCGGCGCGCTGATCTATCCGGTCTTCATCCTGGGCGGGCTGCTGATCCCACCGGACGCGCTACCGGAGTGGCTGCGCTGGGTGCCGACGCTGCTCAGCCTGCACTGGGTTCACGAGTTCGTCGTGGGCATCAGCGCCGGTGCGGTGCGCGCGACACCGCTGGCGCTCGCGGTGGCGCTGACCGTGGCCTACCTGATAGCGGCGGTCGCCTGCCTACGCGCCGCCGTCGATGCCGGTCGCCGGAGGGGGACCCTTGAACTCGTCTAGTCTCCTCGACACCCCGCTGCCGTGGCGGCTGGGCGCAGCCGTCCGCTTCGGGTGGCGGGAGTTCCTCGCCGTGAACCCGCCGAGCGTGCTTGGTGGCAGCATCCTGCCCCGCATGGTGCTGCAGACGCTGTTCTTCACCCTGCTCGGCGGCGTCGTCGCGGGCGCCCGGCACCAGGAGTACGCGTACGTCGGCGGGCTGGTGCTCGCGCTCGCGATGACCAACATCCTCTATGTCTCGCAGGTCCCGGTGGCCGACAAGGAGTCCGTCACGTTCTGGCGACTGCGCACCGGACGGCTGCACCCGACGGCGCTCTTCATTGCCCGTTCGTTGCCGTACCCACTCGCCGGCTTCGGCGTGGTCCTCGTCGCCGCCGTCGTGGTGGCTCCCGTCGCCGGGCTGGGTGACCTCGCGCTGCGTCTAGCCCCGATGGCGTTCGTCTACCTGCTGATCTCCTTCACCGCGACCGCTGCGGGCCTGGCCGCCGCCGCCTTTGCCGTGGGCCGTCGGGCGGAGACGCTGGCCAGCAACCTGATGGGCTACGTGGTGATGCTGTGCAGCGGAGCGTTCCTGCCGCCGGGGCGGGTGCCGGTGCTGGATGTCGTCGGGGCGTTCCTGCCGGGCCGGCACGGTCTCGCCGCGGTGCACTCCTGGCTGCGCGGCGACCCCTGGCTGTCGCAGGTGGTGATCGAGGCCGTGGTGGGGATCGCCTGGGTGGGCGTGGCCGCCGCCGTCGTCGCCGTGCAGATCCGCCGGGCGCACCGGCACGGGCACGACGACTTCGCCTGAGCAGGTGGCCAGGCGCGGCACCGTCGGAACGCACGGCGTCGGCGAGGGGCGACGCGCCTCAGGCAGGCGTGGCGTCGATCGTCACCCGGAGCAGCCGGACCGGCCCGGGTGCCTCGGCGATCGCCGTCACCAGGGCCTGGGAGTCCGGGTCGAGCACCTCACCGAACTGCACGAACCCGCCGTCTAGGTGGCGGGCGGCGGCCAGGGTGATGAAGAAGCGGGACCCGGCGCTGTCCCGCCCGTTGTTCGCCATCGCCACCAGGAAAGGCCGGTCGAAGACCCTACCGGCCTGGAACTCGTCGGGGATCCGGTATCCCGGGCCGCCCTTGCCGGTGCCGGAGTGGTCGCCGGCCTCGATCATGAACCCCGGCACCCGGCGGTGGAACTCGACGCCGTCGTAGAACGGGTCGTCGCGTCGCGCACCGGTGACCGGGTCCCGCCACGTCCGCAACCCGCTGGCCAGGGCGACGAAGTTGTCCACGGTGTGCGGCACCACCGTCGGCCACAGGTCGAGCGTCACGTCGCCCAGGTCGGTGTTCAGGAGGGCGGTCAGGGCGGTGTACTGGCGCGGCACCGCCGGCCACGGCCGGCGGAACTGCCAGGTACGGGTGCGGATCGCCGCGGTAGCGTCTGCGGGGGACGCGGTGAGCTGCTCGGCCTCCGCAGCGGAGCCGCAGCCGAGGCTGCCGGGCGGCGGGGCGCCGAGGACGAGCCGGGTGGTACGCGGCCGGTCCGGCGGTGGCGCGTCGGCGGCCCGGCCGTCACCCAGCCACTCCGGGGAGTAGCCGCGTTCCAGGTGGTGCCGGTGGCGCTGCCAACGGCGACGCACCTCGGCGGACGAGTGCCGGGCGAGCGTTGCCAGTTCCCCCGCGGCCTGTGCCTCGAGTACCGGCATCAGGTGCTCGGCCTCGAAATACTTATCGAAGAGACAGCCGTTGTTGTGTTGCAGGGTGAAGCACTGGTCGATGAAGACGCGGGCAGGCAGCTCGCCGGCGGCGTACCGTCGGAGCATCGCCGCGATTGGGGCCCACGCCTCACCACCGTACTCGACGCCGGGCCCGGCGAACGCGTCCACCGCGAGGTCCAGCGCGCGGATCTCGCCGAGTTCGCGGCGGCTCCGCCACCAGCCCACCCGGCTGTCACCGAGGTTGACGCGTTCCAGAAACGTGGCGAGTTCCGGCGGGAACGTGTCGAGGCGGGCGCACTCGTAGTGACCGAGTTCGGTGCCGATGATGAGGTCGAGCTGGCCGGCGAAGTCGGCGCTGAGTTGCGGTGCCCACTGGGCCAGCCGCTCCGCGGCCTTCGCGTCGCCCTGCACCGCCAACCACTCCAGCAGGTAGAAATCGGCCGCCAAGGCCGCGCCGTCGATGTTTTCCGTGTACCACCGGGGGGAGTAGGCGGTGGCTTCATCGGCGATCGCAACCAGCGCCCGCTCCCGGTCCAGGTGTCCGTCGAGGTAGGGCGTCCAGTGGCGGCGGGCCAGGTCGTACAGGCGGGGGAAGCGCCATGCCGTGCCGAGCACGTCCACGCACGGGCGGTGCGTCGGGTCCGTCGTGCGGACGAGGTGCCCGGCGGTTAGCTCCACCAGCGTCTTGGTCAGCAGCAGCCGCATCCGTCGCTGGTACGGCCCGGTACCGGGCAGTAGCGCGCGCAACCGACCCAGCAGGTGGCCTGGGCCATGCTCGGTGCGCAGCAACGCCCAGCCCAGCTGGGTCAGCACCGCGTCTGCCAGGGTGGCACCGACGTACCGCCGGAAGTCCAGGTAGGTGCCGGCCACCCGGGAACCGTCGAGGAGCAACCCCACCGAGGGCGGGTACGGCGCGAACGGCACCAGATGGACCGGTAGTTCCAGCGAGGTGCCCGGGACTCCCATGGCCGCCGCCAGCGGGTCGGCCACCTGGGGGAGGCGCAGGCGCTGGTCGAGGTCAGCCTCAGCGAGGGTGCGGCGTTCGTCGAAGGCGGCGATCGCCGGCGCGAGACGGGGCCGGGCGGCCTCCATCGCGGCCAGCACCGTCCGGGTCGCCTCGTCGGTGACCGCCAGGCCGTCCGGTGCGGCGAAGGCGGCTGGCGGGATCGTCACACCGTTTTCCCGCCAGCCGCGCAGCCCGTGCTGGAACGCCGCGATCGCCGGCTCGACCGGTCTGGGCAGCAGGCACGCCTCCCACGAGCAACGACCGACCAGTTCCCGGTGCAGGGCTAGGCAGAGGTCGAGGGTGTCGCTGCGGGCGTAGATCACCTTCATGCCGGCCCCCCGTGGATCAGTCGCGCCGCGAGCAGTTCGTCGGTGAGTACGGCCACCCGTTCGGCCCCCAACCGGCGGGCGGCGGTATGCACCGAGCGTAACCGGTCGATGTCACGCTGCATTGTCGACTCATCGACCCCGTCACACAGTGCCCAGATCAGTGCCGCTTCGTGACTCAACCGGACCCGGCGGCTCTCCGGCGACGTGATCACCACCCCGTCCTGGTAGGCGCGGATGGACAGCTCCGACATCCGCCGTAACGGTCCGTCGCCGCCGCGCCAGCGCGGCTGATGTGTCACCGGCACTCCATGCCAGCCGAGGACCGCCGTGGCGGCTAGGCAGGTCTGGGCAAACCGGCGCAGATCGGTCAGGCGCACCCCGTCGTGCCCGGTGGCCAGCGGATCGGCGCGCAGCAGGCGACGATAGTGGGCGTGCGGGAAAGCGGCCGGTGCGGATCGGTCGAGCTGACGCCAGACCCACTTCTCCCCGGGAAAAAGGTCGCCGCAGGCCGCAGCGAGGGCCTTGCCGGCGGTACGGAGCAGCAGCCGGGCGATCATCACGGCGGCGTCGCCGTCCTCCGGATCGTTGACCAGCCCGGCCAGGTCCTCCTGGCCGTAGTGAGCGAGGTTGAGCCATCGGGTGATCAACAGTCGACGTAGCGTGAGTTCGTGTTCGTTCAAGGTTTTTCGCAGGGCGGCCGCTCCGCCGTCGACCACGATCTCCCCGATGTGCAGCCGCAGCGCGGTGGTGACGTCCCGCTCGGGAACCACGTCCGCGCCGTCGTCGCTGCGCAGGGTCGCCCCCACCACCCGCCGAACCGATTCCGCGAGCGCCTGCGTGGACAAGCGGTGCACGTCGATCCGAACCGGGCCGGCGAAGACCTGCTCCCGACTCGCCCCAACCTCCGGCCCGGCGAGGTAAACGTCCACGTCGGAGGTGTGGTTACCCAGCCCCACAGCCAGGCTGCCGGTGATGAAGACGCTGGTCACCCCCGGGCGGGACGCCAACCGCGCGGCCACCTCGCGGGCCAGCGCGAGCCGTTCGGGCGCCGTCACCACCATCCGGGGTTCTCCGGGATCGCCAGCGACAGGTAGTGGCCGTCCTCGGACACCATCACCCCGGAGCGGCAGTACTGGTCCAGCAGGGCGCCGACCTCGGCGGTGGTGACCCGGTGCCCGGCGGACTCCAGCCCGGCCCGGATCCGGTCGGCCGAGTGCGGGCGGTCCCCGCACAGCTCGTACGCCTCGGCCTGCCAGCCGGTGAGGACGGCCCGGCGAGGCTGCTCGGCACGGGTGTCGACCAGCACCAGCCGCCCCGGCACCCGTTGGTAGATGAGGGACGGCCGGTGCTCTGCCCAGCGCTGCCGCCACCGCCGGGCGGCGCTGGACAGGGCGCCGAACGCCTCATCACTGCCAACTCCCTTCGCCGTGTAGTCGAAGAAGTAGGCGATCTGGGAGTGGTCGAGGGAGTCCGGGTAGATGTGTCGGTAGCTCGACCGTGGCCGGACGTCCGAGATCGGGAACGAGGGGTCGGTGAAGTACGGGCTGAAGCGTTCCAGCCACAAACGGCTGCACCCGCCCGGTGGAAACAGGTGGTGCAGCAGCGGGATCAGTTCGACCTGCTCGCGGTAGTCCTCGTCGGTTTCGCCCGGGAAACCGGCCAGCAGGTTCCACGCCACCCGAATCCCGTGGTAGCGGGCCCACTTCAACAACCGGATGTTCAGCAGCTTGGTGGAGCCCTTGCGCATCAGCTTCAGCACGTGGGTGCTGAGGCTCTCGATGCCGGGCTGGATGGTCAGGATTCCCGCCCGGCGCAGCACGGCCAGTTGCTCCCGGGTGAGATTCGCCTTGACCTCGAAGAAAACGTGGATGTCCCAGCGCCGATCGGCGAGTTCGGTGCAGAACGACGAGAGGTAGGACATGTCGAGAATGTTGTCGACCGCCTCAACGTGCACCGTGGGATAGGCGCTGAGCAGCGTGGACAGCTCCGACATGGCGCGGCTGGGACTCTTGGACCGGTATCCCATGCCGAGCGCGTTCAGCCCGCAGAACGTGCAGTGGTGCTTCTGGCCCCACCAGCAGCCGCGAGCGAACTCGACGGGGAGCTTGACCGGTTCGTCACCGAGGATCGTCGCCTGGCCGTGGCGCTCCAGCGCCGCGAAGTAGTCCCCGTAGTCGGGGATCGGTAGCCGGTCTAGGTCCTGGGTGCGGGGCGCGTCGCGAGTCTGTGTGGCGGCGTCGCGGGCGCTGAGCACGCCGGGTACCCGGCAATGTGCCACCGCGGGGTGTTCCGCGGCGGCCAGTTGCGCCAGCAGGCGAGGAAAGGCCACATCGCCCTCGCCGGTCACCACGTAATCGAGCCAGGGCAGGGTGCCCGCGTACTCGGCACCCATGGCCCCGTCGAAGTTCGCGCCGCCGTACACCTGGACCAGGTCCGGATGCTCCGCGCGGAGCATCCGGCCCAGCGCCAACGACGCCGTGTTCTGCAGGAAGGTGGAGGTGAACCCGACGACGTCGTAGTCGGCCCAGTCGACACGCCGCACACACCCGCGCAGCCAGTCGGGAATCGTGTCCCGGCGCAGCCCGGTCAGCTCGTCGAGGCTCCCGCCGGTCAGCTTCGCCCACTGCTTCTCGACCTCGGGGAAGTCCTGGTAGTAGGCCGACTCGGTCAGCACCTCGCCGAAGGCGGCGTATGAGAAGAGCCACTCGCCGATCAGGTGCAGGCGCTCACTGGGAATCCCCGACAGCCCGTCGTACGTCTGCGCCCCGATCTCGGCGGCGAAGTCGAGGTTCAGGTAGTGCACGTCGCACCGGTGGCCCGCCGCGCGGACGACGGACTGAAGCAGCCCACACTGATGGACGGTGCGTCGACGCGGGCCCACGGCATGTTGACCAGCGCGACCCGAAGTGACCGGGTCGGTGGTGGCTCGGGCTCCGGCTGATCCGTCGCCCTCGGCACCGCCGCTACCAGCGGCAGCAGTTCAATCGCCATGCACACCAGCCCCGCCGTCGCCATGAACGCGAGAGCCAATCCTATCGATACATCGCTCCTGCACCACCCCGTCAGCGATCGGATGGCCGGCGCAGACGGCCCGGTGGGGCACCACCCGGCCGAGCCCCGCCCCGGCCCGGGGTTTCTCCGGTCCGTGCGTCGCCCATCACCGCCTCCCTCTCGATGGGCGCCACCGTCAGTCGGTGAATTCGACACGGCGAGGGTGGCCGAGCGCTGTGCGGCGAGGCGTTCGGCCTGCTCGACGACGGCCCGGCGCCGGTTGTCCGAAAGCTTCTGCCCGAGCCGGACGGCGACCGTCAACCTCGCGCCGGACTTGTGGGGACGTCATTCTGCCCAAGATCGAGTGTACGGACATGCCGCGATCCGGGCGCGTTCGGCGCCCGTACATCGAGCCGACGTGTGATGCCCCGGCCGCTCGGCCGGGGCGTCCTTGATCCTCTACGCGAACACGAAACTGGCTTCCACGAGCAGTGATCGACTGGTCGCGTTGCGTGTTTGCAGTTCTGTGAGGTGCCCCCGGCAGGATTCGAACCTGCGACACACGGTTTAGGAAACCGATGCTCTATCCCCTGAGCTACGAGGGCGCGAGGGCCTAGTCTAGCGACCTAGGGGTTCACCTGGGGTGGCAGGGAGCGGCCCACGTTCACCCACGTTCCCCGGACCGCCGTTCTCCCAGCCCAGGACCACACGCCGAGCACACGAACCCCGGGTTGCGACCGGCGGTCGCCGCAGTGACCCGCGTTGGCACCGGTTCACCCGGGTTGGCATCCGCTGGAGAGCACACACCGCGCACATCATCTAAGGTCATGATGGGCTTTCCCGGGCCCAAGACCCGCTGGCCCGTACACCGGGCATCGGACGGCGGTGACCGATGCGCTGTCAGCCCTCGACCTCACCCACGCCGACGGCGAGGCCCGCCGAGCACGTCGGCGGACGCTTGGTTCATGGGCTTGCTGGCGTCCGACCTGTGAAGACGATGCCCCACCCTGATGCCTACGGCGACGGCCCCGCCAGGTGTCCGCCCACGGCCGAGTTATGCGGGCTTGGCCCCCGCTGCTTCACGACTGCCTCATGCGGACGATGGGCGGCCACCAGAAGCCGATCCGACGCTCCTGCTTGACCAAGTGAAGGGTAGAACTTACTATCTACTTACAGTAAGTTACTGTAAGTGAACGAAGGAGTGTGGATGAAGGTAGGTGGCCGGGACTTCGACCTCACGAAGCAGGAGGTGGAGGCCCGCATGATGGGTGAGGATCCTGAACTGATCCAGAAGCACATGGTCGAGGTCAACGGGCAGATGTTCCCGCCCAAGCAGGTCCTCGGGCACGTGACTGGATGGGACCGCACAACGTTCACAACCATGGAGGCGCAACGCGTACTGACCCGGATCGGGTTCGTGTGTACGGAGGCGCGCGCAGGGCGGATCCCGAAAGCAGGCCGATTCATCATGGACGCCGTCCGCGACTCAGTTCAAGAGACGATGAACGACCACGGTGACGCACATTTCGAGCGCGGGTTCAGTGCGGCCGTCGGCATCGCGCTGCGGCAAATCCAGAAGAGGCTCGATGACTTGAGGGAGCAGATGAAGGGCAAAGGCCTCAGCCAGGCTGAGCAAGCGTTCTATGCCCATCTTGACGAACTCAAGTCCGAGATTGAAGCCGATTGCGACCGCTACTGGCGAGGTAGCGGCGTGGACTGGCGTCCACTCAAGCCCGTGGCCAAGGCTGTCATCCGGCGCACCGACGAGACGAGGTAATAGGTCGGAGGTGCCAGACTCGCGAGCGATAAGCCCCGCCGGGAACGCCGTACGTGGCATCCCGTGCCTGCGAACGCAGCACCCCTAACAGACCGGGGCTTGGGGGTCGTCCAGACGCTGGCAGGTGCCGACGATCTCGACCGTGCTGAACCCGGCGATGAAGACGGGGATGTAGCCGTGCCGGATGCCGTTGGCGCGGCAGGCGTCAGCGAGGGCGGTGAAGAAGTCCTCGCCATGATCGAAGGTGACGCCGATCATCCGTCCGGGCGTGAGGTCATGGCTGCGCATACTGAGGCACTTCCGGTCGGGTTGGTCGGGGGAAGTGGCTGTGGTGGGTCTAGCCGAGGACGTACGCCCGTCAGGGGTGAAGAATTCTGTCGTAGTCTTCGTCGTACCAGCCGTCGGTGTTGTGCTTCTGGATGGTCCCCGCGATGCGCGTCAGCAGAAGTACGTCGCCGTTGAGGGTCAGGGCGGCGTCCTCGGCCCTGCCGGTGAGGATCCTGGCCACGGTTGCCAGCATGTGGGGTTTGCCCTTGTCGACCAGGGTGTCCTTGCGCATGGAGAAGCTGACGTCGACGTAGGTCTCCGGCTCCCATTCCCACAGAGCGCCACCGTCGTCCTCGGCACTACAGTAGCCGTGCCTTCCGCCAGTGATGTCCACGACGTACCCGCAATCGTCGTTCAGGTCGGCGCTGAGCATCCTGCCGCCGGACGCCGTGGACGTCTCGACTGCTCCTGGGGCAGCCAGTTCCGCCACCTGCTCCAGTGGAATGTCGCCCGCCAGCGTCAGCCGGTACTCGACAGCCATCTGCACCCCTTCATCAGTCTCGCCGGATGATCTGAATGATCGCACCGTCGCGCGTTACCGCCGCCAGTTCCTTCAGCCCCGTGATGGGCCAGTCGTGGAACTGCTTGTGCAGAGCAGCGAGGTCTCCGCGCCAGTCGTGGAGGTTCAACATCACGCGTTGGGTCTGCTCGGCGTCGACCTTCCTGGACACCGCGCTCCAGACGGCGCGGGCCGGCACAGGAGCAGTGGGCGCGTAGCAGTCGAAGACATGCTCCTCGATGAGGAAGTCGGGTGCCTTCTCCGGCCTCCCCGAATCCCCGGTCTCGCGTCGCGCGTCCGCAACCTCCTGCCTCGTGGGGTTCTGGTGAACCCGGTACCCCTTGCCGGCGACCTTGTCGGCACACTCGTTCTCCAACTCCAGGGCACGCCGCTCCCGAGGCTTTTCGTTTGGCGAGATCCGGGTTCGACGTCCGGTAGGCGACCCGCCGGCGACGCCGGTGGGACGCCTGGCCCACGGGATTGCCCCGTCAGGGTTCGCGGAGACAGTTCCGCCCAGGGTGGGGGTCGTCGGGGATGGGCTGCCGGTGGTAGCAGGGGTGGGGCTGGTCGGTGGATGACCGCCAGCCCCCGTCAGTTTCCCGACGAGCCCAACTGCCGGGCCTGCGCGATCGCCCCTTCGACGGCCTGCCGGGCCCCGCCGGCGCGCTGCACGACCAGCACCAGGACCTGCTTGATGGCCTCCAACGCCTGCAGCAGCGGCCCAGGCTGCCCGCCCTGCAGGACCACGGCGACGAGTTGCTGCGCCTCCCCGACTCCGGTGATGGCCCCGGTCGCCGCGTCCCGAGCGGCGTCCACCGCGCTCTGCACGGGCGCCAGCCCGGCGATCGTCTCCTGCGGGGTGGCCTCGTTCGGCACCGCCGCGGTGGCCTTCGTCGCCTCGCCGATCGACCCGGCAAGACTTCCCAGGCCGCCCTGGATGCCCGTGATCGCGTTGCGTACCCGGGCCACGCCCGCCGCTACGGCGACGAAGCCTGCGCCTGCGGCCCGCAACGCCACCTCCTGCGCCTGGCTGTCCGCGGCGGCTGCCAACCCCTGCGCGCGTTCGACCCCGGTCATCAACGCGCGGAGTTCACCGGTGATCGTCTCAATCTGCGACACGTGGCCGGCACCCCAATCGATGAGAGCGAAAGTGCTGGACAGCTGAACCTACCGGGCTCCTTATGAGGCCACCAGACATCGGCGAGGCGGTCGGCACCGCACAGCCACCGCGATGCGAGTAGTCGCACGAGCGGCTTCCGGTCCAGATTCCAGCTCGTGGGGTGGGGTCTGTGGCTGTCGTGTCCGGCTGTCGACGTGTCAGCATCGACGGAACGGCGGTGCGGGTGTTCGCGTCGGGAGGATCGGTGGGTAATCGCAAGCGCAGTGGCCGCCGGCAGCGGCGGGAGCCGATCCGCCGGATGATCCCGCCCACCCGCGTGCCCGGCAGCCGGCGCCCTCACCGCCCGGACGAGACGGCGCTGATGCCGAAATTTGAGTACAGCCCAATGTTCGGACGGCTCGTTTACGCGCCGGTGGAGATGGTGCCGCTGCTCGCGGTCCTAGCCGTTCTGCACCAGGCGCAGAGCGGCATGCCGGTGGGCACCTGTGTCCTGACGAGTCATCAGGTCAGTGGGGCGCTGCGGCACCTTGGCTTCGAGCCGAGGCGGTCGCCGCGTACGCCTCGCTATACCGGGTGACCGACACGTTTACCGAGGTGTCCGAGGTCGGCGTGTGGAAACGACCGCCGGTCGTCCATGCCGATGGCACCACGAATGGCCACATGGTTGTTTGGACGCCGTCGTTCGCGCAGCTCGTGGACGCCACCCTGGTGCAGGACCCGCTTCTGCTGGCCGCCGCCCAGGTTGATCCGGTCTACTCGACGCCGGTGTTCGTCGAGGTTCCCACCGACCGGAGGGAGTTCTTCGCGGCTCGGCCCGTCGCCTGGCTCGACGATCACCTGTACGCGTCCTGGGTCCTGCTGCCGGAGTGGACCCGGCTGATGGACCCGGTTCTGGCAGGGGAGGCCAGCACGGTCGTGGAACTCGGCGCACTCGGTCTGGCCACCGATGCGCTCCGCCTCATCGCGGCCGTCGCGGAGGAGCGGGATCTGAGCGCGATGCTGGTCCAGTGCCCGCGGCTCGGGGCGCTGCTCCGAGGTGAACACCAGCTACCGGAGTTGCCAGTCGAGCCACCGCCGCATCTTGCTTCAGGGGTGTAGAACGTTCCGACCGGCCTGCATCCGCACCCGGGTCTCGCGGTCGCCTCACAACGCATGGCGGGATATTGGTATGACGGCATTGCCAATGATCAGGCAATGCCGCTGGCGCACTTCGGTCCCATAGCCGCGCATTGCCACCTCGCGATGTACACCCGATCACGAACAAAGTTTGGCCAGGAGAGCACCCTGGCCAGCCTGCAGGATATGCGCAGCCTTCAACGGTACCCAGAAACACTCAAGGTGGGTGGGTTCCTGGGTACCGTCGTGGTCTTCCTGACTAGCCCACCGCTCGGGCGCCGGCCCTACGAGTTCCAACTGAAAGACGTGACGGTACTGAATCTCGAACCGGAGCGGTGTGATGTCGTACTCAACCTCCCCCAGCTTGCGGACAACGCGAAAGCCCATCAGCCCGGTCTCCTCGCGGGCCTCGCGCAGCGCGGCGTCCTCCGGCGCCTCACCTACACGAACGGTGCCTCCCGGCACCTCGACGCCCACCTGCTCATAGCTGTAGTCGGTGTGACGGAAGACGAGCAACCGCCCCTCTCGCACCACGTAGCAGAGAACCTTATCCACCACGACCTTCGCCACCATATGATCTCCCGTATTGGCATTAGCAAAACAAGGGCAGCCCGCGGAAACTGCGCCCTAGCCGCACGGCTCCCGACAATCGGCAACAGGGTGTAACTTATGGACAGGCTATTGGACTCCTATGGATACACCAGGCGCGCAGGCCACGAGTCCATCGGCGATGAATATTGCCCATCTCGCCAACGGTGCGGGGCGGGCATTGGTCGACCATGACATTCAGGGCCTTTGCAAGTTCCGGGGTCGTGCGGCTGGTCGGGTTGTGACCGGTTGGGGTGGAT
>NZ_JBHMIS010000048.1:0-19526 GCF_048060415.1 Micromonospora sp. LOL_024
TCGCTCACACGACCTCATAACCGCCGTGACCAGCAGTTACCCCAGAACGCAATAGCCCTGGGGTTGACGAGGTCAGCCTGAGGGAGTTCGAGAAGGATCTGAAAGACAATCTGTACAAGATCTGGAATCGGATGTCTTCGGGTAGTTACTTTCCTCCACCGGTGAAAGCGGTGCAGATACCGAAATCGCAAGGTGGGGTCAGAACGCTCGGGGTGCCTACTGTGGATGACCGGGTGGCGCAGACGGTAGTGGCCCGCAGGATCGAGGAGAAGGTCGAACCGATCTTCCACCGCGACTCCTACGGTTACCGGCCGCGACGGTCCGCGTTGGACGCAGTCGCGGCGTGCCGGCAACGGTGCTGGGACTACGACTGGGTCGTCGATCTGGATGTCCAGGCGTTCTTCGACAGCGTCGATCACGACCTCATGATCAAAGCGGTTGAGGCGAACACCGACCTGCCGTGGGTGGTGCTGTATGTCAGACGGTGGCTTGCCGCCCCGTTGCAGCAGCCTGACGGCAGCTTGCAACCCCGAGACCGGGGAACCCCGCAAGGGTCCGCGGTCTCACCCGTGCTGGCGAACCTGTTCCTGCACTACGCGTTCGACACGTGGATGGCCCGGACGTTCCCGTCCGTGCCGTTCGAACGATACGCCGACGATGTGGTGGTGCACTGCGCCAGCGAACGCCAGGCCCGCGCTGTGCGGCAGGCGATCGAGGACAGGATGGTCGAGGTCGGGCTGCGTCTGCACCCGGACAAGACCAGGATCGTGTACTGCAAGGACAGCAACCGGCGAGGCGTCCATCCGGACACCTCGTTCACGTTCCTCGGGTACACGTTCCGGCCTCGCGGGGCCAAGGATCGCCACGGGCGCGTGTTCACCGCGTTCCTCCCGGCGATCAGCAAGGACGCTCTCACACGACTCAGCCGCACCGTCCGACGCTGGCGGATCCACCGCCGCCTGGACCTGAGCTGGGCCGAACTCGCCGAGATGATCAACCCCGTCGTACGCGGGTGGATGAGCTACTACGGACGGTTCTACCGCTCCGCGCTCTACACGCTCCTGGCGCGTATCAACTCCTACCTGGTGCGCTGGATCCGCAAGAAATATCGACGGCTACGGCCACGCCGTAAGGCCCGAATCGTGTGGGAACGCCTCATCACGCAACACCCACGCTACTTCGCGCACTGGGCCTGGGCCCGTAACCCCCTGATGACGGCCAGGGTGGTACGAGCGGAGTGACGGGAGACTGTCACGCTCCGTTCCGTGGGAGCCCGGAGGTGAGATCCCTCCGGGCGACCCGACCCTGACTCAGCAGTGCCGCCGACATTCGACCGGAATGCTCGCCGGCCGCCGGTGCGACCCCCGAAATCTCCGGAGGTAGTTGAATGACGATGCTGTCGGCCAGCGTACTCAGGTGATCTCGGCAAGGTTCGGCGGCTGAGCTGCGCCGACGCGGCCGGCGGGTCAACCGCAAGCGGGTCGAGCGGATCATGCGGGAACGCGGCATCGTCGGGATCACCCGCCGCCGACGCCGCAGCCTGACCAAGCAAGACGCCACGGCCGCGCCAGCGCCGGACCTGATCGGGCGGGACCTCACCGTCGACGCCTCCGGGCAACGCCTCGTCGGGTGAGATCACCTACCTGCCCACCGCCGAGGGCTGGCTCTACCTGGCCACCACTATCGACCTGCACACCCGCGAAGTCATCGGCCACGCCATGGCCGGGCACATGCGCGCCGAACTGGTCGCCGACGCCGTCACCCTCGCCCACAGACGGGGCCTGGTCGACCCGAAGGCGAACGTCCACTCCGTCGGTTGAACTCGCCGAGTATCGAGCGATTCGCTACAGCAGCGGCTCGCCGAGGCCGCGACGTCGACTCGGTCGGAGCCAAGGGTGACTCGTACGTTGACGCCATGGAACAGGCTGCCGGCTCGCGGTCGAAAACCGCACTTACAGCAGCGCCTCCCGTTCCTCGGATGGGCCTGCTTTGGGCGCGGCGCGGACGTGTGCGCGTTCGCCTTGCCTGCCGACGAGGCTGAGGAATTCGACGGGTCCGGACCCTGTGGCGCCGAACCAGTGCGGTGTGCGGGTGTCGAATTCGGCTGCCTCGCCGGCGTCGAGAAGCAGGTCGTGTTCGCCCAGGAGAAGACGAAGTGTGCCGTTGAGGACGTAGACCCAGTCGTGTCCTTCGTGGGTCCGCATCTGGGGTGGTGCGTCGTCGCCGCTGGCGGGGAGCACGAACTTATACGCCTGGATTCCGCCGGGCCGACGGGTGAGCGGGATGATTGTCGACCCGTCGGAGCAGGCGACGGGGCGCAGGTGGATGCGTGGGTCGCCGGTGGGAGGCGCGTCGACGAGTTCGTCGAGGGTTGCGCCGTGTGCTTTGGCGAGTGGTAGCAACTGTTCGAGCGTGGGGCGGCGCAGGCCGGCCTCGAGCCGGGAGAGTGTGCTCACCGAGATGCCGGTCAGTGCGGCCAGGTCAGCAAGTGTCATCGCGGTGCGCAGGCGCAGGCGTTTGAGCCGTGGCCCCACGGCGTCGAGGGTGCGATCGAACTCGTCGTCCATGACTTCGATTTTGCCATTCGGCAACGTAGCTTGCCACTCCGGCTCGTCGTGCGGACTATTCCGGTATAGCCGACGACCTGGGGAAACGCTGGGTCGTGCGGCGTTGCCGAACGCACCCTGGGGGTACCGATGACGCACGACTTCGACGAGCAGTACTGGCAGAGCCACTGGCATCAGGTGCCTGGCGGGCAGCCGGAGGGCCGCCTCAGCCCCAACCCGTACGTGGTCGAGGCGGCCGGCGGTCGTACGCCCGGGAGGGCCTTGGACGCCGGGTGTGGCGAGGGCACCGAGGCGATCTGGCTCGCCCAGCAGGGGTGGGAGGTCACTGCCGTGGACATCGCGCCGGTGGTCTTGCGGCGGGCCGCAGCCCGGGCGATCGAGCACGGGGTACCCGAAGTGCGTTGGGTCCGAGCCGACCTGACCGGCTGGGAGCCGGACACCCTGTTCGACCTGGTCGCTACGCACTACGCCCACCCATCCACGTCGCAGTTGGCCTTTTACGAGCGCCTTGCGCGGTGGGTGGCACCGGGCGGAACCCTGCTGATCGTCGGTCACCTGCACACCCATGAGAGCGGACAGCATCACGGGCAGCCATGCGGTCGCCAAACTCCGGCCGAGGCGTCGGTCACCGCCGCGGACATCACTGCCCGGCTCGACGGCACGGTCTGGTTAGTCGACAGAGCCGCCGAGCTCACCCGCGCCGTGACCAGCCCCATCGGGCAGCAGGTGCTGCTGAACGACGTCGTCGTGCGGGCCAGGCACCGCTGACCTTTTCGCCACGCCGTGGGGGCTTCTACGTGCGCCACGAATCTACACATCGATTAGAAGGACAACCGTGAGTATTGAATCCTCCCTGCAACCGGCTGGTGCCGGTGCGGTCACGATCGACGATTCGCGGCGGCGTCGCGCGGTCATGCTCGGCGTCTGCCTGGCACTGATGGCGGTCATCGCCTCGGTGTCGGGGCTGAATGTGGCCCAGCCGGACATCGCCGTCGAGTTCGACGTCTCGCAGAGCACCGTGCTGTGGATTATCAACATCTACACCATCACCCTCGCTGCGCTGCTGCTGCCGCTGGGCGCGGTCGGTGATCGGTGGGGCCGTAAACCGGTGCTGATTATCGGCTTGGTCGTCTTCGGAATCGCCAGTGCGGCTGCGGGTTTGGCCGCGTCGGCGGCGATCCTGCTGGCCTCGCGGGTGCTCGCCGGGGTCGGCGCGGCGATGATCATGCCGGTGACCCTCGCCGTCATCACGTCGAGTTTCCCGGCGGAGGCCCGCTCACAGGCGATCGGGGTGTGGACCGGCGTCGCCGGCGCCGGCGGGTTGCTCGGCATGTTCCTGTCGGCGGTGCTGGTCGATCTCGCGAACTGGCGGTGGTTGTTCGTCCTGCCGGTGGTCCTCGTCCTCGCGGCGGTCGTGGTGGCGGTGAGGTCGATCCCGGATTCCCGGGACGTGTTCGCGTATCGGTTCGACACGTTCGGTGCGTTGACCTCCGTCGTCGCGGTGGTCGGATTGATCGTTGTGCTGCACGAGGGCCCCGAACACGGATGGACCGACCCGATGACGATGGTGAGCCTGATCGTCGGGGCTCTCGGCGCGGTGGTGTTCGTGGTGTGGGAGTTGCGGCGGGAAGGCCCGCTGCTGGACGTCAGCCTGTTCCGGCAGCGAGGGCTGGCGAGCGGGTCGGTGACGTTACTGGCGGTCTTCGGTGTGCAGGCGGGTGTTGCCGTCGTTCTATATCCGTACTTCCAGGCGGTGCTGGGCTGGTCCGGGTTGCTGTCCACCGTCGCGATCCTGCCGATGGCGCTGCTCATGATGCTCACTTCCGGGCTGGCGCCCAGGATCGCCGCCGGTGTCGGTGGCCGCGCGACGATGGCGCTGGGCATCGCGCTGGGCGCGGTGGGGCTGGCGTTGATGGCCAGCCTGGTGTCCGTCGAGGGCGGCTACCTGTCGGTGCTGCCGGGCATCGTCGCGATGGGGCTGGGCATGGGCCTGGCGATGACGCCGTCCACCGAGGCGATCACCTCTGCGCTGCCCCGTTCACAGCAGGGTGTGGCGTCCGCGCTCAATGACGTCACGCGGGAGTTCGGCACCGCGCTCGGTGTGGCGCTGCTGGGCGCGGTCCTGGCTGCGGGATACCGCTCGGCGCTCGGCCCCCGGCTCGAAGGACTCCCTGCCGACACCGCCGAGACCGCCCGCGAAGGTGTGTCCAACGCCCTCGCCGTCGCCGACACGGCCGGCCCCCAGGCCGCGGCGCTGGTGACCGCCGCCAAGGAATCCTTCGTTGACGGTTGGCAGCAGGGCATGTGGGTCGGCGTCGGCGTCATGGCCGTTCTACTGGTCGTCGTCCTGGTCCGCGGACCAGGACGACGACCAACACCGTGACCGACGACCGCACGGTGCACACCCGCCGGCTGCTGATCGCAACCGGGTTGCGTGACGTGCTGCCCGACATCCCGGTCTGGCCCACACTGGGGCCAGGGAGTGGTGCACCGCCCGTACCGCCATGGCTGGGAGGTCCGTGATGAACCCATCGGAGTCCCTCGCCGTCGGACCAGCATCGGAGCACCACACGCTGTTGTTCCGGCAATCGACCGACTCCAGCCGCGGCACTGCACTCGACGAAAGCACCCGTCGACGTTTCGACGCCCGCGGTATCGAGTCGTCGACGCGCCGGTCACCTCGGTCGAGTCCGACGAGACGGCCGAGCAGTTGTTCCGCACCCGCGGTGACCATGCCGTGCGACGAAGAAATGATGTTCGGTGGGTTGGGGACCACGTTGGCCGACCGGGATCCGGAATGGATCAGCGAAATGCAGATGACCATGACGCGTATGGACCGCGAACCACGGGCCTCCGGTGAGGTGGTCGACAGCCAGCACCTGACCGACCCGACCCAGGCCACCACCGTGCGGTTCCTCGACGGCGTTCCGGCCCCGACCGACGGGCCGTTCGCCGAGATCAAGGAGTCCCTGGCCGGCTACTGGATCGTCGAGGGTACCTACGAACGGGCCGTCGAGATCGCCGCACAGGTCGTGGCGGTCACCGAGTACCCGATCGAAATCCGTCGGGTCATGGACCAGACCTCGCTGCCGGAGTGACAACAGGGTGACGGTGGCGAACGGGGCGTTCGGGGATCTGCTGCGCGAGTTGGCGCCGCAGGTCCTCGGCACGCTCGTACGTCGGCACGGCCAGCTCGACACCTGCGAGGACGCCGTCCAGGAGGCGCTGCTCGCTGCGGCCACGCAATGGCCGGAACAGGGCGTGCCGGACCGGCCGCGGTCCTGGCTGATCACCGTTGCCGGACGTGCCCTGGTCGATCGTTGGCGTACCGACAACGCCCGCCGCCGCCGGGAGGCCGCGGCCGTGCTCGACCCGACCAGCGAGACCCGGACCCACCCGACGACACCTTGACGGTGCTGCTTCTGTGCTGCCGACCTGCCCTGTCCGCCTCTTCGCAGCTCGCGCTGACCCTGCGTGCTGTCGGTGGCCTGACGACCGCGCAGGTCGCCGCCGCGTTTCTGGTTCCCGAGACGATTATGGCCCAGCGGATCAGCCGGGCTAAACACCGCATCCGCGATACCGGCGCCCGGTTCGAACTACCCGCTCCCGACGAGCGGGTCGCCCGGCTCGCCGTCGTGCTACACTGGGACACCGCCGCCATGACCGAGGGTCATGGCCCTGCTGACCTGGACCCTCGGTGTCGGTCCGATCGGGCAGTACCAGGTCCAGGCCGCGACCGCGGCCGTTCACGACGAGGCCCCGACGCCGCTGACACCGACTGGCCACAGATCCTCGCCTTCTACAAGGTCCTCGAGACGGTGGCACCCGGCCCGGTCGTCACACTCAGCCGCGCCGTCGCCGTGGCGATGGTCCACGGACCGATCGCTGGCCTGGCCGTGCTCGGCACGCTCGACGCCGGTGGGCGGCTGGCGCACACCCATCGCCTCGAAGCCGTCCGGGCCCACCTGCTGGAACAGGTCGCAGACATCACCGCGGCCCGCGAGGCCTACCTGCGCGTCGCCCTGATGAGTGCCAGCCGGCCCGAACAGCACTACCTAACCCGCCGTGCCGCCGCTCTGCCTGAGTTGGCCCCCTGACCGCCAGCGGCGCAGTGGTCGACCAACCGGTGCAGCACCGGCCCGAACGATGTCAATCGCTCGGCGCACCAGTCGACGAACCGGTGCGCCGTCGATCACCGCCGGCACCTCCTCGACCCCGCATTACGTGGAATCCGTCTCGAACGGCTTATCGAGCGGCCGGCCCCTCCGGTGCGTGGCGTTAGTACGGGTTCCGGCACTCACGTGGACGTGGCCGCCGCGTAGCACCTGATGCGACACGTCGGCGCTGCTCTCTTCCAGCAGAGTCCAGGGAAGCCGCCGTGGGTCCGATCCTCCGTGAAACCCGCCAGCCGCGCTGCGGGGGACAGCACCCGCCAGCATCCCACCGGCGGCGCCAGGTCGACGACCGCGACCCGCCCACCCGGGCGGAGCACGCCATCGCCCGCGCCCAGGCACGACGCCAGTCGCCGATGATGCTCAGGGAGTACCTGCACAGCACCGCGTCAGATCCGTCCGGACCGACACAGACGCGCAGAGCAGGCAGGTTGTTTCCGGTGCCGCAGCCGACGTCGAGAACCCGGTCGCCGGGGCGCAGGCCCAACGCGGAGATGCCTGCCAACCGCCCGGGCCGGTAGATCGGCCGTTCCAGCGACAACACGTCGTAGAACCGGGCGCCGCCGCTGTAGCGGCGGGGTCGCAGGTCACCGGACCCCTGCCACGCACCGGGCAGGACGCCGCATCCGCCGTGCACATCCCTGAACGACCGCTTCACGATTTCATTGATCGTCTCTTCCTGTGCGTCGGTCAGACCGTACAACGAGCAACGATCCGCGTGCCGTCTTACGCATCCGCTGGCGGGGTGGTTGTGTGTGCTGGCTTCCCGACGGTGGACCGGGGGGCGCCTACCGTCGGTGCCGTCCGGGGGAGTTGTCGACGTGGAGGTACCGGCATGGCTACCGGCGATGCCAGAGCGGTCGGTCCCACCTGGTTGACGCGCGACTCTCGGCCCATTCTGCCGCCTGGGAGCCGCGGGAACGCCGCTCTGCCGGGAACGGCTCGTCGATGATGAGCCCCGATCCTCCGATCCGTCCCACCCCGCGGTCGGACCTTGCGCCAGCGCCGCGCGGCGTGGGCGTGCCGATGTCGTACTGTCTGGGAGACAGCCTCGACGCGCTCGACCAGCCGCCCTGGGGCGCCGCACCGCCGCCCTGGGCGCCCGGACGTCGTGAGGAGGTTGCCGTCATGGAGCGCGCCGCCGCGTATCAGGACAAGGTGTGGTGCCTGAGTCAGGTCGACATCTTCCGGGACCTGTCGCCGGCGGAGATGGACGCGATCGCCGCGGCGGCCCCGTCGCGGACCTACCGTCCGGGGGAGATGCTGTACTCCCCGCCGAGCCCGGTGGAAACCCTGTTCATTCTGAAGGCGGGCCGGGTGCGCCTGTTCCGGATCTCATCCGACGGGCGGGCTCTGACCACCTCTTTGATCAACCCCGGTACGATCTTCGGGGAGATGATCCTGCTCGGGCAGCACATGTACGACAACTACGCCGAGGCGCTCGACGAGGTGGTCGTCTGCGTGCTGAACCGCGCCTGCGTACAGGAGCAGTTGCTGTCCGACCCGCGCATCGCCGCCCGTATCACCGGCATCCTCGGGCAGCGCCTGCTCGCCATGGAACGCCGGCTGTCTGACAGCGTGTTCAAGAGCGTCCCGCAGCGCATCGCGGGGCTGCTGCTGCAACTGGCGGCGCCGCCGACCCGACGGCCGCTCACCACCCGCGCGGAGCAGGTCCGGCTCACCCACGAGCAGATCGCCGCTCTGGCCGGCACCTCCCGGGAAACCACCACGAAGATCCTCGGGGAGTTCGCCGAGCGGGGCCTCGTCCGGCTCGGCCGGGTTCGGATCACCCTGCTCGACCGGGATCGCCTCACCGCCGAGACCGGCGACTGACGAACCATCCGGCTGTCCGCGGCGCTGGTGCTCGTCGTCGCGGTGGACCTCGCCGCGTGCGGGGCGCGGCACCGCCGCCGGTTGCCGATGACCGGCTAGCGGTTCAGAACACGTAGGGCCCGGCCGATGTGTGGGCTATGGGGTGACGACGCTGAGGTGCGCCGGGGGCAGCCGGAGGCGTGTCTCGTCGCCGGGTCGCAGTGGTGTCGCCGGCCCGGTGGTGAGGTGCAGGGTGTGTCCTGAGGTGGTGGCCCGGACATCGAGGTGCGTGCCGCGATCGGTGACCGCGGTGATGGTCGCCGGTATGACGTTCGGGCCGTCCTGCTCGGCCACGACGATGGCTTCGGGGCGGATGAGCAGCAGGCCGGGTCCTCGATGGGGGGTGTCGAGGTGGAGGCTGCCGAGGGGGCAGTCGAAACGGTCGGGGTGGGCGGTGCCGGGGATGGCGTTGGTGGCGCCGCCGAGGAATTGGGCGACGGCGAGGGTGGCGGGTCGGCGGAAGAGGCCGGCGGGTGGGGCGTGTTGGGCGAGGTGGCTGTCGAGGAGGACGGCGACGTGGTCGGCGATGTCGGTGGCCTCGTCGCGATCGTGGGTGACGAACAGGGTGGTGGTGCCCTCCCGGTGGTGCAGGTCGGTGAGCAGGGCGCGCATGTCACCGCGTAGTTGCGGGTCGAGGGCGCTGAACGGTTCGTCGAGCAGTAGCACGGCGGGTCGGGCGGCGAGGGCCCGGGCGAGGGCGACGCGCTGTTGCTGGCCGCCGGAGAGTTCGGTGCTGCGCCGGTCGGCGTAGTCGCGGAGCGCGACGGCGTCGAGCAGTTCGGTGACCCGCCGGCGGATGACCTTCCGGTCAGTGCGGCGCATGCGCAGGCCGAAGGCGATGTTCTCGGCGACGGTGAGGTGCGGGAAGAGCAGGGGTCGTTGGAAGACGACGCCGAGGTCGCGGCGGTGCGGGGGCTGGGTCAGGACGCTGCGGCCGGCGAGCCGTACGTCGCCGCCGGTGGGGGCAGAGAGTCCGGCGATGATCGACAGGAGGGTCGACTTGCCGCTGCCGGAGGGGCCGAGGATGGCGGTGCGGGTGCCGGCCGGAACGTCCAGGGTCACCCCGCACAGGGTCGGTGCGGTGGCGTCGGGGTAGGTGTGGTCGAGGTCGTCGATGGTGACGTCGGTGGTCATCGGCCGACTCCGAGCAGGGCGGTGTCGCGGCCGGCGAGTTGCCGGGCGGCCAGCGCGGTGAGCAGCAGGGGCGGGGCGATGGTGACCAGCGCGATGGCGGCGGTGGCGGCCTGGTTGCCGCTGCCGGCGGCGGTCGCGAACAGCAGCAGCGGCACGGTGGTGACGACGCCGCCGCCGATGAGCAGGGTCATCAGATAGTCGCTCCAGGAGATGAGGAAGGCGAACATCGCGGCGACGGTCAGGCCGCCGCGCAGCTGGGGGAGGCTGATCTCGCGGAACGCCCGCCACGGCCCGGCGCCGAGGGTGCGGGCCTGCCGTTCCAGAGCGGGGTCGACGCCGGCCCACACACCGGACATGAGCAGGGTGGCGTAGGCGGTGGCGGCGGGGACCTGGGCCAGGATCACGCCGGTGACCGAGTCGGCGAGGCCGGCGCGCAGGTAGACGGTCTGCGCGCCCATCGCGACGGCGAACGGCGGCACCAGCACCGGGGCGAGGAGGACCAGTTCGATCAGCCGCCGGCCAGGCAGCCGGTGCCAGGCCAGTGCCCGCCCGGCGGCGGCGCCGAGGCCGGTGGCGAGAGCGGCGACGGCGGCACCGATGCCGACGCTGGTGGCGACGGCCTCGGCGAGGCGGGACCGCGGGCCGAGGGATTGCCGCCAGCCGGTCAGGGACCAGCGGGCCGGCCAAAGGTCAGGGAAGAACCACTGGTCGGTGAAGGCTTGCACGGCCAGCGGCAGCAACGGCCCCGCGACCCACAGCCCGGCGAGGACCAGCACCGCGGGCCGGGCCAGCGCCGCGCCGAGCGGCCGGCGGCCAGCGGGAACCGTCATCGGTTCGCCCCGGCCACCCGGCCCGCCGCCCGCCGACTGGCCCAGGTGTACGCCCCGGCGGCGGCCACCGCCACCGCCGCGATGAGCAGTGCGATCGCCACTCCCTCCGCGCGGCCGGACAGTTCGGCGGCGGTGAACCGCTGGTATGCCAGGACCGGTAGCGGTTGCGGGTAGGCGCGACCGAGCAGGGCGGGCACCTCGTACGCGCCGAGGGTGAACGCGAAGATCAGCACCGCCACCGCGAGGATCGGCGGGGCGAGCAGCGGCAGGGTCACGTGCCGTAGCACCTGCCGGGGGCGGGCGCCGAGCGTGGCGGCGACCCGTTCGTACTCGCCGACCGGGCCGCCGAGCGCGGCGAGGACGACGACCAGTACGAACGGTGCCTCCTTCCACACGTACTCGACGATCACCGCGACGGCGTGCGGATCCGCGACCAGGGCGGGTATCGACACACCCACGGCGTGTGCGACGCGCGCCAACAGGCCGGAGTCGGCCAGCAACAGCCCGATCGCGACCGCGCCGATCAGGTGCGGCACGGGCAGCCCGAGCTGGGCGAGGAACGTGGCCGTGCGCCGCCCGCCCGCGGTGCGGCGCACGACCAGGGCGGCGGCGACGCCGACGGCCACGGCGAGGGCGGTGGCGGCGGTGGAGATCCACAGGCTCAGCAGCAGCCCATCGGTGAACGCCGGCCCGTCGGTCACCCGCTGGTACACGGTCAGGCCAGGTGGAGTGTCGGTGATTCCGGCCAGGCCGAGGCTCTGCGCGAGCCCGTAGCCGAGGCCGCCGCCGAAGAGCAGCACGACGGCGGCCAGCGCGGGCAGGATCAGCAGCAGCCCGGTACGGCGGTGGTTCACCGTTGCAGCACCTCGCGCCGCCAGCCCTCCTCCAGCGGCGGCAGCCAGTCCGCGCGCAGCTCGGGCTGGCTGTTGCGGGACAGCTCAGCGTATCCGGGAACCTGCGGCGAGGTGGGCAGGGCGGCGAAGCGGTCCCGCCACTCGACGTCGAGCTTGTCCAGGTCAACGGCCGGGTACTGGCCCCACCCGCCCGGCTTGGCCTTCTCGTACTGCAACTCCGGAGACAGCATCAGGTCGGCCAGCGCGAGGGCGGCGGGGCGGTTGGCGGCGTTGGCGGGTACGGCGAGGTAGTTGGTGTTGCCGATGGTGCCCTCGTCCAGCAGCAGGGTGCGGGTGGTGGCCGGGAACTGGCCGCGTTCGACCAGGCTGGTGATCTGTGCCGGGCCGTAGGTCATGGTGAGGTCGACCTGCCGGTTGGCGTACAGGTCGTTGAGTTCCTTCTCGGTGGCCGGGTACGTCTCACCCTTGCGCCACAGGGCGGGCCGCAGGTCGCGCAGGGTCTGCCACAGCGGTGGGGTGAGCCGGTCGTAGGCGGCCTGGTCGAAGCCGTCTGGGACCTGGGCGCGCCCGCCGGCCTGGCTGTGGAGCACGTGCCGGACGAAGACTGAGCCGGTGAAGTCGGGCGGGGCGGGGTAGGTGAACCGGCCCGGGTGGGCGCGCACCCAGTCCAGCAGGCCGGCGAGGCTGGTCGGCGGGTCGCTGATTCGGGCGGAGTCGTAGGCGAATGCGAACTGCGCGCGGCTCCACGGCACCTCGCACCCCTCGACGGGGGTGCCGAAGTCGTTGGCGATCGCCGGGTCGGACAAGTCTACGTAGCGCATGTTCGGCAGCAGCTCGACCAGCCCGCACTGCCACAGCCCGGCCTGCTTGCCGGTACGGAAGTTCTCCCCGTTGATCCACATCAGGTCCACCGACCCGCCGGTGGTGCGGCCTGCCTGCTTCTCGCCGAGGACCTTGTTGACCGCCAGGGCGGTGTCGGTGACCGGCACCCGGTTGATCCGGACATCGAGCCGGTCGCGGGCGGCCGGGGCGACGACCTCGTCGATGTAGCGGTTGGCGCCGTCGTCGCCGCCGTACATGAACAGGTTCACCGTCTGCCCACGGGCCTCGTGCTGCACCTGCGCGAAGTCGCCCGGCGGGGGGCCGGTCGCGCCCGGGTCGGCGGTGCAGGCGGCGGCTAGCAGGCCGGCGGCGGTCAGCGCCGCCAGCGCGCGCCCAGGTCGTCGGTTCATGGGGTGGGCCTCCTGGCGGTTTCGGAAAGGGTACGGACGGCATGGGCGACGCGCTGCCCGGCGGTGACCGCGACGACGGCGGCCCACCCCCATGCGATCGGCCCGGCGACGCCGGGAAGCAGACAGAACAGGCTGTGCACGGCGATGGTCTCGGCGCCCTCGGCCCACCCGCCGAGGAAGTGCAGCGAGCGCTCGTCGCCGCGTTCGCGGCCCAGCCGTTCGGCGATCGAGGAGTACGCCAGCAGCGCGGCCCCGTTGACGTAGTAGGTCACCAGCAGCACCAGGAACGGGGTGGCGGGCGTGTCGACGCCGACGGCGACCCCGGCGACGAACGCCCCGTACACGGTGAAGTCCGCGACGATGTCGAGGAATCCACCCAACGGTGAGGCAGTTCCGCGCCGCCGGGCCAGCGGCCCGTCGAGGCCGTCGGCGAGCCGGGACACCAGCCACGCCACCAGCGCCGGCCACCACCAACCGGCCGCCGCGGCGGCGCTCGCCGCCAGACCCAGCGCCAGGCCGGCAGCGGTCAGCCGGGCGGGCGACACCCACTGTCGGTCGACCGCGGCGGCGAGCTGGTCCATTGTCCCGGCCAGAACCGGGCGCAGGCGTGCGTCGATCATCGGCCGGTCCCCTCGCCGGCCGGTCGTGGTTCCGCCAGCTTCTCGCGGCGGCGGGCCCGACGCGCGGCCACGGCTCCGGCGATGGTCAGCGTGGCCAGGCCGGCGACAGCGGCCAGAAATTGCGGTGAGGTGGGATCGGCCAGCGACCCGCCGACCGCCGTGTAGGCGACGATCCCGGGGGTCATGCCGATCGCCGAGCCGATCGTGTAGTCGCGCAACCGCACCGCGGTCACCCCGGAGCCGTAGTTGAGCAACGCGAACGGCACCAGCGGCACGAGACGCAGCCCGATTACCGCGACCAACCCACGCCGGGTCAGGAAGCCGTCCAGGCGCTGGAGGCGACCGCCGACGAGACGCTCGACCGCCGGGCGGCCCAGCAGCCGGCCGAGCAGGAATGACGCCACCGCCCCCAAGGTCGCCCCCACCAGCACCACCACCGACCCGCCGACCACCCCGAACAGCGCCCCGGCGGCGGTGGTCAGCAGCACCCCGGGCACCAGCAGCACGGTCCCCACGGCGTACCCGGCGGTGAACAACAGCGGCGCCCAGACGCCGGTCGCGGCCACGCGGTCGCGCAGGGTGTCCACGTCGGGGGTGCCCTGGGTGGCCAGCAGCGTCGCCGCGCCGGCCAGTAGGGCCACCAGGAACATCAACCTCGGCCACGGCGAGCCGACGATCCGCACCAGCCGCGACGCCGCCTCTGACCGGGTCGATTCGGCGGTCACTGGCGCTCGGCCCGGATCGGGTGCACGGCGCGGCGCAGCCCGCGTAGGCCGCTGATGGCGCGGGACAGCAGCGGACCGGCGAGGTCCCCGCGGACCTGGGCGAGGGTGGCGTTCCACGGCCCGTCGGCGTACGTCGGGTAGGCGTGCACCGTCGCGGCCACGTCGCGCGCCTTCGCGCCGCGGCGCATCGCGGCGGCCAGCTCGACGATCGACTCCCCGGCCCTGGGCGAGACGACAGTGGCCCCCAGCAGCCGGCCGCCGGGCCCGATCACCAGGTGGGTGAACCCGTCGGTACGGCCGTCGGTGACCGCCCGGTCGACGTGCTCGTGCGCCAGCAGTCGCGCCTGAACCCGGTCGCCGTGACGGCGGCGGGCCTCGGCGAGGGTCGCCCCGACGTGCGCCACCTCCGGATCGGTGAACGTCACCCACGGGACCGCGGAGTAGTCGACGCGGCGACGCAGCCCGAGCAACGCGTTCGTGGCGGCGTAGCCGCCCTGGACCCCGGCGACGTGTGTGAACGGCAGCGTTCCGGTGACGTCACCGGCGGCGAAGATCCGCCGGTTGCTGGTCCGCATCCGGTCGTCGATCACGACACGTCCCCGCTCGTCGCGACGCACGCCGGCAGCGGCCAGACCCAGCCCCAGAGTGCGGGGCCGCCGGCCCGCGGCGACCAGGATCCGGTCGACCACGATGGCGTCCCCGCCGGCCAGGTGCAGCGTGCCGCCGTCGACACGTTCCACGGTGACCCCGGTCAGCACGGTGACGCCCTCGGCGCGCAGCCGCTCGGCGATCAGCGCGCTGACCTCAGGTTCCTCCTTCACCAGCAGCCGGTCGGCCCGTTGCGCGAGAGTGACCTCGACGCCGAGTCGAGCGAGGGCCTGGCCCAGCTCGCAGCCGACCGGCCCGCCGCCGAGCACCGCCACCCGCCGGGGCAGCGCGTCAAGGTCCCACAGCGTCTCGGTGGTCAGCGGGTCGGCGTCGGCCAGGCCGGGCACATCCGGTACGGCCGGGGCGGAGCCGGTCGCGATCAGCGCCCACCGGAACCGCGCCGTCCGCTCACCGGTGGCTCCGGTCAACCGCAGGGTCGACGGGCCGGTGAACTCTGCCCGCCCGGTCACCACCTGCGCTCCGTTCGCGCCGATCGCCGCCGGGGAGTCGACCGGCTCGATCCGGGCGATCGCTTCCTGGATGTAGGCCAGCACGGCGGCGTCGTCGACCTGCGGCGCGCTGGTGTGCACGCCGTGGCGGGCGGCGGTGCGGACGGTGTGCGCGGTGTGCGCGGCGGCGATCAAAGACTTGCTCGGAACGCATCCGGTCCAGAGGCAGTCACCTCCGGTGCGGGCAGACTCGACCAGCAGTACCCGCGCGCCGAACCGGCCGGCGGTCTTGGCAGCCACGATCCCGGCGGTGCCGCCTCCGATGATCGCCAGATCCCATTCGTCCACGCATGGTCCTTCCTCGCCGTCGGCGCCACCCGTGCGGGCAGTGCCCGCCAGGGTGCCCGATCGGATCGTGCGGAACTGTGATCTGGCTTCCACAACGCCGCATGGTCGCGCAGACATTCTGTCCCGGAGCCGGCACGCCCGGGTCCGATCTCCCCTGGCTGGTCAGCCATGGCGCTGGCTGCGCCTAAGGTCGAGGAAGGGAGGCGACATGGACACTCCGGTCGACGAGCGGACCAGCCCTGGTCGCCGCTGGTGGCGGGCGCTGCGCCGGTGGGAGCGGGCCACCCGTGCGGTGGACCCCGAGTTGGCCGGTGTGCTAGCCCGCCGGTGGGCCGAGTTGCCCGAGAGGGCCCGTACCCCGGCACAGTTGCTCGGCCGCAACGCGGTTGGCTGCGAGGGCACCCACGGGTCTTTCCCCGCTGCAACCTCACCTGCACCCCCTGCTACCACTCGAGGGACGCCAACAAGGTCCGCGTCGACGGTGCCCACACCGTGGCCGAGGTCCGCCGGCAGATGGCCTACCTGCGCCGGGTCCGCGGCCCCCGGGGCCACGCCCAGCTCATCGGCGGCGAGGTCAGCCTCCTGCCGCCCGACGACCACGCCGCCGCGCTCCTGGTCATGCGCTCCTACGGGCGGGAGCCGATGAGTATGACCCATGGCGACTTCGATTACGACTATCTGCGCGCCCTCGCGCTCGGCCCCGACGGTCGGCCCCGGCTGCGCCGGCTGTCGTTCGCCACGCACATCGACTCCCTCATGCGCGGCCGGCGCGACGCTCCCCGCCCCCGCACGGAGGCCGAGCTCGCGCCTGAACGGCGGCGGTTCGCCGCGATGTTCCGCCGGCTGCGCCGCGAGCACGGCGTGCGCTCCTACCTGGCGCACAACATGACCGTCACCCCGCACAACGTCGGCCAGGTCGCCGAGGTGATCCGCGAAACCCGCGGCGTCGGCTACGCCATGATGTCCTTTCAACCCGCCGCCGCGATCGGCGACGAACGTCGCTGGACGGAGGACTACCGGGCGCTGGCCGGCGACCAGGTGTGGGCCGAGATCGAACGTGGCGCCGGTGACCGACTTCCCTGGCGGGCGCTGCAGTTGGGCGACGAACGCTGCAACCGCACCGCCTTCGGCTTCTACCTCGGCGACCGATGGATCCCCCTGATCGACGACCGGCGCCCGATCGACCTCGCCGCCCGCGACGCGTTCCTGCGCCACCTCGGCGGCGTCAACGTCGGAGGCACCCCGCCCCGGCTGCTGGCCGTCCGCCTGTTGCGCGCCCTCGTCTCGCATCCCGCCGCCACCTGGACCGGCCTTCGCTGGGCCGCCGGACTGGCCCGCCGCGCCGGCCTCCGGCTGCTCACCCACCGGATCCGCCCGATGACCTTCGTGATGCACAGCTTCATCCACGCCGACCAGGTCCGTCCCGCCTGGGCGCTGCTCGAGCAGGGCGTCCGCAGCGACGACCCCGAGACTCGCGGCGTCCAGGAGCGGCTGCTGGCCTGCTCCTACGCCATGACCCATCCGGACCAGGACCGCCTCGTCCCAGCCTGCGTGCAGCACGCCGTCCTCGACCCCTCGGAGAACGCCGCGCTGCGCCGCCTGCTGCCGCTGCACGAGGTGACCGGGCAGCCGTCGCGGCAGGAGGCGGGCGACGCTCCACGACGCGGGCGCGTTGACGGGCAGATCGACACCTCGCGTGGCTATGCGGGCCCCCTTGAGGTTCCCTGAGCAAGGCCGCGAGCCCGGTTTCGTTGACTCGGTCACTCCGCCACCGTATCGGCCGCTCTCACGCACGGACGGCAGTCAGCGGCAGGCGGCTACGCCGGACGGTCTACTGACAGACGGCCCGCCATCCGATCAAGCCGGTCGATGTCCACTCACGGCCAGGCTGCCGACTTAGTCCAGCGGCATTTGTCGGTGCGGAGGCTGGGAGCTGGGCCGGGTAGGTGGCGCTCAACTCGTCGTAGTGTCGTGCGGGCAGTCGACATTAATCGCTGCTGTGGAACCTGACCTCGGGTTGTCCTCCTGCCGCGTGACGTCCGTGCCCGTCTGAGCCGTATCGCTCGACGAGCGCGTTGCCGATCGAGGCCAGGTGGTCTCGCACGCCCGGAGGGCCGGTCACCTCGATCCATTGGACCAGTCCTGCGAGCTCGCCGGCGAGGACGTATTCGTCGTTGCCGCGGATCACGACCTCGATGCGGCCGTCGGTCGTGGTACCTCCCACCTCGAGCCGAGTCCCGAACGCCATCCGGAGCACGCCTGTCCTGTGGGGCGCGCACACCGCCCGCACTTCGAGGGGTGTTCGTCTGCGGTCGACCTCGTCGGCGATCGCCCGCCAGCTCTCGCCGAGGTCGAAGTCCTCGGGTCGGTGCACGGCATTGCCGGTCGGGTCGACGGACGACACGCGGTCGATCCGGAAGGTCCGCAAACCGGCCTCGGTGTTGGCGACGAGGTACCACGACGGGCCTTTGGCGACGATGCCCAGCGGGTGGACGATTCGCTCGGTCTCGGTGCGTTCGCGGTCGACGTAGCTGAGCCGGACCTGGACGCCGCGGATCACCGCGTCCTGCAGTACGTCGAGGAAGCGGGGCGATCGGCGCTCGAACCGGCTCGACCCCCATCGTTGCGGGTCCGTGACGAGCGACGCCGCTGCCGCCTCGGCCTGCGCCCGGAAGGGTTCCGGCAGAGCTTGGACGAGCTTGCGCAGCGCCGCTTTCACGACCGGCGTGACAGAGGAGGCAGGGCCGGCGACAAGGAACAGGGCGCGGGCCTCACTCGCGGTCAACCCGGACAGGTCTGTGCGGGCTCCGCCCACGAGGCGCCAGCCGCCGCCCCGGCCCTGCACGGAGTACACCGGCACGCCGGCCATGCCCAGGGCGTCGAGGTCGCGGCGGGCGGTGCGCTCGGAGATGTCCAACTCCCGGGCGACCTCCGCTGCGGTCACCTGCTCGCGACGTTGCAGCAGCAGGAGGACGGCCATCAACCGGTCTGCTCGCACTCCGACGACACTTCCACGAAAACCGGTCAGGAGGTGACCGGTACCGGTCGGCATGATGCTGGCATGACAGTCGATTTTCCCGAGCCCACCCGCGTTCCGGTCAACGGTGTGGAACTCGAAGTTTTCGAAGCCGGCCGGCAAAACGCGGGGAACCCCATCGTGCTCTGTCACGGCTGGCCGGAGCACGCCTTCTCCTGGCGCCATCAGATGCCCGCCCTCGCGGCAGCGGGCTACCACGTCATCGTCCCGAACCAGCGGGGCTACGGCAACTCGTCCCGCCCGACCGAAGTTACCGGCTACGACATCGCGCACCTGTCGGGTGACCTCGTCGCACTGCTCGATCACTATGGATACGAGGAGGCCACCTTCGTTGGTCATGACTGGGGTGCCGCCGTCGTTTGGGGCCTGACCCTGTTGCACCCGAACCGGGTCGAAAAGGTGATCAACCTGAGCCTGCCGTACCTCGATCGCGGGGACAGGCCCTGGATCGAGGTCATGGAGGATGTGCTCGGTAGCGATTTCTACTTCGTCCACTTCAACCGGCAGCCGGGCGTCGCGGACGCCGTGTTCGAGGAGAACACATTCCAGTTCCTTCGGAATCTGTACCGGAAGAACGTGCCTGTCGCAGAGCCAGAGCCGGGCAATATGTTGATCAACCTGGCTAGAGCGGAAGCTCCACTCGGTGACCCCGTGATGAGGGACAGCGAACTGGCTGTCTTCGTATCCGCCTTCGAATCAACAGGGTTCACGGGCGGAATCAACTGGTACCGCAATCTGGACCGCAACTGGCGGCTGCTGGCGGACGTGGACCCGATCATCCGACAGCCCGCCCTCATGATCTACGGCGACCGCGACACGGTCGCGAGGGCCGAACGACTGACAGAATTCGTGCCGAATGTGGAAGTGATCAGTCTGGACTGCGGTCATTGGATCCAGCAGGAGATGCCGGAGGAAACGACCGAGGCGATTCTGAAGTGGCTGGATCAGCGGGATTCCGCCTAGCCTCGGCCCTTCATTGAGGTGATCTCAGCAAGGATTCGGTAGGTATCGGTATTCGAAGTGGGTGAGGTGGAGAGC
>NZ_JBHMIS010000049.1:0-18570 GCF_048060415.1 Micromonospora sp. LOL_024
CGCGACATGAACAGGCCATTCACCATCCTCGGCCTTGCCGGATGATGTTGAAACGGCCGTGGCCCCTGGGACTGGGCAGTCAAACTCGCCGGCCCACTGATCATGGACACCACCACCCAACCACCCACCATCCAGGTCGTCGAGGCCACCGACAACATCAGCTACGTCGACCGCCTCCGCCAGATGTTCCCCCACACCTACGCCGAACTCGCACTCACCGAAGCCCTCGCCCCAGCAGAAATGGCCGACCTACGCCGCCGATACGACACCGCCGCCGGACTCTGACCCCAGTAGGCGACACACCGCGGTTGGTGCCAACTGAACACACACTCGCGCCAAACAGATTATTCTGACATTCACGCCCACCGATGCGGTCCTGTTGTTGGAAGCGCTCCCAAGTCATCCGCACGAAGATCGGAGGATGCACCATGCATACCCACGAGCCCGGTCAACCCGTCGGGCAATCCCGGTCAGCCGTCCGTCAACCCCTTCGGGCGCTCGTCCTGCTGCTCGCCATGATGGTCGGCATGCTGCCCTGGGCCGGCGCGGCCCAGGCCCACGGCACCATCATCAACCCGGCATCTCGCGCCTACCAGTGCTGGCAGAACTGGGGCAGCAACCACACGAACCCGGCCATGCAGCAGCAAGACCCGATGTGTTATCAGGCGTTCCAGGCCAATCCCGACACCATGTGGAACTGGATGAGCGCGCTGCGCGACGGCCTCGGCGGAAACTTCCAGGGCCGCACCCCCAACGGGCAGCTGTGCAGCAACGGCCTCTCCAGGAACAACAGCCTGAACCAGCCGGGACAGTGGAGGTCGACAAACGTCAGCCGCAACTTCACCATCCAGCTGTACGACCAGGCCAGCCACGGCGCTGACTTCTTCCGGGTCTACGTCAGCAAGAACGGGTTCAACCCCGCCACCCAGAGTCTCGGCTGGGGGAACCTCGACTTCATCACGCAGACCGGGCGGTACGCGCCGGCGCAGAACATCTCGTTCAACATCTCGACCTCCGGATACACCGGACAGCACGTCGTATTCGTCATCTGGCAGGCATCGCACCTCGACCAGACCTACATGTGGTGCAGCAGCGTGAACTTCGTCTGATCGGCAGGACCGACAGCCGAGGCTCGGATCCGGCCCAGGACATCCCCGTCCTGGGCCGGGACGACTTCCCAACCCTCACCCGGAATCCGCGCAGGACCAGAGAAGCGTCGCTGTATTCGCCGTGTATCGCCGCGGTCGAGGTCTTCGGCACCCGTGACCACCAGCGCACGCTCTTCCTGGATCCGGCCGACGGCGACAGGGTCTTCTTCGAGGCTCTGCTCCGCCAGGCCGAGGCGTTCGCCGACTTCGCGACGGGCGGCCCGCGCACCGGAGCCGGCACGGCCGACGCGGAGGCCGCCCTCCAGATCGCGGAGCAGTCGACCGCCCAGGTCGTACCCGCCTGACCCGCGACCGCGGCCCGGGGGAACACCAGACCCCGCTCACGTAGCCACCAATCGCGACGCGACCAGACCCTAATCAGCTGTATGCCGTCATGGGTGGGTACCGACCGGTGAGGAGGAAGGTTCCGAGTTCCCGGGCCTTGTATGCGACAGGGTCGTGCAGGGTGAGCGTGCGGGCGTCGCGCCAGAACCGGTCGAGGCCGCTCACACGGGCCGTTGCCCGGGCGGCGGTGAACTCGAAGATCCGGCTGGTCGCCTCGGTCGCCAGCCGGCTGGACAGGACCTTCGCGGCAGAGACGGTCAGCGCCGCCCGGCCACGTTCGGTCGGGGTCAGGGCGAGACCCCGGGTGTCGGCCTCCGCGAAGGCGCGGGTCGCGTCGTCGGCCAGGAGGCGGGCCGCGTCCAGTGTCGCGGCGAGTTCTCCTAACCTGCGAGCACGTGCGGGTCGTCAACGGCCCGCTCCAGTCCGCTCGCGGGCCAGGGGCGCGAATGCCTCCGCGTGTACCTGGCGGCCTCGTCGAGCGCGCCGTCCGCGATGCCGATGAGGACCTGCGTGAGAGTCGCCTGGAAGGCCAGTGATACGAGGGACAGGCGTAGCCGGCGGGGGTCGGACTCCTCTTCGCCGGCCGGGAACGTGCCCAGCACGTCGCCTCGGGCGAGCCGGACGTTGTCGAAGGCGATGCTTCCGCTCGCCGTCGAGCGTTGGCCCAGGTTGTCCCAGTCTGGTGGATGCGAGACTCCGCCGCCGACACCAGGTGTGACGACGACCAGGCGTGCCGTGTGGTCGTCGCGGATCGCGCTGACGAGCAGGCGGTCCGGGACCGCGCAGCCGGTGGCGAACGCGCCTCGACCGGAAACGGTGAGCGCGTCGCCGGTCATGGTGGCCCTGATGGTGTCGCGTTGGTTGCTGACGGCGGCCAGGAAAATCCGGCCGGTGGCGGCCTCCTGGCGCAGCGAGGTCGCCAGCTCGGCTGAAGTTCCCCCTGCGGACCGGACACCCTGAGCCCAGACAGTGGTCTGGGGGAAGGATGGCCTGGTGCCACGTCCATCGAAGTACCCTGAGCAGTTCCGTAAAGACGCTGTTGATCTGGTCCGCTCGTCGGGTCGGTCACTGCGTGAGGTCGGTCAGGAACTTGGCGTCAATCATGAGACGCTGCGGAACTGGGTCAGCGCCGCGAAGACCGCCGATGCCGGTGGACGCGGTCGCGGTCGCGGCGAGGATCCGGTGAGCGCCGACGAACGCGACGAGCTGCGTCGACTGCGCAAGAAGGTCGCCGAGCTGGAGGTCGAGAAGGAGATCCTGCGCAAGGCAGCGGCCTATTTTGCCAAGGAGATGGGTCGATGACCCTCCGCTACCGGTTCATCTCCGAACACCGCGCCGACTACGGCGTGCAGCGGCTGTGTCGCGTCCTGGCGGTACGACGTCCCGGCTTCTACGAGTGGCGGGCCGCTCAGCCGGCCCGTGAGCAGCGTGCCGCAGCTGAGGATCAGCTCGCCGCCGAGATCGCCGCGATCCATGGCGGGCACCGGGCTCCTACGGCTCACCGCGAGTGGCCGTCGAGCTGCGCCGACGTGGCCGGCGGGTCAACCGCAACGGGTCGAGCGGATCATGCGCGAACGCGGCATCGTCGGGATCACCCGCCGCCGACGCCGCTCGCTGACCAAGCAAGACACCACCGTCGCGCCGGCGCCGGACCTGATCGGGCGGGACTTCACCGCCGAGGCCCCTGGGCAGCGGTTCGTCGGGGACATCACCTACCTACCCACCGCCGAGGGCTGGCTCCACCTGGCCACCACCATCGACCTGCACACCCGCGAAGTCATCGGCCACGCGATGGCCGCACACATGCGCGCGCAACTCGTCGCCGACGCGGTCGCCCTCGCTCACCGACGCGGTCTGGTCGACTCGAGGGGTGTGTCCGATCTTGCTTTCAGAATGTGTCGGACGTTCGCCGCAGTTCCTTGACGTCAGCCCCGAATCGCCTTTCGCCGCCAGTTGTCGGGGTCTGCCGGATGTGTGGCGAGCGAACCAGCAACAGACAGAGGCGCCCCCAACATGAATCCTCGACGCCCCTCGAAACGGAGGTCGGCCACCGCGGACAGAGCAAAGCACGCAGGTCCGACTCAAACACCCGAAGACCGGCAATACAGCCGGGGCAGTTCGTGGCCCGGCCTTGGTTGAATGGCTCGATGGACATCGAAACCGCTGACTCGCTGGCCATTCGCGCCGACGAGTCGGCTCGACTCGAGCCGGGTAGCATGCATGCGCTGCAAGCGGCCCACGACTCAGCCGCGGCCGAAGAAGCCCTAGCCGACAGCGGTGTACCCGGCGGGCGTTTCCGGCTGGCCCGGGCGCTGTGGAGACGGGCCGGTGGCCGGACCGGCGACGAGCTACCAGCCGCCCGGGACGACGCCCTGCGCTGCTGGACGGTGTGCCGATCGCTGCTGGACCATCCCGATCCGGCTCTGGACCCCGACGCCGTGGTGGCCGAGATCACCTACTGGCTCGGCGTGCTCGTGCCGATCCTGAGAATGGCCGACCAGCTTCCGGAGGCAGCGGAGGCCCTCGCACGAGTCCACCGCGCAGCAGGCGAAGCGGCCGGCGTGCCGGCCATGCACGCGACGGCCCGGCTGAACCAGTTCGTATACGCAGCGAAGGTCGACGAATTCGCCGAGGCCAAGGTCGCCGGTGACTACGCCAGGATCGCCCATGACCTGGACGAGGTGATCGAGCGGGCCGCCCAGACACTGAAGATCCTGGAGGTCTTCGCCTCTCACTCACCGCACGAGGCCAGCGAGTACGCGGAGGCGGTGCGTGTCGCCAGCCGGCTCGTCACCATCACCGGCCACGTGGCCTTGGCGGCCCGGATGTTCGATCAGGCGGAGGCGGTATCCGCCTCCCTCACCCGCTTCGGCCCGCTGTTCCTGTCCCATGCCGACGCCATCCGCCGGGAACGCGACGGCCTGAGCGCCTGGGTACCCCGCCGATGACCACGCGCTGACGGAATCGGCACACAAGTAGAATTCGGTCTACGCATGATCACGTGCGCGCTCATGCCGCCGATCGTGCAGGCGGCTCGTCATCAGGCATCAAGCTCCGCACGCCGCATCGCGCTGCCCGGCCCTCTGGCCGGTACGCGCTCGGCCCGCAGAGGTGCGCTCAGACTCGATCGAGTTCGATCGTGAGATGCCGAGGTGCCTGTACGCCGGCCAGCGCCCATGCCCAGCCGGGAAGGCTGAGAGCCTTGGCGAAGAAGTCGTCGAGAGGCATGCCGAAGGACCATAGGACTCTGTACCCGAGTGCTTCGGTTTCGGCACTGGGTGTCCAGTGGAGCGTGCAGCGCAGTTGCCAGATCACTTCCTGGTCGGCGGCCTCGATGAGCTGCCGGGTGAGATCAGCACTGAACTCACGCACGCCGTCGAAGTCAACTGTCCCGGTCTGGGCGAGGATCCCGTCGCCGTCCTCCTCGGGCGACGCGGCGTCATCGGCCGGGGCGGCCGCGAACCGACGGAAGACCTCGACCGTCCTTCGCACGTCGACGGCGGAAACCTCGCTGGGGCGTACCCCGGCAAGGTTAAGCATCGACGTCAGCAGCACCTCCGTCTCACTGATCAACACGATCTCATCATCCCGCGTCGTTGCCAAGATCAGGCGTACTGTTCTGCCGCCGGGCGGGCGCGCTGAGGAGACCACCCCTCGAGAGAGTCCTGCCGTCGACGGTAGACCCGACTCTCAACGATCGGTCGTGACGATGGCAGTGACCAACAGCAGGACGCCGATCGTGATCTGCGTGCACAGGGCGCCGAAGAAGAGCTTCGGGTGGTTGACGAACAGGCGAAGTAATCTGAATGGTCCCGGCAGCGTTCTGCTTGCTCGTAGCCGGCGCTCGGCCCACAGCCGTAGGACGAAGTTTCCGAGGGCGAACGTCAGGAACAGGACCCCGAGGACCCCGAGCGGAGCCTGCGGTGATTCGTCTGCCGAATTGCTGAGGCCGATGGGAGGCACAGACCGACGCTCGCACGGCTTTCGAGCCTTGTAAAGATCATCAGCCCGTCACCATCGCTTGTCGACCGGACGGCGGCATCCGTCCTGACGATCCATGGGGATTGGCTGAACCTCGGTCTACCAACTCCGACTGCACGGATCTGCCGCGTAGCGCTCGTGATCGAAGGTGGGATCAGGGCAGGTGCTGGCGGCCGGTCGTCGCCGAATAGCAAAGGTCGGGCGTCCCGGACGTCGGGGCGTGATGTTGGGTGCGGATGGTGCCGAAGCCGGAGGCAGTGGAGTGGTGAACGGAGTGCTCACAAGGGGCGCAGGGGAAGCGGTCACGGAGCTTGCCGGCCTGTCTCGGATGGCGTCGCCTTGGGTTCTGGACCAGTTGGTGCCAGAGTTGCTGGCTGACCTTGCGATCACTGAGCTGCCCGCAGACGAGGCCAGCGAGTTGGTCGGGCGTTTGGTGGGGCAGGCGGTAGCTGCGCGAACAGACTGTGACGAGTTCGCGGCGGTCCGGGAACTGGCGCGGCTGAGCCCGTCCCTCGACTACCCGGTCGGCGTGATCGGCGACGCCTACTACGCATCGGATCAGCCGGATGCAGCTCGGCGTACAACGTTCCCAACGCGATCAGATCGTGCTCCGTTGCCTGCCGAACGGTGATCGTCACGGCGACACCCTATCGACAGGTGGGGCCGGCAGGCAGATGCGCGACCCTCCAGCGCAGCATCAGACAAACCGGATAGTCGTACCCAACTTCGATGCCCTGGCCGGCACCACGCCGGCATCCTGATCTGGCCGACCGGGCGTCGCAGAACGTGACCAAGGGCGGCGGCATCCAACATGCGGCGATTCGCTGATTGGCGATGATGGAGTCATGCCACTCCTCGTCGACCCTGCCCTGCCCACCGGTTCCCTCCGGACCACCGGACAGCCCCGTCTTGGCATCGATGAGCACATGGTCCTACGGCCGTGGTGCACCGCCGACGCCGCGACTGTCCGGGCCGCGTTCGCCTGTCCCGATATACAACGGTGGCATGTACGCCGAATGGACAGCGACGACGAAGCGCACGGCTGGATCGCGCACTGGGCCGGGCGGTGGGCGAACGAATCAGACGCCAGTTGGGCCATCGTCCGTAGCACGGATGATCAAGTCGTCGGCCAGGTCGGTCTTCGGACGATCATGTTGTCGGAAGCGTCAGCGCAACTTTCGTACTGGATCCTGCCCGCTGCCCGCGGGAGAGGCGTTGCCGTACGCGCGGTCCACACGCTGACATCGTGGGCGTTCGGCACGCTGCGGATGCACCGGCTCTTCCTGGTCCACTCGATCGCCAACACGGCGTCATGCCGGGTCGCGCACAAGGCCGCGTTCGGCATCGAGGGCACCCTACGCGGTTACCTGCGACACGCCGACGGGTGGCACGACGTCCACATACACGCGCGACTGCGAACTGACGCCGGCCCCCTCCAGTGCCCGGCTGGAGGCGCATAGTCGCTCTGCGAACATGCGCGCTTGGCCGGCAGGAGGCGTGTGGATGATCGAGTACCACAGGATCACGCCGGCGAACTGGCCGTCCTGGTACGGCAGCTCGGTCAACGAGCCCACAGTGACGACCAGACCGGAGTGGTTGCGTCGGGCCATGGCGACCATGCCCGGCGACAGGTCGACACCCACCACCGAACAGCCGCGTTCGGTGAGGTACTGATTGAGCCTTTCCGAGTAACGGTTGGTGGCGTTGGGTGATCATGTTGTGCGGTCGTGGTCGATGTGGAGCAGGACCAGGGCTGCGGCGGTGATCCGGCCGATGCTCCAGGGACATAGGCTGACGTTGCGTAGCGCTTTGAAGGTGGTCTTGAGCAGGGAGTTCCCGCGTTCACCGATGGCGCGGACCGCGTTGTGGGCCTTGTTGAACTGCTGCTGCACCTCGGTGCAGGCACCGTTCTTCGGCTTCCTGAACGCCACCGTGATCGTGTCGGCTTCGCCTTCGTAGCCGAGATCACCGAGGACCCGTAGGTTGCCGTCGGTGAAGGTGCTCAGCAGCGGCAGGATGCCGTGCTCACGCAACGCGGTGGTGTCGTGTTCACGGCCGGGACGTACCGGTGAGGTCCACAACGGCCATCCGTCCGGAGCAGTGATGACCTGCACGTTCCCACCGTGGTTGTCGTGCTTGCCCGACCACCACAGATCCACCCCAGGTGTCGGCCCGGGGGTGCGGCACCGGTCCGTCTCGATCAGCGTGCCGTCAATGCTGACGTAGGCGTAGCCGGCCATCCTCGCGGCCAGCAACACCGAGTGCAGACCGGGCGCTTGAGCGGCGAGCACGGTGAGGCCCTCATGCAGGTACGCGTACCCGGTCGACCGGCTGATCGTGTTGTCCATGGCCAGTTGCGAGATGCGGGTGCCGTCGACCAGCCACCGGATCACCAGGACAGCCTGCTTGAAACAGCTCAACGACCTGGTCCCGGCACGGGTGCCCAGCCGCTGCCGTTCGGCGTGCAGAAGGCCGGACAGGAACGACACGGTCGCCTCGCGTACGGGCAGGATGGCGGTGTATGTGACATTCACAGCGACGCAGAACCTCGATGACGGTGATCCCGGAAAGGACCACCTTCATACCGGGGTTCTGCGTCTTTTCGTTGCACCGCAACGGATCCGGGCGCGTCTGGACCGCTTGACCACATCGGCCACTCCAAGTGACTGGACCCATACTCGGAAAGGCTCACTCATCCGGCCGGTACCACATCCTGTATCAAGGACCTGCCCGTCGTTGCCCGCCGTCACCCGGTGGTGAAGGCGTCGACCATGGCGAGGTCGGCGCCGGTGGATCCATGGACCCTGCCCGAGGAGGTGGCCGAGCGGTCACCGCGCAAGGGAGCAGCCCCGCTCGTGCGCCGATCACGACGAGAACGCCGCGCACCCATCCTTTGAGGGCGCCGTTCCGGCTTCGGCAGGTCCGCCCGCCAGGGTGGCCCGGCGGCGGGAACAGCTGGCGTGCGCTCGATTAGCGCCAGGCACTGCTCTTCTGCCGCGCCCGGTCGTCAGGTCGGAATTGCCTTGTCGATGATGTGCCTGGCTGGAATGGTGTTCTGGGGCCTGTTCCACTTCCTGCTCGCGGACACCACAAGACAGCAGCTTCAGCGGCTAACCGTTGACGAGCAGATTGCACACATCGTTGATCGTTTGTTCGTGCACGCGCCGCAGGTCGGCGTGCTCGCGGCAGAACTCGACCGGACAGACGGTGGTCCAGGATCGGCCGTCCTGCAAGTCGTGCGGGTTTCGCGCAGCCTGCGGGCGAGCCGGAAGACCTGTCCGGGCCGGTTGACGGGCTGGAGAAGCTTCCCGGACAGCATCAGCTGCTGGGCTGGCAGTTTGACCGGCGGACGCTGCAGTTCCTGCGGCTCACAGGCGCCGAGCTGGACATCGACGAGTACGCCTACGGCTGACCGTGCCGGATCACCCGGAGCACGGAATACAACATGTCCCCGACGGAGCCTGGAAAGGGCTGCAGGAACTGCATCTCCAGCTACTCAAGCGACGCGTTGTCCATAGGCGCGGTCCGTGCGCGCCGTCCAAGTGGTGCGGACGGCGCGCACGGCACAGGATTGAGGGTCAGGACTTGCCGGCGCTGATGTCGGCCACCGTCACGCGGGAGACCTTGAAGGTTCTCACAAAGGAGGTTTCCGTCTCCGGGGAGTTCACCTTGGAGCTGATCGGCACCCCGTTCTGGGCGTTGATGATCAGCACGTGTTGGGTGTCGTTCCCAAACACTCTCGCGGTGAGGGTCAGGGTGGGCTGCCCGCCGGTCGTCGAATCCACGACGGTGACATCGGGGATGGTGGAGATCAGGCGAAGCACGCCCGCCCGTACCTTCGGGTCGCCTCCCCCTGCGGAGAGCACGTCGACGCTGTTGACCCAGAGGTGGTTGGCGGCGATCTTTTCCCGGTCCTCATCGGTGAGCGGCGACGGGTTTGCGACTCCCTTCTGCCGAAGGATGTCCGTTCGGTCCTGCTCGGCGCCGGTAGGGGACTTCCCCTCGTCGTACACGGAGTTGATCATTTGCTCCCGGGCTTTGGCGAGGTCACCGGTTGCCGCGTACCGCGCCGCCGCCACCCCTCGGGTGTGGAAGCCGTTGCCGAGGTTCTCGCCACGAGCGATCACCCGTGGGAATTCGTTCCTGGCCTCCGTGTAGTAGTACTCGCCGCTGTCGGTGTACAGGTGGTACCGGGTACGAGATGGCACGGTGCCCCGACGGGCATCGACCTTCTCGATGATCAGTGACGCGTCACCCGGCAGCGAGGCGTTGTCTGCGGTGAGGTTGGCTGCCAGGGACACGAGCTTGGTGTTGCCTGCCGGTGCCGGGGAGGCGGCCCCGGCCTGATTGTCCGGGCCGGTCGGAGCCGGGGCCGTGCCGGAGGATCCCGTGGCCATCGGCAGGGCCAGTGCGAGCGCGGCCACGGCCGCGACGCCACCGCCGGCGGCCAGGCCGAACACATGGCGGTTGCGCCGCCGGGCTCGGCCGCGCTGCTCAATCGCCTCGACCGGGCGATCCATCTGTACGTCGGAAAGGGTCTGTTTCACCGCGTCCCACACCTCATCGTCATTCATGATCGATTCTCCTAACGGGCTGCGGGCGCGAGCTGCGTCCGCAGGGTTGCGGTGGCACGAGACAGATGGACGGCTACGGTTTGGGCGGAGATGCCCAACACCGCAGCCACGGACCTGGTGTCCAGGTCGAGCCAGATACGTAACGCGACCACCTCACGCTGCCGCCGCGGTAGCCGGCGAACGGCGGCCAGCAGGGCGTCATTCATGTCGGGGTCGTCCTCCATGAGGGAAGCCCGCTCATGGCCGTCGAGGGCCACCTCCCGCCGGCGTCGCCGCCACCAGGACACCCGGATGTTGAGGGCGGTGCGCACCACCCACGCCGCCGGTGCCGGATGCTGGCTCAGCTGTGGCCAGGAGGCCCAGGCTCGAGCGAACGCCTCAGCGACCAGATCTTCAGCCAGCGCGCGATCGCCCGTACCAGCTAGTACGGCACGAAGGCAGTTGTCTCGGAAGCGCTGATAGAAGTCCGCGAAGTCCTTCCGTTCTCGTTCCACACGGGGTTTACGCATCAGCGCCCCGATCGATTTACCCCCAACGGAAGAATCTTCCGTTGATCATGAGGCTGGCGGTGACAAATGTGTTGAACCCTACGCGAAACCTCATGATCGACGGGGGTGATGATCAGTTGGTGTGAGGTCCGTCGTGTTGATCGAATCGTGATCGTCTCCGACATGCCTGGTGTGGTCTGCAGAGGTGCGCGTCTCGTCTCGTGTCCGGTCCTGGTCCCCGCCGTCGTCGGCGTTCGTCGGGTTCCGGTTCCTGCCTGAGGTGATAGTTCTGGCGGTCCGCTGGTCTGGTACCTGCGGTTCAACCTCTCCACGGGGCGCTGACCACGCTGAAGGTCACGCCCGGGTGGCGGTTACCGACGCGAACCCGGACTGTCCGAGGGTGCTCGAGGACCGTCAACGTCTCGGCATCGACGCGGACCAGCAGCCGCCACACCGTGGTCAGCACCGGCACCCGACCCGTGAACCCGAGCCGGCCCCACGCCGGCGCATCGAGATCATCGACCCAGTCGACGATCGCAGCGAACGTGCAAGCCCCGGCCATCACCGCGCACACCGCAACCGCGAGCACGCTCGCCAGCGGGTACCGGACACCACGCGGGTCACGCGGATCGGGAACCCTCGCCAGGGCCTCCAACAGGCCAAACGCCTCACCGCCAGCAGTCGAGGAGCCGGGCAGGGCAGGGGCATGGTGACGGATCACGTCGATCAGCGATGATGACATGCGCGGGTGTAGTCCTTCTCGGTGTCATGTTGTCTCAGCAACTCCATGATCACCGAAGGACCGCACCCGTCCTACGTCACCCTCCAATCAGGCCGACGACCCTGCGAAATCCCAGGTCAGAAGCAGTCTCAGGCGACTACACAAAGCCCCTGCCGGGTCCTGCACACCGCCGCCCGCCTCATCCGAGGCCAACGCCACCGACGCCTGCGCATCCCGACCACCTGGCCCTGGCCCGAGCAGATCACCGCCGCGTTCCACCGGATCGCGGCCATCCCCGCACCCGGCTGACCCACCACAGCCCAAATCCCGACGACCGGAGGAACCCAGGAGAAACGCCCACCGCCGCGACAGACGGCCCAACACCACACCCTCCCAGGCAAACCATCGACACCCAACGATGACCGGCGCCGGATCAACCCGACACACGCCGAGCGCGAATGATCGAGGCTAACTGAACGGCGTTGGTACTAGAACAACCCACTACCAGCAAAGACTCCAACTCCACCAGGTGCGGCTGGAGTATTAACTACGCGGCGAATGTTCGGCGGAAGATCGCTGAGGCGGAATGGAACGTCAAGAGAGTTGATTACCTGGGTATCCTGCGGCCGGAGCTCGCCGCCGCGAGCGCTCATGTCGAGCGTCAGGCGATACTACTGTATCGATTCGATGTGCTGGGGCGCTGTTTGCCGGTACGGATCTGCCGGCCGGTGCGCACTTGTCTCCGCCGATGCAACTGGTCGACGCCCGCTGGGCCGAGCAGCGGGAGAGGCGGATCGGTGGTCACAAACTCCATACTGCCGCGCCCGGCATGCTGCCGGGCCAGGGCATCCATGATCAGCGGCGCTGCCGTGAGTGCCCTGGCCCGGAGTTTGTCAGGTACCCGCTACCGGGTAGCCATGCCACGACCCGTAGTAGTTACTGCTGCTGCCTGGTTTGTCCTCAACGACCCGGAGGTTCGTCAGCACGTGGGAGAGTGTGTACCTGGTGCAGTCCACGCCCGACGTGTCGCTGCCGTAGATTACAGGTGCGATCTGGTACGAGTACGACGCGCTGGTGTAGTACCCCGCCCAGACCCGGTGCCCGTCGTTTTCCGCGTCACAGATGGTGAGGACTCTACCGTTGTACGAATGTCGGGCGTAGTCGTTGCCCTGGCTCACCCCGTGGGCGCTCGCCGGGGTCGGTGCGGCCAACAGAGCCGCTGTGCCGATGCCGATTGCGGCTAGTAGTGCGATGATCCTGCGTCGCATAGTCTCCTCCGCTCCAAGTTTCGATTGACAGGCCTTCATCGATGTGCTGGGCTCCACCTCCCCTGGTCGGACGGGACGTGCGAGCTGAGAGCCATGGTGACGTTGTGCGCCCCGACGGTGAGCGACTGCTTCACCCGATCCAGCTCGTCAACGTAAGACTCAATGAGGGTTCGCTGGGACTCGGCGGTGGCCTCCACTATGGTGTCCAAATAGCCGACCGCTGTCTTGCAGGCGACGTCCGCTCCGGCCACAGCGATCTCCTGAAACGACGGTTTCGGGGCGCGGCGCCATTGTTGGTCCCGGGCGGCACTCATCGGTGTCGAGTAGTGGTAGCCGGCCTCCGCCATGCAGGCGCTCCAAGCGTCGAACATCGCGGTAACCCGGTCATCGGTGGCGGCCTCCCGCGCCGCCTCCGCCTCCAGGCGCGTGACAGGCGAAATGGTGGCCAGCGGACGGGTGTTGGCCGAAAGTTGGCGAGAGGCCTCACCCCGGCACCCCTGCGCCGGCACCGAATCGCCATCTATAGTGGATTTTTGTCCGAACAGCACCTCGGCCACACCCGCCGGAGGCTCGTGGTGGTGAGCGTGCTCTTGCGAGGCGACCAACCCCCGTGCACTCCAGGGCGGCGGGTGGTAGCCATGCGCGACTGCCTGCGCCTCATCGACGAGCCCAAACCGCTCGGCCAGCCCTGCGGCGAGTATCGCCCGGCCGGCCAACAGATCCGAGTCGTCCGGCCCGGACCAGGTCAGGCCGAACCGGCTCAGACACGACACCTCCAGTGCCGCCTGGGCTCGATCCGCCCGCTCCTGCTCCTCGGGGCTGATCACATAGTCGTCCAGTGGCAGGACAATTGAGGTGGCTGCCCCGGGTGGCGGCAGGTCCGGGACTCCATGGGAGTGGTCCGCCTCCACGGCGGTCCCCGAACATCCGGACGCCAACAATGCGGCAGTCAGGGTCAAGCCGGTCCACGGAAGTGCTGTCGCCCGACCGCGTCGTCCCATCCTCGCCTCCTCCGGTGAGTGGCTGTGGCTGGGAACGAAGGTACGAAATCATGCCGTGTCACATCATCCATCCATCGATTGATGTATTGCTACCAGTGGTTGAACAAAGAGCACGTCCGGTAAACCCTTGTCGTAGGCGCCGCCGCCCGCCCCGTTAACCTTCGCGGGCATGCGAGCGGTGGCGCACCTGAGGCAACTGTCGGACCGGCATCCGCTGCTGGCAGATGTGGCGTTGGCGGGGGCGACCGCCGCGGTCAGCCTGGTGCTCGGCCGGCAGGATCCGCCGGAGCAGTTCCGCGGGCTCGACGGCGTGGGTTACGCACTGACATGCCTGGTCAACGCGACTCTGGTGGCGCGCCGGCGGGCTCCCAGCTCCGTGCTGCTCCTGTACTGCACACTCTGGGTGGGGTATATCGCCGCCGGCTACTGGCCGGTGGTGAACAGCGCGGGAGCTCTGCTGGCGCTGTACACGGTGGCCGCCCACCGGCCATCCCGGATAAGCGTGATCGCCGCCGTTGTGGTGGCCACGGTATGGCTATACGGTGGACTCGCCCTCGGCACCGGCTTCGCGTGGGCTGCCTTGGCGCAGAGCGTGGTCTGGACTGCTGTCGTATGGCACTTCGGGAACCGCGCCCAGCAACTGGCAGAGCGCAACCGGCGCCTCGCCGTACTCGCGGAGCGGTTGCGCCGCGACCGCGAGGAGCGGGCCCTCCGTGCGGTCACTGAGGAGCGGGTGCACATCGCGCGAGAGCTGCATGACGTGGTCGCGCACCACATGTCGGTCATCTCCGTGCAGGCGGGGCTGGCCAGGTACGTACTCGAGTCCGATCCGGTAACCTCGCGCACCGCGCTGGAGACGGTCCTGCGGACGAGTGGTGAGGCGTTGCGGGAGATGCGTCGGGTGCTGGCGGTGCTGCACGTCGACGCGGACGAGGTCGACGGTGCGCCCGACGGCGAGACCTACCAACCCTCACCGGGCATCGACCGCCTCGACGAGCTGGTGGAGCGGGTACGCGGGGCGGGCGTTCCGGTCGAGGTGGTGGTGGTCGGCGTGCCACGCCCCCTCGCGGCCGGCCTTGACCTGTGCGCGTACCGCGTGATCCAGGAGTGCCTGACCAACGTCCTGCGGCACGCCGGCCCGACCTGCGCCACAGTGACTCTGCATTACGTTGCCGACCGATTCGTAGTTCGGGTAAGCGATGCGGGTCGCGGCATGGCCGAATCACAAGACGACGCCAAGCGCGGGCACGGACTAATCGGTATGCGGGAACGCGCCCGAGTCTATGGTGGAACTCTCGTCACCGGCAGCCGGCCACATGGTGGATTCGAGGTCTTGCTCACGTTACCCACGCCGGCCGCGGAAGCGGAGTGGACTGAGCCAGGGAAGGGCCGTGCATGACCAGCGTGCTCGTCGTCGATGACCAGGTGCTGATTCGCGCCGGGCTGGCCGCGTTGATCCATGCCGCACCGGGTCTCACCGTGGCCGGTGAGGCCGAGGACGGCCAGACGGCGGTGATCCAGGCGGAGGCTCGCCGTCCCGACGTGATCCTGATGGACATCCGGATGCCACGCCTGAACGGGGTGACCGCCACCGAACGCATCCTCGCCGACGCGACGCACCGTCCACGGGTCCTCGTGCTGACCACGTTCGACCTGGACGAGTACGTCTACGCCGCTCTGCGCGCCGGCGCCAGCGGATTTCTCCTCAAGGACACGCCACCGGATCGCCTCATCGCGGCCATCCAGACCGTGGCGGCCGGTGACATGCTCTTCGCCCCCACGGTCACCCGACGCCTGATCGAGGCATACACCCGAGACTCCCACCTCCCCGAAACGCCACCACCTGACCTGCGGGGGCTCACCGCTCGCGAGATCGAGGTGCTGCGGCTGGTCGGCACCGGCATGACCAACGGCGACATCGCACGCGGACTGGTGGTCAGCGAGGCGACGGTCAAGACCCACCTACATCGGGCGATGACCAAGCTTAGCCTCGCCAGCCGAGCACAAGCCGTGGTGGTCGCGTACGAGAGTGGCCTGGTCACCCCGGGACGCGACGCCCCGCCCGGCTCCCGGTCATGAACTCACGGGCGCCGCTCGCGTGCGATCGCCGCGGCCAGGCCAGCGAGCACGGCCACCGCTGCCACCAGTGCCCATCCGGCCGACCGGGACCGCGGTGGTACGTCATCGGCCGCCGCCGAGAGCAGGGCGCGCTCGTGAGCTCGTTCGACCTGCTCGCCGACGCCAGCGGTCGGGTCACCTGGGCGTGAGTCGCAGCTCGCCGCGAACGACAATCATGGATTCGTGGTCGACGGCACCCCTCGGACACCAGTTTGCAGCATCCATGCTGTGTATCGCGTACCGGTGGTCAAGCGCGTTTGACCGCGCACATCTCAGCGCAGCGACGCCCTCGACCGACCCTGAATCGATCGGGGCGGTAGTCGTGGTTGATCGCTCTGTGGCTCCGGTCATCCCGCCCGTGAGGTTGGCTGACCAGGAGAAGTCCCACCGTCAGCAGCCCGGGGGAGCGCGTCGCCGCCGCCGTTGCCGCTGCCGGTCCTGCCGACGCCGGGCGCCGGCACAATGGTGTACGGCGTGGCGGCAATCGATGTCAGTGGTCGTATCGCCGATCGGACGATTATTCGTACGCTCGGCTGGGCGCCGGGCACCCGCCTGCACATCCGCGAGAGCTCCGGACTGGTCGTCGTCCGAGTGGCTTCGCTACGGGCCCGCATGGATGAACGGTGCCCAGATGCTGGGGCTGTGGGGGGCGTCGTCGCGTAGTGTGCGGACGGCGCGGTGCAGGGCCCAGGCGGCGTGGGCGGGATCGAGCTGGCCGTCTCGGACCAGGTGGGCGTAGACCTCACGGCTGATGGTGGCCGCGGATTCGTCCCAGACGCGCCATAGCGTGCCGATCACGTGTCGCCATCCGGCGTGCTGCATGGCGGCGGCGACGGTGATCGCTTCGTCGAGGGTGGTGGCCCCACCCGTCGCGGTCTTGCAGGCGGACAGGAACGCGAATTCGCCTCCGAGGTGGCGGGCGGCGGTCAGGTCGGTGACGCTGATCGGGCCGGCGGTGTCCCAGTCGTACGGCAATAGGCCGCCCTCGGTGGGGCCGGCCATGTTCTGCGTGCCGTGGCAGGAGGCATGCAACCAGCGGTGCCGGCTGATTTCGGCGAGAACCGTGTCGTGGGTGGCGTGGGGGCCCGTCAGGAGAGTTCGATGGGTTGCGGGGAAGCTCGCGCAGATCAGGTCCTGTTCGATGCTGGCGCCCCGGAGCGGCTCGCGTCGGGGGGTTTCGGGGATGGCGATGACCAGGATCTCGCGCGGTTGCGTGGACTCGGGTCGTACGCGTGCCTCGTGCAGTGCCCGCAGGGTCGGAGTGTAGGAGGATATGACCCGGTCGTGGACGGTGTTCGTGGTGTGGTGGTAGCCGGCGGCGTGCAGGGGGAGCACGGTGAGGGCTCCGGTGGGGCACCACCACAGTCGGGGCCATCGGTCGCGGGGGACGGTGGCGTGGCCGAGAGCGTCGAGGATGGGGCGGGTGATGTGGTCCCACAGCCATTCCAAAGTGGCAGTGATCGCCATTTCGAGGATGAACCGGTCCGTGTTGTCCCGACGGCCGGTTTCGAAGGTGTGCAGGGCGTCGAGGTATCGGTTGGCCTCGGTGACGACCTGCTTCTCGGTCACGTCGGGCAGTTCGACCAGTTCGACGCCTCCGTGGGTGAGGACGAGGGCGTCGCAGCGCCATCGACTCAGGTTGACGATCACCGTCGGGTCCTGGCCGGGCTCGGGCAGCAGGGCGTGGACGGGTGGGGGCCTGAGGAACCGATCCGGGTGGGGAAGGTGTTCGGTCGGGGGCAGCGCGCGGACGAGGTCGAGAAGTTCCTCGAAGCGCCGTGCGGCTCGTAGCCGCGTTTCGCCGGACGGTGCCGAATGGTGGTCGCCGGTCGGGACGGGACGCGTGAGGACAGCACGGCAGCGGTGGAGTTGCTCGGCGAGGTCGGGGTCGGCCCGCTGAAGTGCGGTCAGGTCAGTGCGGGTGCCGAGCAGCTGGGACCAGAACATGCCTCGGCCGTGTTCGAGCAACTCGACGGCGAGGTCGAGTCGACCGGCGTCGACGGCGCAGGCGGCGCCGTCGCGAGCCAGGGAGGCGGCGTGGATTTCCAGGAGGTGCTGCCGGTCGGGATGATCGATGCCGCGCCAGGCCATCAGCGGTAGCAGGTCGATGCCGGCGGCGTACGCCTCGGTGGCGGCGGCGGGGCCTCGCGCCCGCGCAACGGCCCGCCCCCAGCGGCTCGCGGCCGCCACCCGCATCGAGGCCGGCGCGGCAGTCGACGCGCAGGCCTGTGCCCACGCCTGTACGACGCCGTCCAGGTCTGTGGCGTCGGCGCTTCGGGTGAACCGGGTGTGCAGCGCCGCGCCGAGGTTCGACAGGGTTCGTGCCCGGTCCGGATGGCCGGCGGGGGTGGCCTGGACCGCTTCCCACCCGACTTCCACCGCTTCCTCCAGGTCGGTGCTCACTCCGGTGTGTTCATGCCGGGTCTCCAGCGACAGGCTGAGGTTGGACAGCCGCAGCGCTCGGTCAGGGTGGTCTCGGGGAGTGGCGTCGACGGCTTGCCGCGCGATGTCGATCGATTCGTCCAGGTCCGCGTCGGCCTCGACCTGGACGTATCGGCCGAACAGGGCCATGGCGAGGTTCGTCAGGTAGATTGCCCGGTTCGGGTGGTCGGTGGGGGCGGCTTCGACCGCTTGTCGTCCGATCCGCACGGCCTCGTCGAGGTCGGCAGCGCTGCCGGTGCGGTCGTAACGGGACCGTAACGCGTTGCCGAGGTTGGACAGGCAAAGAGGACGGGAGGGATGGCCGGCCGGGCTGGCGTCGGCGGCCTGCTGCAGGACGGTCACCGCCTCGTCCAGGTCCCTACCAATTCCGAAGTGCTGGAATCTGACCTGTAGCGCGTTGCCGAGGTTGGACAGGCACCCGATGCGGTGGGCGTGGTCGGTGGGAGTGGCGTGGAGGGCCTGCCGTAGCGCGGTCACCGCCTCG
>NZ_JBHMIS010000050.1:0-18501 GCF_048060415.1 Micromonospora sp. LOL_024
ACAATTGGCACTGGCTTATCAAGCACCCTGTTGAGTTCTCAAAGAACAACCACACACCATCCGCGACTTCGTTTACCAAAACCGCGTCCGGGGCAACCGCTCCAACCTATCCGAGTCGCTCTTCTAGGTCAACCTGAGTAATCAGGTCTTCTTCGTAGACAACTCGGTCTCACGTTGGCGCACGCCTGACGGCGGTCGCTTCTTTCGTGAGACGCCACAGACCGGCCGATCACTGCTCGCAGCGACCCACTCGGCTCCTGCCGGCTTCAGCACCTTACCCGGCTGGCTTCGCGATCGCAACTCCATCCAGTGGAATGCTTCGCACCACCCGGTCACAGTCTCGCGACGACATCGTCCTCGCGATTCCGGCGCCCGTTGTCGACCGGTTTGCCCCGACCTCCCCCGTGCAGAGAGAAAGTTACGCGGACGCCCCGGATAAGGCAAATCATCGAGCTTCGATGGGCTGCCGGCGTCGGCTGCGACCTGCCGGTAGCACCGCCGATCGGCGCCGCCACCTTCGGTGCCAACGGCGGCTGCCCCGTGTCGCCGACGACCGCGGCCGCCCGACCGCCCTGGCGTTCAGGCAATGGGCTCGGTGCGGCCGCAGACGGCGCCCACGTGCCAGAGTGTTTGGTATGGAAGACGTATCCCGGCTCACCGTTCCGGTCCTCGCCGAGGATGCGCTGCTCGGTCTCCTGCTGCCGATCTGGCAGTTGATCATCGGGGCGTTCGTGCTGTTCGCGGTTCTGGTCTCCGTCAAACGGCTGGCGCGGCGGGGTCCGTCAAGGATGAGCACGGCCCTCCTGATCACCGCCGCCGCTATCGCCGGATTCGCGCTGGTCGGCGTCCTTCTTCAGGATTAGTTTGGGACTGACGGAGGTCAGAGCCGGCGGTTGGCCAGACTGGGTAGCTCGGCGCGGATGCGCTCCAGACGGGCCAGGTCGATGTCAGCCCCCGCGAACCCGGGGCCGTCGGGCACCTGGGACAGCACCGTCCCCCACGGGTCGACCACCATGCTCCGCCCGTAACAGGACCGCCCAGGCTCGTGGTCTCCCGTCTGCCCGGCCGCCGCGACGTAGCACTGGTTCTCGATCGCGCGGGCACGCAGCAGGACCTCCCAGTGGTCCCGGCCGGTGTGCATCATGAAGGCTGCTGGCACCACCAGCAGTTGTGCGCCACCAGCGGTGGCAAGGTGGCGATAGAGCTCCGGAAAACGCAGGTCGTAGCAAATGGACAGCCCGACCCGGAGCCCTTCGACGTCAACCACCACCGGTTGGTCGCCCGGTGCCACCGTGGCGGATTCCCGGTACGAGACCCGCCCGGGGATCTCCACGTCGTACAGATGGATCTTGCGGTAGCTGGCGGCGAGCGCGCCGGAGCGGTCGAAGACCAGCATGGTGTTCCAGGTGCGCCCCGGCTCGGGGCCGGCCTCGTGGAAAGAGCCGGCGATCAGCCAGACGGAACGCCGTCGAGCGGCGGCGGCGAAGAACCGCCCGACCTCGCCGTCGGCCGGCTCTGGCGCCGGCATACCGGCACCGGACCCCAGATAGTCGACGTACTCCGGAAGGAGCACCAGGTCCGCGCCGGCATCCGCCGCGCGGTCGATCAAGGCTCCCGTCGCGGCGAGGTTCGCCTTCCGGTTCTCGCGTGAATTCAGCTGGCAGACGGCGACACGCATGACGGCCAGCGTACGGGCGAACGACAGACCCGCGCAGCGGGAAGCCGCGTCAGGCCGACTTCTCCTCGCGGTCCCGCCGAGCACGACGCCCGGTGAACTCCCGTGGCACGATTGTCGGGTTCACGTTCTCCAGCACCGCCTCACGGCTGATGAGCACCCGGGCGGCATCGGGGTTGCTGGGCACCTCGTACATCACGGAGAGCAGGACCTCTTCCAAGATGGCGCGCAGGCCGCGGGCACCCGTGCCGCGAAGCATGGCCTGGTCGGCGATCGCCTCCAGTGCCGGCCGCTCGAACTCCAACTCGACGCCGTCCAGCTCGAACAGACGCTGGTACTGCCGGACGAGAGCGTTGCGCGGCTCGGTGAGGATCCGCACCAACGCGGGTCGGTCGAGGCTGCGCACACTGGTGATCACCGGGAGGCGGCCGATGAACTCCGGGATCAACCCGAACTTCAGCATGTCCTCCGGCATCACCTGGCCGAAGATGTCGTCGGTGGAGCGGTCGGAGACAGCGCGCAGACGGGCACCGAAACCGGTCCCGCCGTGCCCCGTACGCGCCTCAATGATCTGGTCGAGCCCGGCGAAGGCGCCACCGCAGATGAACAGCACGTTGGTGGTGTCGATCTGGATGAACTCCTGGTGCGGGTGTTTACGCCCGCCCTGCGGCGGCACGTTCGCCACGGTGCCTTCGAGCATCTTCAGCAGCGCCTGCTGGACGCCCTCACCGGAGACGTCCCGGGTGATCGACGGGTTCTCCGACTTCCGGGCGATCTTGTCGACCTCGTCGATGTAGATGATGCCGGTCTCGGCCCGCTTGATGTCGTAGTCGGCAGCCTGGATCAGCTTGAGGAGGATGTTCTCCACATCCTCACCGACGTAGCCCGCCTCGGTCAGGGCGGTGGCGTCGGCGATGGCGAACGGCACGTTCAACATCCGCGCCAGGGTCTGCGCCAGATGGGTCTTGCCGCACCCGGTCGGGCCGAGCAGGAGGATGTTCGACTTGGCCAGCTCGACGCCGTCGTTGCCGGCGCCCGGCGCGCCGGCCGCCTCGGCCTGGATCCGCTTGTAGTGGTTGTAGACCGCGACGGCGAGGGCCTTCTTGGCCTGCTCCTGCCCGACGACGTAGTTGTCGAGGAACTGGCAGATCTCCATCGGCTTGGGAAGCTCTTCCCACTTCACCTCACCGGACTCGGCCAACTCCTCTTCGATGATCTCGTTACAGAGATCGATGCACTCGTCGCAGATGTAGACCCCAGGGCCCGCGATGAGCTTCTTGACCTGCTTCTGCGACTTGCCGCAGAAGGAGCATTTGAGTAGGTCGCCGCCGTCACCGATCCGTGCCACCTACGTTCTCCCTGCACTCATCGACCGGAGCTCCGGCCACGACCTGCGGACATCTGACGCTCCGCCCGTCTTCTTCTCGCCCCGCCGGTCGCCCGGCTGAGCGGTACGGCACCGACGTTACCCGCTGGCGGAGGTTTCTCCGACCCCCAAATCGGGTGTGTCAGAGGCCGGCCGGTAACCGGCCCGGCCGACCTCTGCCCGAAACTGGTCAGCTGGCGGCGTTGGCGGCCAGCAGGCCCTTCTTGCGGCTGCTGAGGATCGTGTCGACCAGCCCGTACTCGCGGGCCTCCTCGGCAGTCATGATCTTGTCTCGGTCGATGTCCTTGCGCACCAGGTCGACCGCCCGGTCGCAGTGCCGGGAGAGCATCTCCTCCAGCTGCGTACGCATCCGCAGAATCTCCCGGGCCTGGATCTCGATGTCCGAGCCCTGCCCGTAGCCGCCCTCCGTGGCCGGCTGGTGAATGATGATCCGCGAGTTCGGCAGCGCCATCCGCTTGCCCGGGGTGCCCGCGGCCAGCAGCACCGCGGCGGCGGACGCGGCCTGCCCCAGACACACGGTCTGGATGTCCGGCCGGACGTACTGCATGGTGTCGTAGATAGCCGTCATCGCGGTGAACGAGCCGCCCGGCGAGTTGATGTACATGATGATGTCCCGGTCGGGATCCGTCCCCTCCAGGGTGAGCAGCTGGGCCATCACGTCGTTGGCCGACGCGTCGTCCACCTGGACACCGAGGAAGATGATGCGGTCCTCGAAGAGCTTGTTGTACGGGTTGGACTCCTTGACCCCGTACGACGTGCGCTCGACGAACGACGGCAGGACATAGCGGTTGTGCACGGCCGCGAACTGGGGCGGCAGGCTCAGGTCGGTCATCGTCAGCTCCTCGATCAGCTCAGGGTCCCGGCGCCCTCGGGAACCTGGGCGGCCCCGGTGATCACCTTGTCGATGAAGCCGTAGTCCACGCCCTCCTGGGCGGTGAACCAACGGTCCCGGTCCGAATCCGCCTCGATCTGCGTCGGCTGCTGACCGGTGTGGAAGGCGACCCGTTCCTGGAACATCCGCTTGGTGTACAGCATCTGCTCGGCCTGGATAGCGATGTCGGCGGCGGTGCCGCCCATGCCGCCGGACGGCTGGTGCATCATGATCCGGGCGTGCGGGAGGGCGTAACGCTTGCCCTTGGTGCCCGCACAGAGCAGCAGCTGGCCCATTGAGGCGGCCATGCCCATCGCCACGGTCGACACGTCGTTGTCGATGAACTGCATCGTGTCGTAGATGGCCATGCCGGAGTAGACCGAGCCACCGGGCGAGTTGATCCAGAGGTTGATGTCGCGGTCCGGATCCTCCGCGGCGAGCAGCAGCAGCTGCGCGCAGATGCGGTTGGCGACCTGGTCGGTCACCTCGCTGCCAAGGAAAATGATCCGCTCCTTGAGCAGCCGGTTGTAGACCGAATCGTCGAGGTTGCCAATGGTGTCACCGCCACGGGCGTCGATAGCCCGGATCGGCTTCGCTGGGATGTGCATGTCGGTCATGGCAGCCCTTCGCTTTCCGTACCGTCGTGTCCGACACTAACCGCTGGGTCGGCCGGCAGAGTCCCGGTCCGGGCTCTGTTCGCTCTCAGCGCAGCACCGCGGGCGTACCCCGAAAACGGGATCGGGCCACCACCCACCGCAACCGGCGGACGGTGGCCCTCCACCCCGTGATCAGTCCTCGTGCGAGTGCTCCTGCTCGCTGGCCTCGCGCAGCGCGTCAAGCGTGACCACGTCGCCGGCCGCGTCCTTGATCGTGATGCGCTCCATGACGGTCGACAGCGCCTTGCCCCGGCGGACGTCGCCGAAGACCGCGCCGGCCGCACCGGACCGGACCAGCTGGTCGTAGTACTGCTGGGGGGCCATGCCGGCGCGCTGGGCGCGGTGGACGATCTCGTGACCGAACTCGTCGTCGGAGACCTGCACGTCCTCGGCGTCGGCGAGCGTGTCGAGCAGTAGCTGGACCTTGACCCCCTGGGTGGCGGCCTCGGTCAGCTCGGTGTCGATCTGCTCCTCGGTCTTCTCCTCGGCGGCGAGGTAGTCCTCCAGGGAGGCGCCGATGCGCTCCAGCTGGTCCACCATCGCCTGCTTGCGGCTCTCCACCTCGTCGCGGATCACGCCCTCCGGCGCCGGCACCTCGGCCGCCTCGACCAACTGCTCGAGGGCCTTGTCCCGGGCCGCGTAGATCTGCTCGACCCGCTTGCCCCGGACGACCCGCTCACGCAGGTCACCACGCAGCTCCTCGATGGTGTCAAACTCGCTGGCGAGCTGGGCGAAGTCGTCGTCCAGCGCCGGCAGCTCCTTCTCCTTGACCGTACGCACGGTCACCACCACGTCGGCGTCGCGGCCGGCGAAGTCCCCGCCGACGAGCTGCGTGGTGAACGTGGTGTCGTCGCCGGCGGCGAGACCCACCACCGCCTCGTCCAGGCCCGGCAGGAGCTGCTTGCTGCCCACCTCGTGGGAGATGTTGCTGGCCGAGCCGCCCGGCACCTCCTCGCCGTCGACGGTCGCGCGCAGATCGATCTGGACGTAGTCGCCCTCTGCCGCGGCGCGCTCGACGGTTTTGAGGGTGGCGAACCGCTCACGCAGGTTCTTCACCTGCTCGTCGATCTCACCGTCGTCCGCCTGTAGCTCGTCGACAGTCACCTCGACGGAGGTCAGCTCGGGAACGGTGATCTCCGGCCGGACGTCGACCTCGGCGGTGAAGTTGAGCGAGTCACCGTCGTTGAACTCGGTGATCTCCACCTCGGGGCGACCCAGGGTCTTCAGGTCATGCTCACGCACCGCCGAGAGGATGTTCTGCGGGATGGCCTCCTGCACCGCCTCGTTGAGCACGGTGCCCCGGCCCACCCGCTGGTCGATGATCGCGGCCGGCACCTTGCCCTTACGGAAGCCAGGAATCTGGATCTGCTGGCCGATCTCCCGGTACGCCTTCTTGAGGCTCGGCTCGAGCTCGACGAACGGCACCTCGATGGCGAGCCGCACGCGCGTCGGGCTCAGAGTCTCGACGGTGCTCTTCACAGGCGTACTCCTTGACGGATCTCGGTTTGAATCTGGGCGCACTTTCGGCCCATCGAGTGTAGGCGAGCCGACCCGGCGGACCGGCAGCGCCCGGTGCACCGCCGCAGCGGCGGAACCGGGGACGACCGGCGCCCGGAACTACCCGGCCGCGAGCGGCAGTCGGGGTGGCGGGATTTGAACCCACGGCCCCTCGCTCCCAAAGCGAGTGCGCTACCAAGCTGCGCCACACCCCGTGGCGACGAGCAGTCTATGCCGTCTGTCCGACAACGGGTTGCCGGGGCGGCACCCAACCCGCCGAACGTCTGCAAAACGGACACCGGCGACACCGGGACGCCGCCCCCGCATGGCCCCACCCGGACGTTGTGCGGATCATGAGCGGCGCGGCACACGGATACGGACGCGCGGGCGCCACGGGCATTGGGTAGGCTGTCGGGCACGCCCCTCGTTCGGGCGTACGCGGGCGTAGCTCAATGGCAGAGCTTCAGTCTTCCAAACTGACGGTGCGAGTTCGATTCTCGTCGCCCGCTCCAGCAACACCGGCCCAGGTCAACGGCATGATCGCCGAGCCTGGGCCGTTCTCGTTTCAGCTCTCTTTGATCTTGCGTGCCATTGGCGTGCCAGTAGCGCCGGCCGTGCCGTCCGAGGCGGGTTCGCGTGCCGGCCGCGTGGTCTTCTTGCCCTTGGTCGGCTTCTGCTTGGCCTTGGCCTTGCCCGCTGCGCGCTTAGCCTGCTTCGCGATGCGGCGATCCATAGCGTCGGCGATCTCCCGATCGCGCTCACTGTTGGCGTGCTGGTAGATCAGCGCCGCCCGCATGCTGGCGTGCCCCATCCGGTGCATCAGGTCCCGGGTGCTGGCCCCGGTCGCCGCCGCCAGGTTGTTGCCGGTGTGCCGTAGGTCGTGGAAGTGGAACCCCGCCGGCATGCCAGCCGCCCGCAGCGCCGCCGCCCAGTCGACCGCCCGCCGGAAGTTGCCGGAACGCAACACCGCCCCCTTGTCCCCGGTGAAGACCAGCGCCTCCGGCCCCTCCCCCACGTACTCATCCAGGTGTGCAGCGAGCACGGTCCGCGCCGCAGCTGGCAGCGTCACCACCCGGTTGCCCGCCTCCGACTTGGGCGGCCCGAACTCCATCCGGCCACGCAGCGCCGCCAGCTTGCGAGGGACGCGGACCGTGCCGGCGGTCAGGTCCACGTCCGCACGCCGCAGCGCCGCCAGCTCACCCCAGCGCAGCCCGGAGAACGCGGCCACGATCACCAGCGCGGAGAACCGGGCCGGCATCCGCTCGGCGAGGGAGAGCACCTGGGCGACAGTCGCCACCGGCCGCTCCGGCGTGTGATAGCGGTCACAACCCGGGATGCGGCAGGGGTTCTGCCGAATCAACTCGTCCTCCTTCATGGCGGTGTTGAGGATCGCCCGCAGCAGCGAGTACGCCTTGACCGCCTGCGGTTCCGTGGTGCCACCGTCGAGCAGCGTGCGCCGCCAGGTACGGATGGTCTGCGGCTTGATCGCGCCCAGGGCGAGCGCGCCCAGGTGCGGGCAGACGTGCAGCCGGAACAGGTCCTCGTAGTTCTCGCGGCTACGCGGCTGGAGCTTCCGTTCGGCGATCCACTTCCGGCCGTACGAATCAAGCTTAATCTCGCCCGCCTCCGGAGCCGACCACTCCCCCTTGATGATCTCCGACTCCACGACGGTCAACCACTTGCCCGCCTGCCTCTCCGTCTCGAAGGTGTGCGGCGCCTTCCGCTCCAACCCGTCCGGCCCGACATACCGAGCTTGGAACCGCCCGGACGGCAGCCGCCGCACGTTGCCGAAACGCCGCCGGCCCTTGTTGCCCGCCATCAGGCCACCTCCCCCAGGTAGTCACGCAGCTGCGCCCGGGTCATCGGCACCACCCGGTGTGTCTCGATGTACGCGGCCACGGCGGACGCCTCGAAGCGCACCAACCGGCCGACCTTCACGAACGCGATCCGCCGCTCAGCCACCAGCCGGCGGACGAATCGCGGCGTTGCCTTCAGGCGAGCGGCGACCTCATCGGCGGTCAACAGCTCGTCATCCATGCGGTTGCTCCTTCCAGGGGTTTAGGCCGCCAACGCGGCGGGTTGATCGGTTGCCGAAACAGCGCCGGATGTTCGCTGCCGTGCGGTGTCGAGGTCTGCCCGCCACCGAATGCGGGCCGAGATGGCGCGGAGGAGCCGGTGCTCCAGCGGCGGCACGTCAGGGTCTTCGGGTCGGGCGAGTTCGAACCGGTACCGGTTCGGCCCGTCTGCCTCGTCGGCCGCCTGGTCGTGCTCCTCGGTGTCGGCCATGCCGCCGGCGAGGATCGCTCGCACCCATGCCCGGTTGTCGGCGCGGTGGTCGGCGAGGGTTTTGCCGGACCACTGTCGGGAGACGAGGACACGGCGGCCGGTGAAGCCGAGGGTGGAGCGTTGGTGGACCTTCCCGGTACACCGTCCCGGCGTCAAGCCGGCCTTGACGCCGTCCGGCTGGACGCCGTAGAGCAGCCAGTTCGCACACGTCGGCGAGCAGGGCAGCACGGACAGCTCCGCGTGCAGCCGGTCGAAGTGCGCCTTCTGTGCGTCAGAGCGTGGCCGTGCCTGGTCGGTCAGATCTTTGGTCACGTACTTGGTCACGTACCGGATGGACCGTTCCGCATCCTTCGTGCCTTGCTCGATGCCCCGGGCGTCGATCCGCCCGAGGCGGGCGACGTAGGCGGGCCGGCTGTCGGGTTCCTCCAGGGCGTCGAGGGCTTCACCCCAGGTCGGCAGCGGCTCGCGCGTTTTCGGGTCGACGTATGCCTGTCGGTCGACGTCCCAGACCGGCGGCTTGTCCACCCGGTAAACCGGCTCAGTGAACGAGGGCCACCACACCTGGTGATAGGTCGCGGCGGCGATCTGCTTGAGCAGCCGTCGGGGCAGGGTGCCGCGGATCGCGAAGTGCGCGTGCGGCGCAAGCCGCCGTTGCAGCTCGACCGCGCCCGCGTACTGGACGTTCCAGCCTGCCGCCCGGCGCACGTTCTGCCACCACCGGTCCAGCACCCGGGCGAAGTGGATCGCGTCCAGAGCGGCCCGCCGGTAGTCATAGCTGATGGGGTCGACGGGCGTGCCGAGCACGTCATCGTGCGGTCCGTGTCGCTGGCCGCACTCGCACGGTGCGACGTAGGGGCCGCGCCGTAGGTGGGAGTGCACCGGCCCGTGGGTGCCGAGGGTGAGGGTGACGAGCATGGAGGGTCGGTGGGTCTTGCCGGTCTTGCCGGAGTAGGCCCGGCCGATTGTGCGGGGGTCGACGGGCAGGCGGGGCAGGTCGGGTGAGTCCTGCCGCCTGCGGGTCGACCGTTTGCGGCGTGGTCGTTCGTCGCGGTCTTTCGGGGTGAGGTGCCCGCGCAGGCTCGTCTCGCCAAGCGCTTCGTCCAGTTCCGCGATGGCGGCGTCAATCTCGGCCAGGTGTGCGACCCGCTCGTCCGGGGTCATCGGCTGGTACTGGACGGCTTCCCGCTCGAACTCCAGGTGCGCCCGCACCCGCACCAGCGCAAGCGCGTCCTCTCCCGGTTTGTCGGGACGCACGGCGGGTTCGTCGGCGAGGTGCCAGCCTTCCCGGATCTGCTGGATGCGCAGCCGCCGGCCCCGCTCCGCACACGGCTTGCACTTAACGGAGAGGGTGGCCCCGCAGGGCACCTCGACCACTTCGGTCACGCCGGTGGCGGTGTCGGTGCGACGCAGTGCCAGGGGGCGGACGCAGACGCCGCGTTGTCCGGCGAGTTGCTTGAGCGCGTCCTTGGCGAGCGGCTTGCGCATCCGGTCCGCCCGGGAGCCCGGCCGAGGCCGCTCCACCTCCTGAGTGTCGGTGGCCGGGGTCGCGGTAGGGATCAGTTCGAGTTGACTCACCGGTCACCCTCCAGACCGGCAGGGGTGCCGTTGCGGGACGTGAACGCCGCCGCCGGGACAGGCACCAGCCCGGGACGCCGTTCGCGGTCGATCGACGGGACGGGCCGCAGGATCACCGGCCGAGACTGCTCCTCGTCGCCATCCCGCACGACGGTCGCCGCTTGGTCGTTGACCCGCACTGAGGGCGCGTCACGTCCGGCCGTCTGGTCGTCGGCCGCCGTGGTGGCCAGTGGTACGGGGGCGGTGGAGAAGACGAGTTTGGACAGGCCGAGGAAGGCCAGCGCGGGCACGGCGGACAGTAGCAACCCGGACAGGCCCGGCTTGGCCACGGCGAGTTGCGCGGCGAGGGAGAGCGCGACGGCGCAGACGAGCAGGAACATGGGGTAGCCGATGGGGCCGCCGGTGCGGCGGCGTTGCCGGATGGTCAGCAGCGCCGCGAGGGGTAGGAGTTCGGAGATGGCGGCGTTGGCCCAGCCGAACCAGTCCCCGGTACCGGCGGGCGAATTGGCCATGGTCCAGTCGTGCACGTGCGTGAACGACGCGGCTCCGGCGAGTCCACCGACGATGAGGACGATGAGGACCAGGACCACGCCCTCTGCCCGTTGCGCGTTGGTCTTCACGCCGTCACTCCCTGCTCGTCGGTGCTGTCGGTGTGGTCGAGGCGGCGGTAGTTGTGGCCGAGGGTGCGGATGTCGTCGTCGGTGAGGTAGGCGAAGCGGACCCGGACGGGTTCGCGGACGCCGTCGAGGACGACGAAACCCACCCCCGGTGCCGTTTCGGGGATCCGGTCGCAGAGCGCGCCCCGGTCGCGGGCGGCGTCGCCGAGGACCATGTCCACCTGCTCCGGCTCGGTCAGCCGCAGGCCGATGCGGGTTGGGAACAGGTCCCGGAACGGCAGCACGTCTTTGCGCGGGTCCTGGAGCGCGGCGACCACGTGCACCCCGACCGCGCGGCCCTGCGACAGCAGCAGCCCGAGGGATTCTTTGATCCGGTCGCGGACCTTCCGGTCGGTGATGTAGGCGGTCAACGCGGCCAGCTCATCGATGACCAGGACCAGCAACGGCTCCTCCACCATCGGCACATGCTGCCGCGTCACACCCCGCAACCGGGACGCCCGCAACCGCATCCGCTTGACCGCCTCGTCCAGGACGCCGGCCATGCCGTCGGGGTCGTCGTAGGCGAACCGGGCGAACAACGGCACCCCGGCCGCCAACTCCATGCCGCCCTTCGGGTCGAACGCCCACACCTCCACCAGCCCGGAGCGAATGCCGCCGGCCAGGGACCGGATGAGCGACCACAACACCGACCCCTTGCCCGCCCCCGTCGCCCCGGCGATCAGGACGTGTGAGCCGGCCAGCCGCAGCCGATACGGTTCTCCGTCCTCCCGTACGCCGAGGGGCAGCCCGCCGAGGTCGGGCACGTCCGTCACGGGCAGCGGCACGACGATACGGGCGAGGGGGTCGCGGCGCATGAACCGGACCACCACCCGATCAGGGCGGTCGGTGGAGCGGGCTTGCCCGGTGTGCTGGCGGAACGCGTAGGCGAGACGTTCCGCCGCCTGGCCCCAGTCATCCGGGATCTGCCCCGGCAGCATGCGCACGGTCAGCTCATCGCCCCACCGGTCACAGCGCACCTTGACCAGCCGGGGCACGTAGCGGTCACCACCGAACACCGTCGCCAGCCCGCAGGTGGCCATCACCGACGCCCACCGAGGCCGATACACCACCAGCGCCCGAACCCGGGCAACGAGCGGGAACCAGCCGAACCGCAGCCACGACACCGGATGCCACCGCCACCACCCGACACACCCAGCGGCAACCGTCGCGGCGACAGCGGCCAGGGTCAGGCCACCGAACTCCGCCCGGATCCACAGCGCGAGCACGGTGGGAGTGGTGAGCCACCAGTAGCGAATAGCGAGAACGGTGAGGCGGGCAAGGCCCCGGGCCAGCCACCAGAACACCAGCAGCCAACCCGGCACCCGCCACGCGGGAAGACGCACATTCATCGGCGCAACGGGGATCTTGTCCCCCGGAATGACGTTGATCAGAGGCACACGTCACCGCCCTGACCACGCCGGCCACGGCCGAGCGTGGCGATGCACGAGCGGCACGACATGCGCCGCAGGTCGAACCGGCGCGGCTTCACCCACCGGCGGCAGCGCGGGCAGCGGATCGCGTAGACCAGGCCGGAAGCCGGCGGCATTCGCAGCAGTGACCGCAGCGCCGCTTCCACCTCTCGCAGCACATGCCGCAGGTCGGCAAGGCGTGTCCGGGCTACGAGCAGCAGCGCGCCGGCCAGCAGCGGCACGAGTGCGATCAGGGCGGGGTGAACTACGGTGGGCATCACGCCCTCCTTCATCAGACGAGGGATGAGGTGAGCGCGGGGACGGGCCGGGACTCTTGGCGGGGAAACGACCCGCCCCGCGCGCCAAACAGAACTCAGGCGGCCACCGAACCCGGCACCGACGACGCCGGACGGACCGCCGACGCCCGCAGCGAATACGCCATCCGCGACCGGCAGTCACCCGACGAACGGCCCGGCTTGCACCGCTGCGAATCCACGTACGGGGTCAACGTCAGGCCCTCGAACTCCACCGCCGGCGGGTAACCCGGCACCGTGGACGGCGGCGGCACCGGCTGCTGCGCCGCCACCACCTTCACCTTCACCTCAGTCGACCGGCCGAACTTCCCGGCCTCCGGGTCCAGGTCCATCACCCGCACCACCCACACCCGCTCCCCGGTCTCCTTGTCCCGCGCCTGGTTGTCCGCCTCACCACGCCGCTCAAAATCGATCTGCGGCGACACACCGAGGCACAGCGCCCCGGCAGGGAAGACGTACTCGGACGGCACCGGCACCTTCAACGTCATCGGAACCACGTGGGCAGCCTCCTAGCTTCACCAGCCGTCTCCCTGACAACCGGTTGAGCTTACAAGCTACGTCAGCTTGTAAGCACAAGCAAGGGTTCGGGCGAGATGCGTTCACATAGGAGTGTCGGGCGATGGTGCCAGCCTGTGAGGCATGGAACCTCTCGCCGTTCATCGAACTGCGGTAAGCATCCTTTATGGCCACTTCGTCCTACGGGACGCATGGTGTGATGCCGGCGACGACGGCGAGTCATACCGAGATTCACAGGATCAGATAGCCGGCGCGTCCACATACCAGGTCACCGTGCGAGCGCCTTCGGACCCGCTGAGGGTGAACCTTGAGCTACGGATATGGAGCGGTGAGCCCGAGCCCGATTGTGGTTCGTGGGACGGGCGTCGACAGCTTCAGGTACACTGCCCCACCCGAGAACTGCTGGTTGAACAGATCACCGCCGGAGCGGCGGCAGAGATCGCGCTCCCGCAAGGGGCCGGGGTCTATGGCGTCCGGGTCCACCGACGCGGGCGTGACGACGCGCAGATGTTCCTCATCGACCTCTGGTGGCAAGCGCCGCTGCCGCCAGACGACGATGACGAGGATTTTACGGCGATCTAGAAGCTGATCCAGTCAGGACACGGCGTAGGTGTCTTCGACCTCGTGGCGGCTGCCGGGCATGACCAGGACCGAGGTCATGATGGCCTCGCCGGAGGCTTGGTGCACGGTGATGACGACGCTCATCACCGACTCGTCGGCCGGCACGTCCAGGGCGTCAGCCTCGTCGGGGCTGACGCGGCGGGCGGTCATGCGTTCGGTGGCGTAGTCGGCCCGTAGGCCCTTTTGGCGGGCGATGAGGTCGAGCAGGCCACCCGGTATCGGGTCCGGCTTGGTGATGTCGGTGCCAACGGCGATGTCTACTGGCACGAAGGTGGCGATCAGGTCGACCGGGCCGACCTCGGTGACGGTGCGGCGGCGGCGTTCGTAGACCGGCGTACCTTCGGGGATCTTCAACTCGGCCGCGATGCGGGGCGTGGCGAGGACGGGGCCGACGTGCAGGATCTCGGTGTCGCCGGTCTCGTCCAGCTCGACGGCGTCGCGGGCATAGTCCGGGGAGGTGCGGCCGGCGGCGGGTCGGCCGCGTACGAAGCTGCCTTTGCCCTGCTGGGACTCGATCCAGCCGTCCTGCTTGAGGATGCCCAGCGCCTTGAGCACCGTCGGCCGGGACACCCCGAACTCCGTGCAGAGCTGGTTCTCCGACGGCAGCGCCGCACCGGGCGCGTAGTCGCCGTCCTCGATGCGCTTGCGCAGCGTATTCAACACGCGCAGGTATTTCGGCGTCGGAATCTCGTACGCCATCGCAGGCACCCCACCTATGAACGCTGCATGTATCACAGCAGCTTATGAGTTGTTTGCATGACAGAACAAGTCAGCTCAGCCGTTCGGCTGTCACGCCCTCCACCGCAGCGTCCAACCACCCCGACCACGACGACGCCGCCTGCACCCGTTCCGGACGGGTCGCGCCCGGCCACCGCCGAGGCAGACAGCCGTACCGGCCGAACACCCGCAATGCTGCCCGCCGCTGCGGACACGGACCCTCCACCCCGCAGGCCGGACACTGCCCGTCTGCGCTCGTCGGGGTGTGTCGGTCAAGCTGCGACTGCGCGGCCCGCAACTGATCCCGCACCGCTCCCGACAGATACGTGGTCACTGGGCTGCACTCTTCGTTGCGAACAGTCGGGTCGGTACGAGGACTTGGGTGCGTTCGCCGTGTTGGTGGCTTGGGGTGACCTTGGTGCCCTCGACCCAGATCCACTGCTCCCGCTCCGGCCGGTTGAGCACCAGGCGAACCCCGGTGACTCGCAACGTCATTGGCCCGTCGGTAGGGCGGTAGCGGTCGGCAGCGTCGATGTACAGCACGGCGCCGAGTCGTACCCGTAGGTCAAACACCACGTCTCCTCGTCGTCTGCCGTGCCGTTCCCGACGGACCGGCGGGTAGTTGAGGGTTGATCTGAAGGCCGGCGATCCGCGAAAAGACCTCCCGCCGCGCCAACGCCTCCCCGGTGGTCGGGTTGATCGCGTAACCCGCGAGCCAGATCCAGCCGTCATACGCCGGCCGGTCGCTGATCGAGGACACCCGCAGCCACAGCGCCCGGTCACCGCCGAACTGCACCGACGCCCGACCGTCCAACAGCACCAAGTCACCCGGATTCGGTGCGCCCGGCGGGAGGGGTTGCTGCCTGCGAGGCACCGAGGCGGGCGGGCTCAGTCGGGACCGTCGTTCGGGTCGCGGTCCCATGCCAGCACCCACCCCGGGCCAGCCTCAGCAGGACACCGAACGACCGGACCCCGCACAGTCCAGGCAGGACCGCCGGGCCAGCGGGCGCGTGCTCCGCTGCTCGGCCGAGCGTCCGGACCTGGGTACGGGCGAGGGTGTACTTCCAGCCCGCGCCGGAGCAGGATTGGCAGTTGGTCGATACGTTCAGCCCCGTCATGCACACAGGCTGTGGCACGAACCAGCCGACGACCCGGAAAAACCTTCCGGGGTCGCCGCCGACCGAGGGGAGACAGTGAACCCATGCGCGGGACCACCACCACCCTGACCATCGGCGAACGCGTCGCCTGGTACCGCCGTCGACGCGGCCTGTCGCAAGAAGTCCTCGCTGGACTCATCGGCCGTACCGCCGACTGGCTCGGCAAAGTCGAGAACAACCGGATCGACCTGGACCGCCTGTCCGTCATCAAGTCCCTCGCCGAAGCCCTGGACATCTCCCTCGGCGACCTGCTCGGCGAACCCGCCCTGCTCGACTGGACCACCGACAGCGGCACCCACACCGTGCCCGCGCTGCGCGCCGCCCTGATGAACTACCGCGCCCTCGCCCCACTCGGCGGCGGCACCGACACCGAACCACCCAGCATCGCCGTGCTCAGGAAGGAAGTCGGGGCACTCTGGGACGCCTACCAGGACTCCCGATTCGGGTACGTCACCAGCCGCCTACCCGACCTGCTCCACCGCGCCCAAGACGCCGCCGACCACCACGACGGCGACGACCAAGACGACGCCCGCCGACTCCTCGGCCTGGCCTACCAGCTCGCGGCCACGCAGCTCACGAAACTCGGAGAGAGCGACCTCGCCTGGATCGCCGCCGACCGCGGTCTGTCCGCCGTCCGCCCGACCGGTGACCCGCTCATCACCGGCTCCCTGTTCCGATCCGTCGGCCACGCCCTGCACGCCACCGGCCGCTACACCGACGCCGTACGCCTCACCGAAGACGCCGCCGGCTACCTGGAACCCCACCTCAGCCAGGCCACGCTTGCGTTGCTGTCCGTCTACGGCACCCTGTTCCTGTCCGGCTGTATGGCCGCCGCACGCGCCAACGACGCCGCCACCACCCGCACCTTCCTCGCCGCAGCCGACCAGGCCGCCGGCAAACTCGGTGCCGACGCCAACCACCTGTGGACCGCGTTCGGCCCGACCAACGTGGCCATCCACCGCGTCGCCACCGCCGCCGAGCTGGGAGACCTGCAAGTCGCCATCGACCTCGGCCCCCGCGTCGACACCACCGGCCTACCCATGGAACGCCGAGTCCGGCACGCCCTGGAGGTCGCCCGCGCGTACAGCTCGTGGAACCGGGTCGACGACGCACAAGCCATGCTGCTCGACGCCGAACAGATGGCACCCGAACAGGTCCGCCACCACTTCCTCAGCCGCCAACTCGCTCTCACCTGGGTACGCCGGCAACGCGGCAAACCCTCCACCGAACTGGTCAGCCTCGCCCGCCGGCTCAAGGTGCTCGACTGACCCCAGCCCGTCTACGCTGCCCTGGTGACGGCCAACGAGATGCCACCCATGGCAACCCCACGCGTCGCCGCAGGCGCCCTCTTCTTCAACGACGAAGGCCACGTGCTCCTCGTACGCCCCAGCTACAAGAACCACTGGGACATCCCCGGCGGCTACGTCGAACCCGGCGAATCACCCCGAGCCGCGTGCGTACGCGAAGTCGAAGAAGAACTCGGCCTCACCACCCCAATCGGCCGGATGTTGGTCGTGGACTGGGCGCCCGCCGACAACGAAGGCGACAAGCTTCTCTTCATCTTCGACGGCGGAGCATTCAGCACGACGCAGGAACACAGCATTCGCTTTGCAGACGGAGAAGTGGCCGAGTGCCGCTACGTGCCCGCCGACGACTTGGAACAGCACTCCCCGCCCCGCCTCGCTCGCAGGGTCCGCGCCGCGATCACCGCGCACAGCAACGGCGGCTCCACGTACGCCGAGCACGGCACCGCTGTCTAAGCAAAATTCCGATACACACTCTCATATCATCCCGGCAAGCAAGGCACACAACATCGTCCGCGACGCCTGCACTGCCCTGCTTACCGGCCACGCAGCCCCGCGCCTCTTGACCTCCCTGGAGCATCGGGATGGTAGTAAGAAAGCTGGGCCGCCTCGCCGCTTAGTTGTACCGCCCGCCGGCAGAGCGAAAAGCTGCTCTAATGGCCTGTTCGCCACCGCCGGCCGTGGCGGCCTGTTCGAGGGCGACACGGCCAGCGCTGGAAGCAAGGTCTAGGAATAGCAGACTGTCGCCGTCCCCGTTGATCACTGCCCAAGCACGAGCAATGCGATCCGGGTGCACAGCAGCAAATGCGCCGAGTGCTGTCCACTTATCCAACGTGTCATCAAGGTCGGGCCGGTGCGGGTCGACAATCCCTGTTTGGATGGACCCTTCCGGTCCTCGAGTGAAAACAAGGAAATCCGGGTAAAAGACGCGCTGGACCCCTGGGTCACCATAAGCAATAGCGACCGCGTAGCGACCGCCGGTCGGGTTTCGATACCAGCCAACCGTATCGTTGCGATCTACCTCCGCCTTGAGGACGCGCATCTCCCACGAATTCTTTGGGTCAAATGGATAGGCCCCCGAAGATGTCCGCTGCCCCTCATCAGCAGCGAGGAGGTGCTTATCCCAGGTCACATCCGACTCAGCGATAGTCGTCGGCTGTGGCTCGACGGTCGTGATCTCCTCTGAGCGGCTAGATTCCGTGAAAACCGACAGAAAATCCTCCTGGGCGCTACGACCGATCCGCGCGAGTTCAGCCAGATGCTCCTGCTTCCAAGCGCCTAGCATGGAACGCGCGGCATCTTCGACGATTGTATTCGTATCCGGCTGCTGCGCGATCGCGGCGACGATCAGGCGCGCGTACGTCGGATCCTCGCCGTCCGCGACCAGCCGTTTCCACAACCACTCGGCGGAGGCGTCAGGCATCCGTCGCTTAGCAATCCGGTAAAGATCCATAATGTTTCGGGTTGCGATCGCTAAAGACGAGTCGACGGCTCCGACTTCCTGGCCGCTAAGCCAGTGAAGTGATCTCAGCGACTTTCCGGTAGGTATTTGTATTCGAAGTGGGTCAGGTGCAGGGCTGCGGCGATGATGTCGCCGATTCTGCGTGGGCTGACGGTTGTATGGCGTAGCGTCTTCCAGCGTCCGATCAGGATCGCGAAGCCGCGTTCTCCTTGCCAACGTAGGCCGCGTAGTAGTCGGTTGTAGGCGCGGTTGTCGGGTGCGAGGCGGTGGCCGTCAGTGGGCTGCTTGACCGGGGTTTTGATGCCGTGGCCTGCGCTTTCGTAGCCGGAGTCAGCCGGGGTGGGCAGGTCGAGTTCGGCGGCGGACCAGTTCAGGGCGGCGGTGATCCCGAGGTCGCG
>NZ_JBHMIS010000051.1:0-17724 GCF_048060415.1 Micromonospora sp. LOL_024
CTACGCCCAGTGGGAGCAGCAGGCCGCCGACCTGGTCGCCGAGCACTGGAACAGCTGACCCGAGCACCCCCGCTGAGAGACCTTCCTCGCACGGGGAAACAGAAACATCGCTGGCCGGCACCCGTGGGTGCCGGCCAGCGGTGTTTCGTCCTTGCACCTCAGGTGGCGCTGATGGTGCCGGTCAGCAGGAACCCGAAGACGAGGGTGCCGACCGCGACCCGGTAGAGCACGAAGACGTAGAGGGTGTGGTGCGCGACGTAGCGCAGCAGCCAGGCGATGGCGGCGTACCCGACGGCGAACGCGATGAGCGTGGCGACGACCATCTGCGCGCCGGTGGGTACCGAGGTGCCGGGCGCCGCCGGCTCGAATACGTCGCCCAGGCTGAACACCCCGGACATCACCACGGCGGGGATGGCCAACAGGAACGAGTAGCGGGCCGCTGTCTCCCGGGTGAGACTCAGAAACAGCCCGAAGGTCAGCGTCGCGCCGGAGCGGGACACGCCGGGGATCAACGCCAACGCCTGGGCGAAACCCATCACCACGCCGTCGCGCATCCGGAAGTCCCGCAGCGTACGGGTCTGCCGGCCCCAGTACTCGGCGAATGCGAGCACGAAGGCGAAGACGATCAGGGTGGTGGCCACCACCCACAGGTTGCGGGCCGCCTCCCGAATCTGATCCTTGAACAGGAAACCGAGCGCTCCGATCGGGATCGACCCGATGATCACGTACCAGCCCATCCGGTAGTCGAGGCTGGAGCGGACCGATTTGTCCCATATTCCGACGGTCCAGGTCCGGCCGATCCGCCAGATGTCCTTGGCGAAGTACAGCAGGACCGCCGCCTCGGTACCCAGCTGGGTGACCGCGGTGAAGGACGCTCCGGCGTCCTGGTCGAAGAAGATGGCCGACGTGATCCGCAGGTGACCCGACGAACTGACCGGGAGGAACTCGGTCAGGCCCTGGACGATGCCCAAGACGATGGCTTCGACCCAGGTCACTCCCCAACTCCCGCAAGGTCCAGCGCCTCGGCCACGGTGCGCAGGATTCGCACACCGGTGTCGCGGTCGGCGACGAAGAGGGTCACCGAGAGGGTGGTGACGCCAGACTCGGCGAACTCGCGCATCCGCTCGGCGATGCGCTCCTTGGGGCCGAGCAGCGAGGTACGGTCGATGAACTCCATCGGCACGGCGGCGGCGGCGTCACGTTGCCGCTTGGCCAGGTAGAGGTCCTGCACCTCACGGGCGGCATCGCCGTAACCCATCCGGGTGGCCAACTGGTTGTAGAAGTTCTGCTGCCGGCTACCCATGCCGCCCATGTAGAGGGCCGCGTACCAGCGCACCAGCGCCGCGCAGGAGTCAAGGTCGTCGCCGACGACGACCGGCACGGACGGCACCACGTCGAAGCCGGCCAGTTCCCTGCCGGCCTTCGCCCGGCCGGCGCGTACCGCCGCGAGGTGATCCTCGGCGAACTCGGGGGCGTAGAAGACGGCAAGCCAGCCATCGGCTATCTCGCCGGCCAACTCCAGGTTCTTCGGGCCCACCGCGGCAAGGTAGATCGGAATGTGCTCGCGGGGCGGGTGGAAGCCCAGCCGCAGCGCCTTGCCGGGGCCATCGGGCAGCGGCAGGGTGTAGAACTCGCCGTCGTAGGCGACCTCCTTGCGGGCCACCGCCATCTTGACGATGTCCACGTACTCCCGGGTGCGCGCCAGGGGCTTGCCGAAGCGTACGCCGTGCCACCCCTCGGACACCTGCGGTCCGGACACGCCCAGGCCGAGCCGGAACCGCCCCCCGGAAAGCGCGTCGAGGGTCGCCGCGGTCATCGCGGTCATCGCGGGCGTCCGAGCAGGGATCTGCATCACCGCGCTGCCGATGTCGATCCGCTCGGTCTGTCCGGCCATCCAGGCGAGCATGCTCGGCGAGTCGGAGCCGTAGGCCTCCGCAGCCCACACCACCGAGTAGCCGAGCCGGTCCGCCTCCTGTGCCAGGGCCAGATGGTCGGCCGGCGTGCTCCACGCTGTCTGATATCCGAGGCTTAGCCCGAGTCGCACAGAGTCCTCCCCCATCCGCAGTCGCATCAGGTTACGCAATGCCGGTGGCAGGGACGATCACCGGCTCACCCGAATCGCGGCGCACAGGCCGCGCCGGAGCCTTCGCACCGGTACACCCGAGGCGACAAACTAGACGAGCGGAAGCACGAACCGGCAGGCAGACTCGACGGGAGCGAGGATATCGGTCCGGCCCTGGTTCGAAATAAGGTTCACCCATGCAGCAGCGACCGCTCGGCCGAAGCGGGCTGGCGGTATCCCGGCTCGCGCTCGGCACCATGACCTGGGGCCGGGACACCGACGCCGACGACGCGGCCGCCCAACTGAAGAGCTATCTCGACGCGGGCGGCAACCTCATCGACACCGCTGACGTGTACGGCGACGGTGATGCCGAGTCGGTGATCGGCTCGCTGCTTGACACCCTGGTTCCCCGCGAAGATCTGCTGATCGCGACGAAAGCGGGGCTGCGGCCGGGTGGCGGCCGACGCCGGGACGGTTCCCGGGGGCACCTGCTGCGGACGCTGGACGCCTCGCTGCGGCGACTCGGCACCGACCACGTCGACCTGTTCCAGGTGCACGGCTACGATCCGCAGACCCCGTTGGAGGAGACCCTGGCCGCGCTGGATCACGCGGTGGCGAGCGGCCGGGTGCGCTACGTCGGTGTGTCGAACTTCTCCGGCTGGCAGACTGCCTGGGCGGCGGCCTGGCAGGCCGCGTGGCCGGGGCGTGCCCCGGTGGTGGCCGCGCAGGTGGAGTACTCGCTGCTGGAGCGCGGCGTGGAGCGGGAGGTGCTACCGACCTGCGACGCCCTCGGACTGGGCGTGCTGCCCTGGTCGCCGTTGGGCCGCGGGGTACTCACCGGCAAGTACCGGCATGGTCGGCCGGCGGATTCCCGAGCAGTGTCGCCGCACTTCGAACGGTTTGTCGCCACCTATCTTGATCCGCGTTGCTCCAGCATCGTGGAGGCGGTCGCCACCGCCGCGAGCGGCCTCGGGGTTTCCTCGCTGGAGGTGGCGCTGGCCTGGATCCGGGACCGGCCGGGGGTGACCGCGCCAATCCTCGGCGCCCGCACCTCGGGGCAACTACTCGGAGCGCTCCAGGTCGAACGGATGTCCCTGCCCGAGGAGATCACCACGGCATTGGACGACGTGTCGGCGCTGGAGTTCGGCTACCCCGAGCGCGACGGCTGAGCCGTCACCCGGTGGAGGGTGGCGCGCGGCGGGCCGGGCTGGGCAGCATGGTTCGCATGGACTACGAATACGCGCCGCTGCGCTTGCCGCCGGATGTCGACCGGTTGACCGCCGCGGCACAGCTGGCGATCCAGGCGGAATTCTCCGGATGGGAACTGGCCCGGGTGCGGCTGTTCCGCGACGGCACGCGCCAGGTGGTGCTGCGCCGTCGGCGGGTCACCCAACCCCAGCCCGGCCTGTCGTACTGAACGGCGGCGGGTGCCGGTCGGCGGCGCGGCGTCGGTGCCCCCACGGCGCTGTCGAGCTGAACCGTTCGTGCGGTCGCCGCCCGAGGTCGCCACGCGCAGGCCCGAGGGCCACCGCGCAGGAGGGCACCCGCGCGGGCCCGGCGGTAGGCGTCCCGGACGGGACCGGGTGCCCCGATCCCGTCCGGGAGGCTGATCCGTCTGCGCCATCGACTCGACAGGCCGGCCAGCGACAGCACTGCCCACTGGCGAGGTGACGCGGACCGTCCGACGCAACGGTCAGCGCGCGTGGTCGTGCTCGTCGTCGAGTTCAAGGAAGGGATGCTCGTCGAGGCGGCCGACGAGCCGATCGTCGGCCGCCGGCTGGAACGGCCCTACCGGGTCGTCGTCGGCGAACGACTCCAGGTCGACCGGGGTACCGACCTCGCTGACCATCACCACGCCGTCGAGCGGCTCCAACTCCGGCACGTCGAGCGCACCGAGCGAGCCGTCACCGCTCTGCAGCAGCTCCAGCACCGCCTCACCGACGCCCTCCACCGGCGGCACCTCCTCCTCGGCCGGGACGCCCTCGCGACGGGCCGCCCCGGCGATCCGGATCAGCGCGGAAACGCTCGGCACCCGATAGTCGCGCCGCTGGCGTACCGAGATCACCTGGGGATGCGGGTCGGTCGCCTCGACTCCTTCGGCACCGGCGAAACGCTGGTCGGCCTCGTCCGGATCGATCGACTCCACGTCCCACGGAGTGACCTCGCCGAAGGCGTCCATGAGTTGCTCGTCGTAGGCGAACGACGCGTTGTTGAGCGCGACGTACGCCTGCCAGACGTCGTCGTCGTCGATCCGGCCCTGCGCGGCGCGAACGGCGGCCAGGTGGTGGCGGGCCGCTTCGATCACGCGCTCGAGGGCGGCGTCCAGCTCACCGTGCTGGTCGGTCATGTGAGGCGTCCCCTTCAGGAAAAGATTCCACGATGCCGCGTCCAACGGACGCGGACGAGCAGGTAGGGCGTCCAACGGACGCCGGCTAGCAGGTGCGCAGGAACCGGTCGAGAACCCGCACGCCGAACTGTAGTCCGTCCACCGGAACCCGCTCGTCGATGCCGTGGAACAGCGCCGAGAAGTTCAGGTCGGCCGGCAGCCGAAGCGGAGCGAAGCCGAAGCAACGGATACCCAGCTGCGAGAAGGCCTTGGCGTCGGTACCGCCGGAGAGCATGTACGGCACCGGCCGGGCTCCCGGATCCTCGGCCCGCAGCGCCGCGGACATCGCCTCGACCAGGTCACCGTCGAAAGTGGTTTCCAGCGCCGGCTGACGCTGGACGTACTCGATGTCGATGTCCGGGCCGACGAGTTCGCGCAACTGCCGCTCCAACAGCTCCGACTGCCCGGGCAGGCTGCGGCAGTCGATGGTGGCGCTGGCCCGGCCGGGGATGACGTTGTCCTTGTACCCGGCGGCGAGCCGGGTCGGGTTGGCGGTGTTGCGGATCGTGGCACCGATGATGTTGGCGATCGGGCCGAGTTTGGCGATGGCGGTCTCCGGGTCCTCCGGATCCAGCTCGATGTCGAGCACCTCGGAGACCTCCTCCAGGAAGGCACGCACGGTGTCGGTAACCACCACTGGGAAGCGGTGCCGACCGATCCGGGCCACGGCCTCGGCGAGCGCGGTGACCGCGTTGTCGTCGTGCAGCATGGAGCCGTGCCCGGGCCGGCCCCTGGCGTGCAACCGCAGCCAGTCAATGCCCTTCTGCGCGGTTTCGATCAGGTAGAGCCGCCGCGAGGGGTCCACCGTGTACGAGAAGCCGCCGACCTCACCGATTCCCTCGGTGCAACCGTCGAAGAGGTCCCGGTGCCGGGTGGCCAGGAAGTGTGCGCCGTACTCGCTGCCCGCCTCCTCGTCCGCGGTGTACGCGAGCACGATGTCCCGCGGCGGCCGAACGCCTGTGCGCTGCCAGTGCCGCACCACCGCGAGAACCATCGCGTCGAAGTCCTTCATGTCGATGGCGCCCCGGCCCCACAGGTAGCCGTCACGCAGTTCACCGGAGAACGGGTGCACCGACCACTCGTCGGCGTCGGCGGGCACCACGTCCAGGTGCCCGTGCACGAGCAGCGCGCCACGACCGGGATCGGTGCCGGGGATCCGGGCGATCACATTGGCCCGTCCTGGCGCCGACTCGTGGAGCACCGGTTCGATGCCGACATCGGCCAGCTTCTCCGCGACGTACTCGGCGGCCCGGCGTTCCCCGGTGCTGGTGGTGTTGTCGCCCGTGTTCGTGGTGTCGATGCGCAGCAGGTCCCGGCACAGGCCGACGACCTCGTCGGTGGGCGCGGGGAAGGCGGCGTGGAGGTCGCTGGTCATCGTGCCTTCATATCAGCCTAGAGTTTCGGTTCGGGCAGGTGCGGATATAGCCGCGCCCGACCCCGCTGTCGCGTCGTCGCGCCGTCCGCCAGCCCAGGAGGGCACCATGTCCGTCCACCTGCCACCACTGCCGCCCACCCCCGCCGACGGCTACCAGCCCGCCGGGCGCAGCATCGCCGCCACCATAGCCGAGGAGCACCAGCAGTTGCTGGGCCTGGCCCGGCGGCTGGTCGAGCCGGGCCCGGATCCGGCGCACGGTCGGGAGATTCTGGTGGCCGCGTTGTCCCGCCACATGTCGGCGGAGGAGCAGTACCTGCTGCCCGCCGTCCGCCAGGCCCTTCCCGACGCCGAGGGTCCGGTCGGTGAGGTGTTGGCGGGCGACGCCGCCGTGCTCATGGCGTTGCGTGGGCTGACCGACGACCGCCTCACCATGCTCGCTCGCCTGGTCGAAGCACATGTGGTGGCCGTCGACGCCCTGGTGCAGCAGCTGTGCGACGCCGCGACCGAGGAGGAGCTGATCCGGCTCGGCAACCGGCTGGAGATCGCCGAGGAGGCCGCGCCGACCCGCCCGCATCCGGGTGTCCCACACACCCCGCCGTGGAATAGGATCGTCGAGCCGGCGGTGGGGCTGGTCGACAGGTTCCGGGACGTCTTCGCCGGCCGGCACACCCGCCTCAGCGAGGTGGACGGGCCACCATCGCAATGAGAGACACGAGACACGTTCATGGTCGTTGATCCGTCCGGCCACTTCCGCCGGCCGCCCTCTGGCCCTACCGTCACGCTATGGACCTGGAGTTGCGCCACCTGCGGGTGGTCTGCGCCATCGCGGAGACAGGGAGCGTGACCAAGGCCGCCTCGACGCTCGGCCTGGCCCAGCCGGCACTGACCGCCCAGCTCCAGCGCATCGAACGAACCCTCGGCGGGCCGCTGTTCGAGCGCGATCGGCGCGGCGCCCGACCGACCGCGCTCGGCGAGCTGGTGCTCGCCCGGGCCCGGGTGCTGCTGCCGGCGATGAAGGGGCTGCAGGACGAGGCGGCCAGGCTGGCCGGTGCGGGCGACGCTCCACGCCGGTACCGGTTCGGCGGGGTCAACAGCCCGATCCTGGGCCGGCTGGTGCACCGGCTCGCCGCCGAGCAGCCGCAGGCCCAGATAACCACGCACGCCTCGTGGTCGGTCGACGAGCTGGCCCAGTTGGTCGCCGGCGCGCGGCTGGACTACGCGCTGACCGGGGTCTGTGGCGACTCCACCCCGTCGGCTGACTACGGACTGAGTTGGCGGGAGGTGGCCGTCGACCCGGTCATGGTGCTGCTGCCGGAGACCCATCCGCTGGCCAACCGGGACGAGGTGGACCTGGCCGACCTGCGGCACGAACAGTGGGTGGCCGCCCCGGGTGACGGCTGCTTCGGTGACTGCTTCGCCGCCGCCTGCGCGCGGTCCGGCTTCACCCCCCGCAAGGTGTACGAGGCCGATGTGCGCAGCTGCATCGACCTGGTCGACGCCGGCGAGGCCGTGGCGCTGTGCCAGGCCACGTTCCGCCCGGTGGCCGGCCTGGTCACCCGTCGGCTCGCCGGAACGCCGCTGCGCTGGCGGCTGATGCTGGGCTGGCACCCGGAGTCCCCGGCCGCCCCAACGGCCGACCTGGTGCTGGAGACGGCCCTGGTGGCGTACACCGACGCCCTCGCTCCGCATCCGGCGTACCTGGCCTGGTTGCTCCGCAACCCGGCGTTCGGGGTCCGCCGGCCGGCGCCGGTGCTCGCGGCCGAGCGGGTGCGAACCGCCTGAGCGCGGGTAAGCGGTCGGGTATGACCGACCTCTATCCCGCCGCCGACGACCGCGAGATCCTGCGCCAGGCGGCCGCCGCGCACACCACCGCCGTCCGGAACGTGGAAGCCTTCCTGCGCCGTGTGCCCGAGGTGCCCGACCCTGCCGACCTGGCCGAGTACGCCGCACTACTCACCCGCGAGGAGCAGACCCGCGCCGACCGTCAGGCCGCCGCAGATGGCGCCGGCCTGGCCATCGCCAGCCTGGAATCCGAGTAACCCGCCGCGTCGATCTAGAGCCTTCCGTCGTCGCTGGAGATCAACTCGCGACGACACGCCCTAGATCGACGCGGCGGGGTCGGGTCAGCGTTCGATGAGGGCGTCGTGGCCCAGGTCGAGCAGACTGTGCCGCCACTCGTCGTCGGCACTGCCCCGGCTGGGCCTCGCCGCCGTCAATGACCGGATGCGGTCTACCGCGTCGCGCATCACCTCGACGTCACCCGGCGTCAGGTCCACCTTGCGCTTGCGCAGCACGGCGAGGATCTGCCGGCCCGGCTCCGGCAGGTCCAGGTCCGGATCCGGGCCGAACGCGTCCTCACCGGAGCCGCGGGTCAGCAGCCACTGCCGCAGCTGCTCGGACGGCACGTTGACCTCGACGTGGAAGTCCTCCCACAGCACTTCCATCTCGGGATCGAGTCGCTGCTCGCGTACCATCAGCCCTCCTCTGCCAGCGGCGGCCCGGACGGCTCCGGGTGCCCCACGTCGGTCTTCCCGCCCAGCCCTTCCGCCGGCACCTGCACCCGGGCGGGGTTGGCCGTCGGTGGCGCCAGGATCGCCTCGGTGAACTCGTCGTCGCGAGCCTCATCCGGTTCGGTCATCGGTACCCCTCCGGTCAGCGAGGATGCGATGTCGTCGCCCTCGCGTGGCCCCGGCCGGCCGCCACGTCGAAACTGAGCCGACCGTCGCGGGCATCGACGGTGACCCGCTGACCGGGTGAGATCTCCTGCTCCAGCAGCATCCGGGACAGGTGGTTGTCCACCTCCCGCTGGATGACCCGGCGCAGCGGCCGGGCGCCGAACTCCGGCTGGTAGCCGTGCTCGGCGAGCCAGTCGACGCCGGCATTGGTGAACTCCACCTCGATGTCCTGCGCGTGCAGCCGGCGGCGGGTCTCCTCCAGCAGCAGGCCGGTGATCTGGCGCAACTGCTCGGCCTCCAGCCGACGAAAGATGATCACCTCGTCGATGCGGTTGAGGAACTCCGGCCGCAAATTCTCCTGCAGCCGGCGCATCAACCGTTCCCGCAGCTCGTCGTTCTCCTGCTCGCTGCCCGGCTCGCCGGCACCGAAGCCGACCGCGCGCTGGGCGCCGGTGATCAGTTCGGAGCCGATGTTGCTCGTCATGATCAGGACGGTGTTCTTGAAGTTGACCGTGCGGCCCTGGCTGTCGGTGAGTCGCCCGTCGTCGAGCACCTGCAACAGGATGTTGAACACGTCGGGATGGGCCTTCTCGATCTCGTCGAGCAGCACCACCGCGTACGGGCGCCGGCGGACCGCCTCGGTGAGCTGCCCGGCCTCCTCGTACCCGACGTAGCCGGGCGGCGCGCCGACCAGCCGACTGATCGTGTGTCGCTCCTGGAACTCGCTCATGTCCACCCGGACCATCCGGTCGGACTCGCCGAACAACGCCTCGGCCAGGGACCGGGCCAGTTCGGTCTTGCCGACGCCGGTGGGTCCGAGGAACAGGAAACTGCCCATCGGGCGGTTCGGGTCGGCCAGGCCGGTACGGGAGCGGCGGACCGCCTCGGCGACCGCGGTGACCGCGTCGTCCTGCCCGACGACCTTCTCGTGGAGCTGCCCCTCCAGCCGCAGCAGCCGGTCCCGTTCCTCCTCGGTGAGTTGGCTGGCCGGGATACCGGTGGCCCGGGAGACCACTTCGGCGATCTCCTCCGGCCCCACCTGCGGAACCTGGCTGCCGTTGCCGTCGTCGCCCTGGGCCCGCTGCACCTGCCGTTCCAGTTCGGCGACCCGGTCACGCAGCGACGAGGCGCGCTCGTACTGCTCGTCGGCGACCGCCTGTTCCTTGTCCCGGCGTACCTCCTCCAACTGCTGTTCCAGGTCCCGCACGTCGGCGTCGGGGGTTCGGGTCCGCAGCCGCACCCGGGCACCGGCCTGGTCGATCAGGTCGATCGCCTTGTCCGGCAGGAAACGGTCGGTGACGTAGCGGTCGGACAGCTCGGTGGCGGTGACCAGCGCCTCGTCGCTGAAACGCACCTGGTGGTGGGCCTCGTAGCGGTCCCGCAGCCCACGCAGGATGGCCACGGTGTCCTCGACGGTGGGCTCCGGCACGAACACCGGCTGGAAGCGCCGGGCCAGCGCGGCGTCCTTCTCGATGGTGCGGCGGTACTCGTCGAGCGTGGTCGCACCGATCACCCGCAGCTCGCCGCGGGCCAGCGCCGGCTTGAGCATGTTGGAGGCGTCCATGCCGCCCTCGCTGCCCGCGCCACCCGCACCGACCAGGGTGTGGATCTCGTCCAGGAAAATGATCAGCTCCTCCCGGTGGGTCCGGATCTCGTCGATCACCTTCTTGAGCCGTTCCTCGAAGTCGCCCCGGTACCGGGTGCCGGCCACCAGCCCGGCCAGGTCGAGCTGGATCACCCTCTTGCCGAGCAGCGTCTGCGGCACGTCACCGTCGCAGATCTTCTCGGCCAGGCCCTCCACGATGGCGGTCTTGCCGACGCCGGCCTCACCGATCAGCACCGGGTTGTTCTTGGTGCGTCGGGACAGGATCTCCACCGCCTGCTCAATTTCGTCGGCGCGCCCGATCACCGGGTCGATCTGGTCGTTGCGGGCCAGGTCGGTGAGGTCCTGGCCGTACTGGTCGAGCGTCGGGGTGCCCCGGTCCGGACGGGGACTGGTCATCGGCCCGCGCTCGGCATTTGCGGCCTGCAGCGACTCCGGTTGGATGCGTCCGGCGGCGAGCATCCGGCCGGCCGGCGACTCGGGGTTCAGCGGCAACGCCATCAGGATGTGCTCGGGCCCGATATAGTTCGCGCCCATCGCCCGGGACAGTTGGTGGGCGTCTAGTAGGGCCCGTTTGGCCGCCGGGGTCAGCGAAAGGTTCGGCGGAACCTCGCCGTTCGCAGCGCCGTCGCTCCGCCCACCCAGGGCGTTGACCAGGGTGTCAGGGTCCGCGCCCGCACGACGGACCAGGTCACGCAACGGCTCGCGCTGCAGCGCCGCCCACAGCAGATGGTCGGTGTCCAGGTCGTTGCTCTGCTTCTGGGCTGCCCGACGTGCGGCGTCGGCCAGCATCTCCCGCGCGTCGGCGGTCATCAGTCGGGTGATGTCGACCCGGTGGGCCGGTCGTCGCCCGCCTTCGCCCCGGCCGAAGTACCGCGCGAGGAACTCGTCCCACGGGTCGGAGCCGAAGTCGCCGGGTCCCATCATCTCTGTCCTCCGCGGTCGACGCGAGACGGTCGGCACGGGCTACCCAGCCCTCGGTCGGACAAACGCCGCCGGTCGGCAGCCCGGGACGCGGGCGCGGCGCGGCCGGGGCCGGCACGACTGATGGCAGGCTGTGGCGATGAACCCGACACCGCTGCTCATCGTGGACGCCGCCAACGTCGTCGGCTCCCGCCCCAATGGCTGGTGGCGTGACCGGGCCGGCTTCACCGCCCGGCTGCGGGACACGCTGGCCCCGCTGGGCGCTCGGGGTGTGCCGCCGGACCTGCCGCCGCCCGTCGAGGTGGTGCTGGTGGTGGAGGGTGCGGCGCGGGACGTACCGGGGGTCGACGGGGTACACGTGGAGCCCGCCGACGGTTCCGGCGACGACGCCGTGGTCGATCTGGTCGCGCGTGCCGGGGACCGGCGGCGGCTGGTGGTCACCGCTGACCGTGAGCTACGCGACCGGGTCACCGCGCTCGGCGCCGAGGTACGCGGGCCGCGCTGGCTGAACGGCCGTGGCGGTCCGTGACGACCTGCCCACGGGTCCCACGAACCGGACCCGGCACGCCTGCGGTCGACAACTGGTCGGCGGGGCAGGAACACTGACAGGGCGCGTGTACTTACCCCTACCGGCATAGGCTCTAATGGAGTCCTCCCCGCCCCCAGGAGGTTCCGCCGTGGCGAGCGTCGCCGAGCTCAAGGCAGCAATCGATGTCGCGCTGCAGCAGATCGGTGACGGCCAGAGCGCCGTGCAGGCCGCCGGCGAGAAGCTTGCCGAGGCGCAACAGACCCTGGCCGGGGCGCTGGAGGGCAGCGGCCACACCACCGTCGAGGCGGCGCAGGCGTCACTGACCCAGGCCAGCCAGGAACTGGAGGAGTGCCTCGCCGCGACACTAGTCGCGGTCGAGCAGGCCCAGCAGTACGTCGCGACGCTGTAGGGGCGGGCGTGTCCATCGTCGAGGAGATCGGCGCGCAGATCCGTGCCGCCGCCGAGGACCTGCCGCAGGGCCTGCTGGCCCAGGCGCTGGAGAAGTTCGGGCTGGCCAGCGAGCGGCTGCGCTGGGTGCGCCAGGAGTCGGCCAACCCGATGGGCGTGCCGGAGCTTTCCGCCGCCACCGAGCACGCCGAGACCGCCGGGTACGCGCTACGGGTGGCCCAGGAGCAGCTGACCGCGTACCTGGCCGCGATCGGGCTGGCCCCCGATGGCGCGCCACCGGCGTCGGGGGCGCAGGAGCGCCGGCCGGCGCACGACGCACCCGGTGTGGCCGAGCCGGCGGCCACCGCCCCGGAGCCCGCCGGCGAGGTGCGGTTACGCCGCTGGTGGTCGGTTCGGGTCACGGAGCTGACGGGCGGGCGGGAGGGCCCGGCCGAGGGGCCGGACGAGCGGATAGCCGACTCCCGGGACTTGTTGCAGCGGGTGGTCCGTGGGGTCCGCGCCGGTGACCGCGACCGGCTGCACCGGGACCTGCGCGGTGCGCACGCCGACGTCGGCCTGGGCCTGGCCGCCGTCGCCCCACCGCTGCTGCGCGACCTCGCCGGTGAGCTGCTGGGCCACCCGCCACGCGGCGACGACCTGAGCCGGCTGCACCGTGAGCTGGACGGGCGGGTCCGGGATCTGCTGCCCGGCCTGCCCGCACCGGTGCTGGACACGCTGCTCACCCGAGTGTGCCGGATGCCGCCACCGCGGCGCGGCGAGGGCGAGCAGCCACACGCCGCCGATCCGGCGGTCACCGCCGGGGTGCTCACCGGCGTCCTGCTCGCCCGCCTCGGTCGCGACCTACCGCTCCAGCACGGCACCGGACCGGACGGCACCGGCGGGTCGGGCGGCCGGTCCGCCGAACGGGGCGAAGGGCCGGGCGGTGGTCGACGATCGGAACTGAGCGGCCCACCCGCGGCGACCCGACCCGGGGCCGACCGCCCGGTGCCGTGGTCGGGGCCACCGGTACGGCCGACGTCGAACGGGGCCACCGGCCGGCCGGGACGCGGAATCGATGGCTGACCGGCGTAACCAGCTGGTCGCCCGGGTCCGGGAGCTGCTCGCCGAGGCACTCGGTGCGTCCCGTACCCGGTCGGCGGCGGCCCAGCTCGCACTGGCCAGCGCGCGGGAGCGGTCGGTGCGGGTGCGCCGGGCCGCCACAGGCGTACCCGAACGGGTCGGCACCGAACGCGACCGCCGGCTGGCCGAGATCGACGCCCGGCACGCATCGCGGCTGGCGGTGCTGGCCCGACAGGCGGCCGAGGCGGCCACCCGGGAGGCACCCGGCGCCGGGTCGGCGGACTGGCCGACCTGGCGACCCACCCCCGCCGACCGCGCCGAACCACCCGGCGCGACCCGGATCGGTACCGTCCGGCTGGTCGGTGCCGATCCGGTACCGGCACTGGTGGCGCTGCTCGACGGGGGCCACGTGGCGCTCGACGGGGACGCGGAGGGCTGCGCGGCGATCGTGTCCGCGCTACTGCTGCGCAGCCTGGGGCGGGCCACGCCGGGCAGCGTGCGACTGGTCGGCTACGACCCGGATCAGCTGGGCGGCGGGCTGGCCGGTTTCGCTCCGCTGGGCCCGGCCGGGTTGCTCACCTTCGTCGGGCCGGGTGGCCTGGGCCGACTCCTGGACGACCTGGTGGAGCAGATCCGCCGGGTCAACGAGACCGTCCTGGCCGGCGAACACACCTCGCTTCGCCGGCTGGCCGCCGCGACGGGCCGCCGCCCGGAGCCGTGGCGGGTGGCGGTGCTGCTCGGTGGGGACGAGCTGTCCCGGCATGAGCGCGGCCAGCTCGCCCGGGTGGTGCGCGCCGGAGTGGCGTGCGGCGTGCACCTGATCGTGCGGGGTGTGGCCCTACCCGACGATCCGGTCGTCACCCGGGTGGTGGTGACCGCCGACGGTGCCCAGGTCGGCACCCTGCCGGTACGCCTCGACCCGCCGCCACCGGCCACACTGGTCACCGAGACCTGTCGGGAGATCGCCTCCGTGGTGAACGCGGGGCCGGCACCCACTCCCTTCACCGATCTGCTGCCGCCGGCCGACCGGATGTGGCAGGAGGACTCGGCGACCGGGTTGACCGCGCCGATCGGCGAGGGACCGCAGGGCCGGCCGGTTCTGCTGACCCTCGGCGACTACCCGCCGCACGCGCTGATCGGCGGGCCGTCCGGCACCGGCAAGACGAACCTGATCTTCGCCTGGATCGGGGCGCTGGCCGCCCGCTACTCCCCCGCCGAGCTGGAGTTCTACCTGCTCGACTTCAAGGAGGGTGTGTCCTTCGCCCGGTTCGCCAAGGGCCGGCGGGACCCGAGCTGGTTGCCGCACCTGCGGCTGGTAGGCATCAACGTCAACACCGACCGGGAGTTCGGCCTGGCGCTGCTGCGCTTCCTCACCGACGAGCTGCGCCGGCGGGCGGACGCGGCGAAGAAGCACGAGGTCACCAAGCTGGCCGAGCTGCGCGCGGTGGATCCCGTCGGGCACTGGCCCCGGATCGTCGCGGTGGTCGACGAGTTCCAGATGCTGCTCGCCGGACGGGACGCGGTGGCCCGGGAGGCCGCCGACCTGCTGGAGGATCTGGCCCGTCGCGGCCGGTCGCAGGGCATCCACCTGGTGCTGGCATCCCAGGACGTACGCGGAATCGAGGCACTGTGGGGTCGGCCCGCGCTGGTGGCCCAGTTCACCCTGCGCATCGCACTGCCGAAAGCGCTGCGGATCCTCGCCGAACGCAACGACGCCGCCCAGTCCCTGCCACGCCACCACGCGGTGATCAACGCCGAGTCGGGCCAGACCGAGGGCAACGAGCTGGCCCGGATCCCGTCGGCCAGCGACTGGGAGACCTGGAGCAACCTGCAGCACCGGCTGTGGCGGATGCGCCCCGCCGACGCCGCGCCGGCGCGACTCTTCGACGGCGACGCGATTCCGCAGCTGGCCGACGCGCCGGACTTCCGGGCGATGCAGCCCCCGGACGTGGGTACGCCACGCAGCCCCGTCGCGCTGCTCGGCGAGATCATCGACGTGCAGGCCCGCTCGGCCAACCTGCGGTTGCCCCGGGCGCCGGGCCGGAACCTGGCCGTGCTGGGCACCCGGGTCGACGAGGCGTGCGCGGTGCTGGACGCGGCCGCCCGCTCGCTGGCCCGGCAGCACCGGCCGGGCACCGCGCGGTTCTCCATCGCCTGCCTCGACCCGGACGCCGACCCGGCTGCCCGGGCACTCTACGAGGATCTCGCCGACGACGCCGCCTGGTACGACGATGAGACGGTTGCCGAGCTGATGGCCGAGACCGCCGACGGCCTCGGCGCGCCCGGCGCCGCGGGCGCCCCGCACTACCTGGTGCTGTTCGCCGTGGACGCGGCGGCCGGCTCGCTCGCCGCGCGATCCGCAGGGGCGACCGGGCTGGAGCAGCTACGCCGGATCCTGCACGACGGGCCCGAGCGGCGAACGCACGTGCTGGCCTGGTGGCGCGGGATCGCCCGGATGCGCGCCGACCTGGGTGGCACCGGTTCCCGGACCGACCAGATCGGCGCCTGGGTGGCGTTGGACACCCACGGCGGGGAACTGGGCTCGTCGTTGTACCCGGGCAGTTCGGGGCCGGACTGGTATCCCCGCCCGTGGCGCGGGCTGTTCTTCGACCGGGCGGTGCACCGCACCGGGCAGACCATCATCCCCTACGGACCGGCACGATGAACGGACCGGCGACCACCGAGACGTACTCGGTCCAGCTCCGGCGGCTCGCCGAGCTGACCGCGCGGGTGCACGAGCAGCGACAAGAGGCACGGGCCTGGTACGACCAGCAGTGCGCGGCGGCCGATCGGGCGGTTGCCGAGTCCGCCGACGAGGTCGATCGGGCCGAACGGGAGCTGGTCGCGGCACGCGAGACGCAGGAACGGGTGGACGCCGAGGTGGCGGTGCTCTGGCAGGAACTGAACGCCCGGCTCGGCGGCGGACGGCGGGCCGGAACGCCTCCGGCTCCCGCACCGGAGGCCACCGGTGACCCGGTCACGTTGCTGGAGACGGTGCGGGACCTGCTGCACCGTACCCGGCAGCCAGGCGAACTGCCGGGCAACGTCAACCCACTGCTGGCGGTGTGGGGCGTCGCCGGTGCGGCGCTGGCGTACGCGCTGGGCGTCGGGGCCCGGGCGCTGGGTCAGCACAACGACGGTGACCTGGCGGTCGGCCTGCCGGTGCTGGCCCTGGTGGTGACGCTGCTCGGCCCCGTGGTGGGCCTGATCCCGGCGCGGATGACCGCCGACCGCCGCCACGCCGTCCTGAGCCCTCGCCCAGTGCTCATCGTGGTTGCCACCGGCCTCACCGCCACCCTCCTCCTGTTGGCCCTCCCCCTCCCGTGACCTGCGCACCCCTTGCCGGACCCCTGTTGGTCAGGGGGTGGGGACGAGGGTGGCTTCGCGGAGGAGGCGGCGGGTGAGGGTGAGGCGGTCGGCGTCGGTGTCGAGGCCGGGAAGGTCACCCACGCGGGTCGCCGGGCCGGCGAGCAGGGCCCGCACCGCCGGTTCGCAGGATGCCGGCAGGGTGATCGTGCGGTCGAACAGGTGCAACCCGATCCGGTCTCCCTGCGGGGTGAGCCGCCAGCGCAGACCCGGGCGGGCGGCGACCCGGCTGTCGGCGTCCAGAACGTTGATCGCGGCGGCCTGGGCCAGGGGCCGGATCGGCGCGGGACGCGACGCCGGCCAGGCGCGCTGCCGCAGCCGGACGGCCACCGCTGCCGGATCGGCGCGCAACAGCCAATCCCGCAGCGCATCGACGGTCTCGGTCAGCTCCGGCTCGATCGCCGCCGGGTCGGCCAGGTCGGTGCCGAACGGCAGGGTGGCCCGTAGCCGCTGGTCCTCGGCGGCCAACGCGAGCAACTCCTCGACCAGCGCGTACCGGCTCAGTGCCCGGACGCCGACGGTCAGATGCAGCGAGCTGGACTCCTGCGCCTGTGCACTGTGCAACCACCCCCGGGGCAGGTAGAGGGCGTCGCCCGGTTCGAGCACCACATCCAGCGCGGCCGGACCCTGCGCGGTGGCGGCGACCTCGTCGGCCCGACCGCCCCACGGCTGTCGTTCCAGCGGATCGGGCAGCACCGGCGGGTGGACACGCCAGTGTTTGCGGCCGTCGACCTGGAGCACGAAGACGTCGTGGGTGTCGTAGTGGGTGGCGAAACCCTGGCTACCGGGCGGGGTCAGGTAGGCGTTGACCTGCATCGGTTGCCCCACGGCCGCGCTCAGGTCCCGGGTGAAGTCGATCACCGCAGGCCAAATTCGGTGTAGGCCCTGCAGGACAAGGGTGGCGCCGTCGGCATACAGCTGGAGGATCTTCTCGTCGAGTACCTGGTCGTCGATCTCGGCGCCGGCACCGCCGCCGCCGGTGTAACGCGCCGCCGGCAGCAGCTGGCCGTCCCGGGCCACCCGCAGGAACGGGGTACGCAGGCCGCGCCGGCTGAGCAGCTCGTCAGCGTCGGCTGGGCTGAACAGATCGGTGAAGTTGGCCGAGTTGGGCAACTCGGCGGCGCGGGACAGCAGCGGGGTGTGTCCCCAGTGGGCGGCGGCGAACTTCGCCGGCTCCACACTGACGCAGCGGGCCAGCGCCGCCGGGCGGCCGTGGCCGCCCGGCGGACAGGCGTACGTCATCATGGGCCGCTGTCAGGCGGTGCCGTCGGCGCCGCCGTCGTGCTGACCTGGGGTCGCGCCGCCGTCGGCCGGACCCTCGGCACCGCCGTCGGCAC
>NZ_JBHMIS010000052.1:0-15741 GCF_048060415.1 Micromonospora sp. LOL_024
CGGGCTGGGGCCCGCGGCGACGCACGTGGCTGCGCCACGCCGCTCACCGTGCGGGTCTGCCGCAGCCGCGCCTGGTGGAGGCGCCGGTGGCGGTCGCCTCGCACGTGCTCGCCGGGGGTGTGCAGCTGCCGGTGGGTTCGGTGGTGGTGGTGTGTGACCTGGGCGGCGGCGCTGAGGTGAGTGTGCTGCGGCGTAGCCCGGTCGGTTTCGAGGTGCTGTCCACCCTCGCCGACAGCGACGCCGGTGGTGATGCCATCGACGCGGCGTTGACGGCCGCGGTGGCTCCTGCCGGGATGCCGGCGGGGGACGGGTGGGCGCTGACGGCGAGCCTGCGTACGGCCAAGCACGCCCTGGCGGGGCATCCGGCGGTAACGGTGCCCGTGCCGTCGGGATCGGCGGTGGTGCTGAATCATCTGGTGGTGGAGCAGGCCGCCCGCCCGGCACTGACCCGGGCGGCGGGGCTGGTGCGGGAGGCGGTCGACGCCGCCGAGGTGGATCCGACCACTGTCGCCGGACTGTGGTGTGTGGGCGGCACGGCGCAGATGCCGCTGGTCGCCGATGTCATGGCGGCCGAGACCGGGCTGAGGCCGATGTTGGTGCCGGATCCGCTGCTCGCGGCGGCCCGCGGCGCGGCCGACGCCGGCGGCCTGGCCACCGACCAGAGCACGCCGGCGGTGGGGGAGCCGCTGCCGACGTTGTGGCGGGCGGTCGCGATCGCGGTGCCCGGGTTCGCGTCGCTGGCGCTGGTGTCGCACGCGCTGCTCACCGCGGAATGGAACTCGGGGCTGGTGAGGCCGTGGGCGTTCCTGAACTGGGGTGAGGTGGCGATGGCGTCGGTGTTCGCCGTGATCGCCTGCCTGGCCGCCGGCACCGTCCTCGGTTCCACGCTGGCGACGCGTACCGATAGTGGGGTGCCGCTGTCGTCGGCCGCGCAGGTCGCCACCGGCATTCTCACCTCGGCGTGGCTCGGTGTGGCCGTCGTCGGCATGTACGCGGTGGTGGGGTCCCAGTACATCGGCACCGAACTGGGGGCGTTCCTGCGCTGGACTTTGGTCCCGGTCGCGCCGATCCTGTTGGTCGCGATGGTGCTGGCGCTGATCGCGTTCCGCCAGTGGCGTACTCCGCGGGGCGGCTGGTCGGAGTTCCTCGCGTTTCCTGTCTCGTCGACGTTGACGGCCACGGTGGGGATGATGCTGGTTCAGTGGTCGCTGCCCGCGACCTATGCACCCGGCATGGAGGTGTGGCTGGGGCTCGGGAGTCGTCTCGGTGGGCTGCTGATCGGTGTCGGGGTGATCACCGCGTTGGTGTCCGGGTGGTGGTTGCGGCTGGTGATGGGTGTCCCGTTCGCGATCCTCACCGCCACCCTGGTCGGCCGGTACAACACCGGAACGGTGGCCGGCCTCTACGTCGTGGCCGTCATCGTGTGGTGGCTGGCTCGCCTGTGGACCCGCATCCTCTACACGGCACCCAGCCAGCCCCGAGGCAACCTTGTCCCACCCGGTCCCCCACGTTCGTGACGCGCACGCCGGGAGGGGGGAGTAGGAAATGAGGTGGCCGAGGCACGTGGCGTCTCTGCTGCTGACCGTCGTGCTGCTGACCGGCCCGCCGATCCTGCTGGTATGGATGGTGGGCTGGCCGTCGGTCGACACGCCGCGGGTGGCGCTGTGGCAGTGGGTCCGCGACCCGTTGACCGAGCAGAATCTGATCCTGCTGCTGGTGGGGCTGGCCTGGCTGCTGTGGGCCTTCGTCGCCTACCTCGTCACCGCCGCGACCGCGACCCGTGTGTGGGCCGGCGTGCGGTGGTTACGCCGCCTCCCGCTGCCCACCCCGTGGCAGGCCACCGCCACCGGCATGGCCGGCGCCGCCGCCCTGACCATCGCCACCCCCACCACACCCACCCCCGACGCCAGCCACCAGGGCACGACCACCAGCACCACCGGCACCGGCACCGGCACCGATATCGTCGAACAGGCCGACACCGTAGACGGTGTCGCCGTGCCCGGCGGGTGGCTGCCCCGCGACGTCGCCGAGCAGGTGACCGCTGCGGCCGGGCTGGTGTGGCTGCGACGCCGCCGCGCCTACCGCCCCACCCGCCCACACCGCCACAGCCAGGACGCGCAGGACCTGGCGCCGCTCCCGGCCACCGTCGCCGCCATCCAGGCCGCCACCGGCAGCCGACCCCCACCACCGGCGCCCGCCCCGGCCGCAGGGCTACCGCCGGTCGGCTTCCCACCCGCCGGGGTCGGGCTGACCGGCCCGGGAGCGCGGGACGCCGCCCGCGGACTGCTGATCACCGCGCTCCTCGCCACCATGCGGCAGAACACGGTGGAGCTGGTGATCACCCGCCGCGCCGTGGACATGCTGCTCGGACCGGCCGCCCCGCACCTGCGTCCCGGGGCAGGGCTGCGGATCGTCGACACCGCCGCGCACGCCACGACCCTGCCGGCCGACGCCACGCCAGCCCTGCCAGACGGCGCAGAAGGTGGTCGGCGGGTGCTGATCCTCGACGAACCGCCTCCGAGCAGCCTCGCCACCAGCGGGGCGACAATGGTGGTGCTGGCGGCATGGCCGCATGCGACGACATGGCACGTCGAGGCCGACGGCCACACCCACGCCTCCGACACGGCAACCGCCGGCCCGCGGGTATGTGTGCTCGACGCCGTCGCCACCACGGACCTGCTCACCGTCACCGGCCACCTTCACCCACCGGCACCCAACACCCCCACACAACCCCAGCCGCAGGTGCGGGTACCGCGCCCCACAGCCCCACACCACGACACCATCCGCCCCGACAAGCGGATGCTGGTGCGGGTCCTCGGTGAACCGGCACTGCTCATCGACGGCACGGCCCTGACGGTGCGGCGCACCGCCGCCCGGCATGCTCTGGTCTTCCTCGCCGTGCACCCCGACGGGGTCGACAGCCATCTCATGGCCGAAGCCCTCTGGCCCGGACTACCCGGCCAGCGGCTCACCGGACGCCTTTACACCACCCTCAGCGAACTCCGCACCGCCGCGCGCACCACCGGCCTGCCGATCATCGACCGCACGGGCGACCGCTACCGTCTGCACCCCGACCACGTCGACGTCGACCTGTGGCACTTCCACCGTGCGGTCGACCGCGCCGCCGCCATCCTCACCGACCCCTCCACCGCCTGGCAGGCCGTCGTCGACGCCTACGCCGGCGACCTCGCCGCCGGACACACCTGGGAATGGCTCGACCCGCACCGCGAATCCATCCGCCGCCACGTCCTCGACGCCTACGCCGCCCTCGCCGCCGCCGCATCTCACCCCCGCCAGGCACTGGCCTACCTACAGGACGGCATCCGCGTCGACCCGTACAACGCCGACCTGCACCACCGCGCCGCTAGCATCCTCGCCAGCCTGGGTGAGCACATCGCCGCCGCCGACCTGACCGACCGGTACACGCGGCGACTCGCCCCCGCCGGTCTCACTGCCGAGGGCGCGCTCATACGCGGCGGCACCTGACCGCCAGCTCGGTCCCGCACCGCAATACGGTCCCGAATGGCACCTGGCCGGGCCTCATCCGATCGACCGGGTCGCGGCTGCGAAAGCAGGTGGGGCGGCTGTCGGCGTGGTCGCCGCATCACGGTGCTCGAACCCGTTGTCAGCAACCGCGACCGGCCCTGGGCGGCGAGGCCCATATGGGCGGCACCGGGTCTGACCTGCGGCTGTAAGGTTGTGTTAGACGGTGTTAGGTGCTGTTAGACCCGCACCCGGCCTCAACCGCCCGCCTTTCTCCTACGTTCGGTGTCACGACCGCATCGGTCGCCACGGATGAACGACGCAGGGGGAGGGCAGCGTGAAACCACCGGTCTCGACAGCGGGGGTCGCCGCGGTCGTGCTCGCGGCGGCGCCACTCGTGCTGCTGTATCTGGCAGGCTGGCCGACGCCCACGATGCCATCCGACAGTCAGCTGCGGGCGTGGCTGCAACAGCCCCTGACCACCGGGTTCCTCACCATAATGCTGCAGACCAGCGCCTGGCTGCTCTGGGCCATGCTCGCCACCGCCATCGCCCGCCGCGTACACACGACCCTCGCGGCTCGGCTGCGATGGCGGATCGCGCTGCGCATGCCGGGACCGATGCAGGGCCTCGCGGCCGCGCTCCTCGGCGCCACCGCCGTCACCTCCACCGCGCTACCCGCCGCCGCGCACACCACCGCCACGACCGACACGTCGCCCGACAGCCCGCCAGGTGAGGACTCCCTCGCCCTGCGGTCCGACGCCGACCTGTCCGCCTCGGACCGCCTCGGCGCGGGCGGGACATCACCAGCGAACACCGGCCACGGTGCCGGTGACAACACTGGTGGTCAGGAGAACGCTGCTCGACGCGGCACGTCCATCTCCGCCAGCGCTGTTCACGCGGCGAGCGGAGCACCGGCGGCGACGCGGCCGACGGACAGCCACCGGGGCAGAGCATCGTCCGGGCCCGCCTACACCTGCGTGGTGGAGCGCGGGGACAGCCTTTCAAAGATCGCCAAAGAGTGGCTCGGCGACGCCAACAGGTGGCCCGAGATCTTCGCCCTCAACCGAGGCACCCACTTCCGCGATGTCGGTGGCACGCTCACCAACCCCAACCTCATCTACCCCGGCTGGACGCTGCACCTACCCGACGACGCCACACCACCGGCCACCGCGCAACCGCGAACCCCGCCAGCGCCCACCCCGCCACGCACACCGAACCAGACACCCTCAGCGACCCCACCACCCGCCTCCACCGCCACACCAGACACCGCGCCACCCGCCCCGCAGTCCACGACAGCGCCATCAGCGCCGGCCACCTCCGACCCCGACTCCGTGGTCGAACGTCCACCGGCCACCACGCCGTCTGCCGCAGCGACCTCCCCGACGGCCACACCTGCCCCGAGCAGCACCACACCGACCGCATCCCCACCGTCCGAGGACCGGCCGAGCGACGACACCCACGGGGTCAGCTTTCCCGGAGGTTGGGTACCCATCGGACTGGCAGCGGCGCTGGCCGCCGCAGCATCCGTGGTCTGGCTGCGACGCCGCAGCCGCTACCACCCCATCACCGATCCCGACCCGGCCCACGATCCGACCCTGCAACCTCTGCCCGCCGTCATCAGCCGGCTGCGCCGAGCGGCCCGCGAGCAGGCACGCGACCTGGTCATCCCACCCGCCCCGCAGCCCACCGTCCGCGACATCGCCGAAGGCACACCACCGACACCAACCCCGACCGGCCCGTCCGGCCCGCAACTCGCCGGCCTGCCGGAGCATCCCGCCGACGGACTCGGACTCACCGGAGCAGGCGGACCCGACGCGATCCGCGCGATGCTCGTCGCCACCCTGTCCTCCGGCAGCCCCGACGACCCCGACGCCCGCGGCCACATCGTCATCCCCGCCACCGCGCTGACCGACCTGCTCGGCGGCAACGCCATCACCGACCTCGCCGGCGTCATCCCCCGACTCCACGTCGCCGCCGGCCTCGATCACGCTCTCGCCCACATTGAAGCCCAGATCATCCACCGCACCCGCGCCGTCACCGACGCTGACGTCACCAACCTCGACGACCTCCACCAAGCCGACCCGCACCACGAACCGCTCCCGCCGATCATCCTGATCACCGACGTGCCGGACACCGCGATCCGAGCCCGGCTCTGCACCGCCCTGCACCTCGGCCACCCCCTCGGCATCACCGCCCTCATCGCCGGCGACTGGCCCCCCGGCATGACCCTCACCGTCGCCCCGGACGGCACCAGCACAGAAAACGACGCCCAACCCGGACCCAAACTGGCCGTCCTGGACGACGACACCACCCGGCAACTGCTCACCGTCCTCAAAGAGGCACACACCGGCGACCCCACCAATCCGCCAGCCTCGTCGAATTCGCAACAGCAGCAGGCCGCCCCTGCGGCGGAACCGGGAGCCGCCACCGACCTCGCAGCGCCCGTCACCGCTGAAACCGACACCAACGACGCGGACATTGCCCGCCAGTCGCCAACCGACAGCCCCGAGCCGCCAACACCCGCGGCGGACCGTACGCAGCCGAAGGTCCGCGTCCGGATCCTCGGCAGCCCCGCGATCATCGGCGCCGACGGAACCCCGGTAACGGGCGTCCGACGGGCCAGCTACGAACTGCTCACCTACCTCGCGGTCCACCGCGACGGTGCCGACATCGCCGACATCGAAGTCGCCATGACCCCCGACGCCACACCCCGCCGCGCCCGCGACCGCCTCTCCACCAACGTCGCCAACCTCCGCAACCGGCTCACCACCGCCGCCGGACTCAACCCAGGCGACGACACCCACACCTTCAAACCGGTGGTCAACCCCGGCGGCCGCTACTACCTCGACCCCAACCTCGTCGACATCGACTGGTGGCGAGTCCTCGACGCCACCAGCCGCGCCGGACGCACCACGGACCGACAAGCCCAACGGGAGGCACTTGAGGAAGCCGTCAGCAACTGGGGTGGCCTGCTCCACCACGACTACGAATGGTCCGACGGCCCGCAACACACCTGCCGACAAGTTGGCGTCAACATCCACGCCCGCCTCGCCGTCCTGGTCGCCGACACAGATCCCGCCCGCGCCCGCAACCTCCTCGACGCGGCATGCACCATCGACCCCATCAACGAGGAAATCGCCCGCCTCGCGATGACCGCCCACAGTCAGACCGGCGACACCGCAGCCGTGCGAACGCGACTCACCGCACTCACCCAGGCGCTCCAGACAATCGACGAAGAACCAGCCGAGGAAACCCGCCGACTGGCCCGCCGCCTGCTGCACCCCACATCACCACGAACGGACAAACGGCCGACGTAGCGCGGGACCCGCCTCCGGCACGTTGCGCAGCGAACAGCTGGTGTTGGTGTACGCATTCCCGTGCGGAGCCAGGTACGCCCGATGTACACAGGGCGGGATGTCCGCCACTTCGGCTCCGTCGGCGGCTGCGGACGCAGCGGCCTCCCGCCACAGCTCACGCTGGGCTATCAAGTAGACCGGAGTCGATGCGCTCGGATCGCGGCTATGAGCGGACGTTGACTTGATCGGGTGGGCAGGCCGGCTGTCGGCAGAGCCGTTCGGCGCTACCGGCCTGCCGCTGGCTGCCGTTCGTGCGTGACAGCGGCCAATACGATGAAGGAGTGACCGAGCCCTCGCGCCCCGCGAAGAAGCCGTGGTTGCCGCCCCGTTGGTTCATTCGGCTGTTCTGGTCGGCTCATCGGGGCGTGTTCCGGCGTTCCGGCGGCCGGGTCGGACTGTCGCGTCCGCGCGGCAACCGGTACGGGATGCTGCGCCTGACCACCGTCGGGCGTCGCACCGGCCAGCAGCGCAGTGTGATCCTCGGGTACTTCGAGGACGACGGGAATCTGGTCTCGCTGGCCATGAACGGCTGGGGAGAGCCCGAGCCGGCCTGGTGGCTCAATCTGCAGGCGCACCCGGACGCGACCGTTGACCTGGTCGACGGGCCGCGACCGGTACGTGGTCGTGCTGCGACAGGCGAGGAACGATCGCGGCTGTGGGCCCGCTGGCGCGAGATCGACAAGAACCTCGATGGCTACGCGGCGCGACGGTCATCCGAAACCGCGGTGGTCGTCCTCATGCCCCAGCCCGGCCCGTCTGAGAGGGTGGTTTGTGACCTCTTACCCGCTTTGCGGTTGGCTGATCTTTGCGGACCCGTAGCCGATGTGGTGGCGTCGCGTTAGGACGGTCGTGAGTGGACGTGCGGCGTATCCGAGTGACCTGACCGATGAGCAATGGGCGGTGGTGGGGCCCTTCCTGCAGGCGTGGAAGGATCGGCATCCGTCGGTGTCGGGGCATCAGGGCCGCTACGAGCTGCGGGAGATCGTGAACGCGATCTTCTACCAGAACCGGACCGGGTGTCAGTGGGCGTACCTGCCGCACGACCTGCCGCCGAAGTCCGCGACGTACTACTACTTCGCGCTGTGGCGTGATGACGGTACCGACCAGGTGATTCATGACCTGCTGCGCTGTCAGACGCGGGAGAAGGCCGGCCGGGCGGAGGACCCGACCGCGGTGGTGTTGGACACCCAGTCGATCCGGGCAGCCAACCACGTACCGGCCGCGACGACCGGCAAGGACGCGGCGAAGAAGGTGCCCGGCCGCAAGCGGGGCCTGGCCGTCGACGCTCTCGGCCTGATCATCGCGGTGGTGGTGACCGCGGCGTCGGTCACCGACAACGCCATCGGCATCCGGCTGCTGGACAACGTCGTGGCCCACACCCCGACGGTGACCAAGGCGTGGGTCGACGCCGGTTTCAAAGACGACGTGCAGATCCACGGCGCGGTCCGAGGTATCGACGTCGAGCAGGTTTTTCGGTCCGACACGACCGCCGGGTTCGTGCCAGTGAAGCGCCGGTGGGTGGTCGAACAGACCAACGGCACCCTGATGCTGCACCGCCGCCTGGTCCGCGAGTACGAAAGCCGACCCGCCTCTGCGGTCTCACGCACCTGGTGGGCCTCGACGGCGAACCTCATCCGCCGGTTGACCGGCACCGCCACCGCGTCGTGGCGCGACCCGGGCCGGCAGCGGTGACTCCGCCGACGCTGCTGACCCTGCTCACCGAACGCGAGACCGCCGCCGGCCTCGCCATCGAGCGGCTCCGTGCCCAGATCGCCTCCCTCGACGAGCAACTCGCCGCGGCCGAGACCGAGCTGGCCGAACTCGCCATCACCCGCAAGACGCTCCTGAGCCTGGGCGGCCCACTCGACGCGTCGGCACCTGCTGACCCCACCGTCGTCAGCCCGGCCTACCAGCAGATCCTCGCCGTGTTCCACGCCGGGACCGCGCCGATGCGCGCCAAGGACATCTGCCAGGCGCTGGGCACCGGCACCACCGCGAAGGACACCGAGAACCTCCGCGCCAAACTCAAACGCCTCGTCGCCCGCCAGATCCTCACCGAACCCGAGGCCGGCCTGTTCACCCTGGCCTCACCGACGACGTCCGCGTAACCACCACCAGGGCCTCTAACGAACCGCCAAGCCTACATCGGACATAACCTCTCGAACCATCCTCTGAGACGTCGCGGGGCACCTGATCGACTGGCTCTTGCTGGATGGGCTGATCAAATCACGTGTTCATGGACGTGGATACCAGCGGCTGACGCACACCGCTGCCTCCAGTGACGAGTGCTTTCGCGACATGACAGTACGTCCGATGGTGGCCGAGCGGCTGGTGGGGATCAGAGTCCGGCGGGGTGGCTTGACAGCCACTGGCGATGACAGTCACGTAGGGCGTCGCGTTGCGCGGTGTTCGCCAGCAGCGCGTCCGCGCCACCGTCGTAGGGCGCGTAGAGCCAGGCCAGGTCAGGCGGCGCGATGATCACATGAGCGATCCGGTCGTCAGCGACTTCACGAAGCAGCCGATCGAGGCGACCGGGTTTCCAGGCGACGCGGTTGACGTAAGTGTGGGTGAAGGCAAGTTCGGGATCGAGGTCTGGCCAGGACAGCACCGACCAGCATTCACCGTCCGGTAGCAGATCGTGCAAGATGGGCGTTCGACGTCGTGGCACTGGCGTGAACGCTACTTCCAGCGTAATCACGAGCAGGTCCGCGGTATCGCCGCGAAGTTCATCGAGAATGGTGTTGTGCCGGTGCAGGATGGTAACGTACTCGGACTCGCTGTCGGCGTAGCGCTTTGAATCAGGCAGGCTATGGAATCGCACCCAGTGGTCATCCAGCCGCTTGAGGTGATGACTGATGGGTGCGACCTGCGGCCAACGGGTCTCCCAGACCTTCTGCAGACGATGCCCGTCAGCGCCTGGTGGGGGCCATACTCGGACCTCGCCGGAGGGCACCGACTGCCGGCCCGACAGGACCACCTCCCGCAACGCGATCACGTAGGGATCGTCGCTCGGTGCGTCCGGGTCGGCGTCGAAGACCACGATCAGCGGATCGTCGTCCCACTCCCAGCCCTGGATCTCACGCCAGATCCGCAGGTTCGGATGCTCGACCTCCCGGCAGGCCTCGGCCGGTCCCAGCAGGCCGATCGCCTCCGCAAGCTGCGCCTGCCCCAGCCGCACCGAGCCGCTGCCACCACGCCACCCCGTGACCGTGGCCAGCACTGCAGCCGATAGCACGTCCTCACGCGCGTTGACCCGAACGAACCCGATCTCCCGCTCCAGAACGACGGAGGCGATCGTCCCGTCCAGGCCGTGCTCGATGACGCGAGGAATGAAGCCGACGCCATGCAGCACCGGCCTCTCCCAGCCCAGACCCTGCTCGCAGCGCACCAGCGCTTCCTCGATCTCCCGAAGCGTCGACCACCTCTGCGACATGCCGAGATCATCGCAAACACGATGACCCCCGGCTGCTGACCCAAGCGCCGACAACCGTCCACCGGCTGCTGGCCGCCGAGGGCCGGGGCGACAGCAATCGAAGGTGACCGACCACCAGAAAGATTTAGAAGGGGACAGCTCGGAATGCCCGCTCCGCCCGACCCAACTACCCGCAGCGACCGCCCTGATCGCTGAACGCGGATGGCGGGCATGTTCTCGTACCCCCGGTCGCTGTTGCCCGTCGCGGTGGGGCCGCGTGGCTTGGACAGCAGGGGCTTGGCTGATCATTGAGTGGTGATGAACCCTGCTGTGCTGGCGGCCGACCCGGGTGCGTTCTCGTTGGCCGTTCCGCCGCTGTTTGCCGCCCTGGCTCCGGCGCGGAGCATTCTCATCGCCGGAGCGGGCGGTGGGTTCGACGTGTACGCCGGCCTGCCCTTGGCGTTCGCCCTGTGGCGCCGCGGCGCGCAGGTACACCTGGCCAGCCTGTCCTTCTCCCGGCTCGAGTTGATCGACCGTGACGCGTGGGTAGCGGAGCACGTCGCGGCAGTGCAGCCGGACACCACCAGCCCGGACTGGTACTTCCCCGAACGGACGCTCGCCCGGTGGCTGGCGGCTCAGGATCTGCCGTCGACCGTGTACGCCTTTCCGCCGCTCGGTGTCCAGCCGTTGCGGGCGGCGTACCGATACCTGATCGAACAACTCAACATCGATGCGGTGGTGCTGGTCGACGGCGGCACCGATGTCCTTCTGCGCGGCGACGAGGGCGATCTCGGCACCCCGGTGGAGGACATCACCAGTCTGGCCGCCGTGGCCGCGCTGGACGTGCCGGTCAAGCTGGTGACCAGTCTCGGTTTCGGTATCGACGCCTACGACGGCGTCAACCACGTTCAGGTGCTGGAGAACCTCGCCGCGCTCGACCGTGACGGCGGCTACCTCGGTGCCCTGTCCATCCCCGGATCGAGCCGGGAGGCGGCGCTGTACCGCGATGCTGTCGCCGACGCCCAGGCCACCACCCCGGACCGGCCCAGTATCGTCCAGGGACAGATCGCCGCCGCTACCAGCGGCGCGTTCGGAGACGTCCGCTTCACCCGGCGCACCGGCGGCGGCGACCTGTTCGTCAACCCGCTGATGGCGATCTACTTCACCGTCAGCCTCGACAAACTCGCCGCCCGATGCCTGTACCTCGACCGCATCGAGAACACCGTCGGCAGGCGACAGGTCATCACGCGCATCCAAACGTTCCGCGACGAACTCCTCAGCGCCCGCGTCCCCCGCGCATTTCCCCACTGAACACCTCGACTGCGGCAGACCCGGACATGTACGGCTTGTTGCTCCGCAAGTCGTTACAGCAGGTCCAGCAGAGTCTCTATCCGGGTGGCCAGGACCAGATCCATGATGCCTTCGACGCGGACACTGACCACTGCACCACCCGGTGGCTGCGCCAGCCGGATGACCAGCGGGGGCGTGCCTGCCAGCGGGTACTCGAACCAGCCGTCGGCCGCTTCGTCGTTCGTGTCATCGAGCGCACCGGTCAGCGCTGCCTCGTCCAGGTCGTCATACGCGTAGCCGATGTAGGAGCTGATCTGCCGGAGCAGCTGCACGACGTGTTCCTCGGCCACCCATCCCTCGACCTGCGCCGCAACCTCGCCCCGGACCGTGCCGTCCGGCGACAGCGACCGCGTCGTCAGCAACTGTTCCGATTGCGGGTCGTACGAGTCGAGCCCGTACACACCGGCCAGAAACGGCAGTGCGTTGGTGCCGTGCTAGCCGTAGGGCAGAGTCACCCCGACAATCGATCGGCGAGGTCAGTGCGACCCCATGGCTGCCGGCCGCCCAGATCGTGGTGCCACGGCGCAATCATGTCGACAAGGTCCGGCCAGCGGCGTAGCGACTCGGCGCGGAACGCCAGAACGCGCTCATCCGCTACCAGAGCGTCGGCCCGCTCGTCCGCGAGCCGATCAGCCAGCCGGCGGGGATTCTCTGCTGCCCCGGACGGCCAGAAGTACAGGTCGTAGCTCACCCACAGCAGCGTAACGACCTCCAGATCGACGCATCCTCCTCTGCAGAGCCGAACGTCCGCCCAGCGAGTCTCGGCTACCATCGGCGATGGCTACGCGGCCTGCCTACGCGCCGAAGGCCGGGTAGCGACGGCGCATTGCTGCGCCGCCGCCCCCTCAGAACCGGACGTGCACGATTTCCATGCATCCGGCTCAAGCAAGCCCTATGGGTCGCTGGCATGCAGATCGCTGGCCTGCCGTTTGCCGGTGGTCCGGCGGTGGCAGTGGGTGTGGAGCAGACAGAGTTGCGGACCGTGTGTGCTGCCGTCCTGTCGTCGGCTGATGGCGTTGTGATCCACAGCTTTCCGCAGGCCGCGATACCACTGTTCCCATTCGCGTGGGGTTCGTGGCGGGCGGTCGGCGTGTAGCAGAAGCTGTCCGCAGTCGACGCATCGGGCCCGCTGGCTGTCGAGCAGCTGTTGGGTGGTGCGGTCGACCGGGGGTTGCAGCCTCGGGCGTTGCCGTCGGTTGTGCCAGTAGTCGGTCAGCGCCGCGTCATCGGGTGATGCGGTGCCGGTGACCATCTGGTGCCGCACGATCCTGATCCAGGCGAACTTGTGCAGGTAGGCGCCGCTGTCGCGGTCACCGAAGACCCATTTGTTCTGCCGGGACTTGTTGAACATGCCGAAGTAGCGGGCGACGACCCAGCTCGTCGGCTTGTTCGGGTGGGTGTGCCTGGCCCATTTGTAGACCAGTTTCCACAGGTAGTGGTCCAGCCCGGTGAAGATTTCGCTGGCCACCACCGACCGGTAGTAGGCCGCCCAGCCTCGGATGATCGGGTTGAGGCGGGCGATCACCGCGGCGGCGTTGCTGCCGCGCAGTGCACGCACTTCGGTGCGTAGCCGTTTCCGGATCCGTCTGACCGCCGTCTTGCTCGGTTTGATCAGCAGCAGGCCGTGGTAGCGGCGGACGTTGAACCCGAGGAAGTCGTAGCCCTCGTCGAGGTCGACCACGCGGGTCTTGTCCTCGTTGAAGGCCAGCCCTCTCGGCGTCAGCCACGCGGCCAGCCGGGCCTTGACCTGCATCGCTCCATCCCTGGTGCGGCATAACGCGACGAAGTCATCGGCATATCTGATCAAGACCGGGGCGTCCGGGGCAGTGGCGACACCGTCGGTTCCGGCGGTGCGGTAACGGACCCCGGCGGCGTGTTCCATCCCGTGCAGCGCGATGTTCAACAGCAGTGGGCTGACCACCCCGCCCTGGGGAGTTCCCTCCTCGGTTGGGGTGAGCAGGCCCTGCTCGACCACTCCGGCCGTCAGCCAAGCCCGGATCTGTTCCCTGGCCGGGAACCAGCCGAGTTGGATGAGTAGGTGGTGGTGGTCGATGCGGTCGAACGCCGCTTTCAGGTCCGCGTCGAGCACCCACCGCCTGGCCGGGTTCTTTCCCTTGACCGTGCTGAAGGTGGCTTGGATCGCGTCCTGACAGCTGCGTCCGGGCCGAAATCCGTACGATCTCGGCTCGAACCGGGCTTCCCATTCTGGCTCCAACGCTGTTGCCACCCGAGCCTGCAAGACTCGGTCGACGATCACGGGGATGCCGAGCGGACGGCGCCGGCCGTCCGCCTTTGGGATATACACCCGTTTGACCGGGCATGCCTGCCAAGGTCGTTGTCGACGCTGGATCTGCGCCGCCAGGTCGGCCTTGTCCTGGCCGTTCAGGATGATCCGGCCGTCCACGCCCGCCGTCAAACGTCCAGCGTTGACCTCCGTGACCCGACGAACCGCCAGCAGCGTGTTCGCCCGGGACCGCAGCATCAACTTCTGCAGATTCCGGACCCGTTTCAGGTCCCCCACCTGCGACGCCGTGAAGATCCTTTGCCGCAAGCGCCGTACGGTCTCCTCACAAGCACGCCAATCCACAGCGTCCCAGTCGAGGATCTCGTCCTCCGGTCCGTTCACCACCCCAACCGAGGCGGTGCCTAACTTGTCCTTCGGTTCCGGGCTTGTCGTCATCGTCTCCGCACAGGCTCACCTGACCCGCGTCGGCGCGCTTTCACGCCCGGGCACCTGGCCCGGTATCCGGCCAGTTATCCGTGACCCCTGGTAGGAGGACCAGGCGTGCTGTCTCGGTTTCCTGCCGCCTTTCAGCCACCGGCGTTCGCTTCTCGGGTCATCCCATTCCCGCCCGGGGAGTTGGGCCTTCCTCACGGTCGGCTTACCGCCCACCACCTGTTCGGCAGCGGACCCCGTCGGGGTTACCACGTTCCACACTCACGAGTTACGACCGGGTTGGGTGCCCTCTCTACCCCGGGGACCAGCGGTGCTCTCCTGACCGGATGCCGTGCCCAGCCAGCGCCTGCCGCATCCCAGCGGCCCGTCCCTGCACCCCGCCTGAACATCCCACCGCGCAGGGCTCCGTTTTACGAGGCATCAACGAGGGTTCACGCGATTCACCCGTCCGGTCTGCCCCTCACCCGTGATCCTCTCGATGGGACGAGGACCCTTCGGCTTTCCCCTCGGGCTTCGCACCCTGCCGTTACCAGCAGCGCACGCCAAGGGCAGGGCCAGGCAGCGAGCACGCGCCCGGGACTACACCACCGACATCACGTCGGCCCTCCTAACTGCGAGTCCACTCGCAAAGTGCGACCTCGTGTCGCAACGGCAGATCCGGATGGGTTCGAGGGCGGGTACGCGAGGGTCGCGTAGTGGCCTCAGTGGGTGACCGTGATGAATCGAGACTGTCAGTCATCGCTCTTATGATCACGGCCATGCCGACTGCGTTCACCACCTTGTGGACCCATGACGTCTGCCGGGAGCTACGCCGCCACCGAGTCGGCGAGCGGCCCCCGGTGGCGTTCAGCGGAGTGCACCAGTCTCTTCCCAGTTGGACCAGCGTCGGTGTCGGCGACGACGTCTTCGCGCTGCATGTCAACCGATGCGTGGTCTACCTGGTGAGCCGCCTGCGCGTCGTCGACAAGCAGCAGCGCGACTGCTGCGGCGCCACTGCCACCACATGGCGTGACCCGTCCTATCCGGGTCACCACGCCTGGACGATGCTCGGCGCCAATGGATGTGGGGCGAGCCCGGTACACGTCGAAGCGACACCGATCCGCTTCGACGTCGCCGTCCCCGGCGACCTGCTCAGCGCGCTCACCTGGCGCAACCGACGCGGAGAACAGCGCACCCTGAAGTACGTCGTCAACGGCCGTCTCGAACGCTCCGTCAGCCTCCAGGGTGTCTACCGTCTGACCGACGAATCCGCCGCTCAATTGGGTGCCCTGCTCGATGAGTCGCCTCCCCCGAGCCAGCGGGCAGAGGCCAACCACGCCCCTCATGGTCGGCAACCATCTGTGACGGTCGACTTGCGTTGACGGCGGCAGAAGAGTGCGTGAGTCCCCTCGCGCGGTTAGTACTGCAACGGCGGGTCGTGGCTTCGGCTGCTGATCGCTCGTTGGCTGGTTGTGGTGGATG
>NZ_JBHMIS010000053.1:0-14772 GCF_048060415.1 Micromonospora sp. LOL_024
TTTACGCGTTGATCTCGCCCGTCATGGCGATTCCGCCCGTTATCACCCATTCCGGACAAGCGCTCCTGGTGACCGAAAGCTTACTCGGAAGCCCTCACTGCGCGGACTTGGCACCATAATATGCATACTCATGACGCTGTTCGGTCCGGGCGGGCTGCTGGAGATCCACCCAGAGCCGGATGGCGATGGGCCACAGCCTGATGTCGTACATGACGTGGTTCCGGCTATCGTCGGACGACTAATGACCGCGCTTCCTGGTGCGCACGAAGCCATGCCAATGATCGCAGGCGCACTGACGGCTGCAGCATTAAAGATGAACTGTTATGAATGGCGAAATAAGCTCGGGCCTTGGAGTGCTGGTGACAAGCTGGCGTGGGTGTTCGCGGCTTGGTACCTGGCTGACCTGGCAGACTTTGCGATGGCTGAATCGAGCGGAGAAAAAGGTTTCTCTTTGAAATTTATTGCCCGCATTGTGGGTGACGATTCGACGACCAAGTAGCTTCCTGGAAGCACTCACTTCCGCTTCTATCAAGCTTCTCGATCATGATCCGATCACCGTGGAAGGAGGTCTTCCGCGGATTGAGAGCTGGCTGCGCGGGGAAGTCGTTAGGTTGTGTCGGTAATGACTGCCTTCAGATGACGAATGCGATCGGGCATTGGTGCCGTGCTCTCCGCCGTCTTGCCGCCGGCTATGAGGTTGAGTGTTGGTCGGTCCGTGACAGCACCGAGTAGCTGCCGGATGCGTTCCGTTGGCCAGCGGAGTTCCTGCGCCAGCGCGGTGATGGTCAGCCCGTGGTCGGCGGCCAGTTCGAAGGCTTTTCTTAGGAGTGTCGGCTGTTCGCCGGGGAAGCCGTCGATGGGTTCCAAGGCCGGCTTGGACTGATTGAGGCGCTGGTAGGCGCGTGTCGCAGTGGTGTCGGTGTAGAGGCCTACTTCTCGGCAGCGGTAGATGAGGCTCTGGATCGACGTGCCCCATGTGCGCTGGAGTTCAGCGAACGTCGCAAAGTTCACTCTCGCGGGCAGAAGCGGGGTAATGCTGTCGCGGGGGGTGAGGAATTCTGCAGCGAAGGCGTCGGCGTCTCGTTCATGTCTGGAGTCACCGGGAAGGGCGTCGGCGTGGAGCACGAGATGGGCGAGTTCGTGTGCGGCGGTGAAGCGCTGCCGGTATACATCCTGGGATCGATCGCGACTGATGACAATGAACGGCCGCGGTAGCCGGGAGGTCGAGAAGGCGTCCACGGTACGGAAGTCGCCGTCGGCTGGCGCATGGACGACGACGATGCCGTGGATCTCAAGGGTGCGCACGAGGTGCGGAATGGGCGCGGTGCCGAGATTCCAGTGCTGACGAAGAGCTCGGGCGGCCTGGACTGGCTCGGTGGGAAGGCTCGCGCCGGGATGAATCTCGCCGCCGGCGAACCCGGGAAGGTCTACGTGGGGCAGGAAGACGCGCCGTTCGAGGGCGTAGATGAGTTCCCAGACCTGCTCGGTGAAGGAGACGGCCTTGGCGCGCTGGTATGAGCGTGTCTCACGGAGATGGCGGAAGTGCGCTGCGGAGGAGTCGAGGCGGGCGTAGGGACGCCCGACCTGAAAGAAGCCGATGGGGTAGCCGAGGTGTTCGGCGAGGGCGATCAGAACCTCGGGTCGTGGCCGCGCCCCTGATTCGTATTGGCCGATGGCCGCAGCGCTGACCCCGACCCGGTCGGAGAGTTCCTTCTTGGTCAGCCCGGCGAGCTGGCGAGCTTGTGTCAGACGTGCCGAGTCGAACTGCCTGGCGACAGCACTGGCTGACCCCGAGGGCGACTCAACGGGAAGGCCGCCGGCAGAGAACAGGTCATCGGGCTCGTCAGTTCTGGGCATCGCTTCGCTGTTGGTGGTCGCTATGTTCGGCTACGGGGCTAACGGTGGCCTGCTCAGCGGCGGTACGGGCGCGCAGTGTCGGGCTGGCCAGCTCCGCCTGGTCGAATCGCGGCGATGCGGTCGAGGCCGACGGCTGGGTTACCAGGCGAAGTCCTGGGATCGGGTCCGCGGACGGGACGAGGAGGGGTTGTGCGGATACCCAGCTCGCTGTGCCGGTCTGGCTCACGCTGATTTGGCCCCATCCGATGTTGAGCAGCCCGTGCCGCTCGTGCGCGGCGTAGTAGATGATCACGATACCGTCTGGTTCCAGCCCTCGCAGGAGGTCGGTGGCGTGGTCGTCCGGCTCGGACTCCATTCCTTCGAAGGCCGGCTGTTCATGATCGGGTTTGGGGCCGAAGAGTCGCGCCAGCTCCAGCGCCGTCTTGTTGATCTTCTTTAGGGCGCGAGGGCTGTCGTAGGCGGTCGCAAGGTCCTTCGCGTACTCCACTGGCAGCACGGCGACGTTGTTGATGACGACGATGCGATAGCTCTTGCCGAGCGGGCGCACCGTCTGGGCGCCAGGGACCTCACCGAGGTGGTTGACCAGTTCCTCGTACCGCGCCGGCCAGGCTCCGCCGAAGGCATGGCGCGACGTCAGGCGGACCGCGTGGTGGCCGTCCATCTGGCGTCCGACGGCGGCCTGAATGGCCGACGGGATGGCCTCCATCAGTGTGGCCGCCACGTCGCGGCCGAACAGGGACGCCGCCCACGCTGCCGGCCGGATCTTCTTCGACACGATTCTCCCCTCATGCTTTACCTGCGTGCAGAAGGCTAGCATCTGTGCTTTAGTTTTGAGCGCGATGACGCCACTTTGGTGACGCTGGGTGTGTTCCCGCAGATCACGCCGCCTTCTGTGTGGCGTGATCTGTTGTGCGCCGCGATCGCGGCGAGCGTCGATCAAGCCGCACACGGTTGCGGCGTTGTGGGTCGCCCAGGATGAGCGGCCGGGAGGAAGGGGACGTATGACGGCGGATCTCACCAGGTTCGGGCGGGACACAGTCGTGACCACGGTGACGCAGGCCGCCAGTATCTGGACGTCGCCGGGACCGCCAGGCGAGCGCTGGCGGCAGGTGGCTGAACTGCATGGGCGGGTCGCGCTGGCACATTTGGTGTACGGCGAACATCTGCTGCCCCTGGTGGCGTTCACCGACCTGTTGACCGGTCCTCTGTCCGGGCTTCTGCCGGCCGCACTGAGGGAAGCGTGCGACGAGGTCTTGTTGGTGGAGGACGGACAGCTGAGTGCTGCTGCCGCTGACCTGCTGATGGAGAACCTCGCGCCGTCGATGACGGCCTCCGATGTCGTCGGCTGGTCGATGCCGCGCCTGAGCGCGGAGAAGGTGCAGAGCTGGCTCTACGGACAGATGCTGGCGACGGGCACGGAGGAGGGATATCGGCGGGCGCGACGGACCGTCATCGAACACGCGGCGGGGGAGATGTCGGAGGTGATCGACGCGATCAAGGCTGCAGGGCTGCCCCGCGAGGGCCTGGTCGAGGAGATCCCCGCGTGGGCATGGGTGGCGCATGAGGGGGAGCACTACTGGTTCGGGTGCCCTGTGTGCCGGTACCCGATGCGGTACCAACTTGGTCGGCTTGCCTGTGCCTACCCGCCGCACACGAAGGCCCTCGGCGGTTCGATCACCGTGAAGGCGGTCAAGGGCCGTGCACCGGTGGCCGGCGCGTGGAACGTCGAGCGTGCCGCGCAGTTGGGCGGACCACAGGTCACCACTGCGGTTCGGGTCACCGGACAGGTGTGCCTCGCCCGGCCGGCTTGGCGGTACTCGACCATCCCCGGTTGTGAGGAGGTCCGCCTGCACCGCGAACTCGAAATGTTGCCGGGCGTTACCGTGAGACTGTGGCCGCACGTCGACCGGTACGACCTGGAAGTGCGGGCACCAGGACGACGGCGGCCCTGGCGGGTCGATGTCAAGGACTACACCGACCCCGCGCGGCTGGCGAACGAGCTGCTGCGTCGGGGCAGCATCGGCGAATCTGATCTGTTGATCGTCGTCCCCGACTACCGGGCGGGCCATGTGGCGGTCCTCAACGAACGGCTGCGCCTTGCCACCGGATCACGGCGCCGGTTCGCCACGACGTCTCACCGGTTCCTCACCGAGGTGACGAGGGCCGCAGCCGGATGAGCAGCCGTTCGCGTTTCCACAGAACCGCCAACCGGTTCCTGATCGGACCGTCGCTGCGTCTGGCGCTCGGCCTGGCCGAACAGCTCTTCCCGACCGAGACCTGGGAAGGCGCGCCAGCGGTGGACCCCCGCGACGCGCGGTTCCTCCTCTCCGGCCAGCTCGGGGTGTGGAGCCTCTGGCGCGACGGCCTCACCGCCACGCAACGACATGCGATCGACCGCCTCATCCATCTGCGCCCTCGCCGCCTGGCCACAGAAGGAGGCCTGCGCGTCAGCCTCGCCGAGCACCTGCGCAACAACCGGTCACCTCGCTACCGTGAGGCTGGAGACTTCTTGCAGGTGATCGACGGTGTGCCGGTCGATGATCTGATTACAGCCGCGTTGCAGGAGCTGGAGGATGCCTCATCCCCGCTGCGCGTCCCCCCAGAGGCGCTGGCTGGCAGGCGCTACAGTTCGTCGGTCTTCCTTGCGGGCCCCAGCCGCGACGAGTTCCGGCGCAACACCTACCTCATCCCGCAGGCGCCGATGCCCTACCCGCCTGTCCCGGTTCTGGACGCCACCGCACCCGCCGAGGTGGTGGCGGACCTCGCGGACATGCACGCCACCGCTGAACTGATCGACAAGAAGCGGGCTGACGACACCTTCAGCCTGGCGGAGGTCCTGGACGGATTCTCACGGAAGCTGCGGACGCCACAGGGCCAACCCGTCGAACGGCTGAAGCTCGCGGCAGGGCCCCTTCAGCTCATGGTCGCTCCCACTGGTTCCGGCAAGAGCGTCTGGATGCGCGTCGCCGCCACCCACCTCGCCAGCCACAGAGGAGGCCGTCGTACCGTTGTCCTGCTCACTCCTGATGTCGAGAGCACGCTGGATTTTGTCGCGGCCATCCGCAGTGACCTCGCGGCGCTGAGCCTCGACATCCCTGTTGTCGCACTCATGTCCCACCGACGGCTCATCGAGGTGGCCGTCCGGCGCACCAACGACGCACCGGAGGATCCGGCCGGTGCCAGGTGGACCTGGCAGGAGCTTGGCTACTCCTGCATGCTGAGCGACGAGGAAGGCGCCGCATGGCAGCCCGGCCAGGAACCCTGCACGGATCTGCACGAGCCCGGCGTTGAAGGCCGCAACCGATGCCCTCTGATCGGAGCCTGCGAGAAGTGGGCGCCATGGCGGCACGCCGCCGGCCCAGCCAAGATCATTGTCACCAACCACGCCTACTTCCAGCAGGGCTCGGTGCCGTTCCCCGTCATCACGAACGGCACACTCCACGGACGGATGAGCGCGCAGGAGCTGCTGCTGCGGCGCGCCGACATCGTCCTTGTCGACGAGGTCGACGCCTTCCAGGGACATGCGGTCGCTCAATCCGGCCGTACCCTCGTCCTGGCCCGTCGTGACACGCAGAAGCTGCTCCTGGAGAAGCTCGACGACCAGCGCAAGGAACAGGTCGAATCCGACAACGTCCCGGGCGAACTCGAACTCGCCTTCCAGCGGGCCATCCACCGGGTCGAGTTCCTCTCCGAGCGCTACCTGGCCGCCGTCGTCAACGGGTTCATCGACCCGCAGGACCCACTCGGCCCCAAACAGGCCAGGCTGCACCTGCCCCGCCGATGGGACAACCTCCTCGCCTGCCGCCTGTTCGGCCTCAACGAACTCGAAGACCGCCCCAGTGACGACCAACTCGACAGGTTCAAATCCCTGTTCACCCAGAACGAACCCGACCCTGACGCACTACCCGCCGGCTGGGTGGACCTACGCAAGGAACTGCGCCTCGTCGTCGCCGACGAACCGGAATCCGATCTGATCCACAAAAGAAGCCAAGGCATCGTCAGCGCGATCCAAACGATCACCGCGCCCACCACCGACGAGGGCGAACCGGACGCCGACGTCGACCTGGACGAAACGGACTGTGACCGTCAGACCGGGAAGGACGACGATCCGGCAGACCCCACCGCTCCGGCGTGGCAGATCCAGACCGCCCACCTTCTCCTACGTAGGGCGTTCCTCGGCGAACTCCAGCAAGGGCTCGCCGAACTGGAAGCCCTACTGCCGCTGATGCGCGACAGCGGCATGCGGCTCGCCGACGACGTCGAAGCCGCGCTGGACCGAGCTCCCTCCTGGCAGGCAACACCCGAAGGACCGATCGGCCGAACGGTCTTCGGATTCGCCGTCACCGGCGACCCCGAGAGCCGCTCCGACCGGCAGTTCACCGCAGAGATCCTCTCCGGCGACCCGCACGCCTACACCGCAGACCTCGGAATCACCACGGCTCCCGCGCTCACGGGCGCGCCCAGAGTCATTGTCGGACTCTCCGCGACCGCCTACCTACCCGGTTCCCCCACCAACCACGTCCATGCCGACGTCGCCTGCTACTACCCCGACAACGCCGGCATTGGCACTGGCACTGGCAGGCTGACCGTCAGCAACGCGTCCGTCAACGACCACACGACCAACCGCGGGATCGTCATCTCCGGAGCAGCCCGCAACCGCAAGGCCCAACTACTCGAAGGCATCGGATCCGGCCTCTGGGACCAGATCCTCGAACAGAGACTGCGGGACCTGCACGACCACCGGGATGCCAAACGCCGCGCCCGTGCCCGGGTCCTGCTCGTCACGAACTCCTACGACCAGATGCTCGCCCTCTGCCGCGGCCTGATCGCCGGAGGTGCCCACCGCACCCGCATCGCCGTCGCCGTCCCCGCCGGTGACCGTCGCGGCCTGCAAATCCCCGACGACGTACTCGCCATCCCCGCCAGCCGGCTGCGGACCTTCCCGGCCACGGGCAGGGACGTGCTGATCTCACCTTTCGCGCGGGTCGCCCGCGGGCTCAACATCGTCGTCGGCCACCGGTCCGCGCTCGACTCCATCTGGGTATGCGTCCGACCCATCAAGCTCATCGACGAACCATCCGCACTGGTTGCCCACACCGGTGCCCACGCCCGCCGCAACCGGCACCCCGGCGAGGACCCGCGCAAGGAACTCGACGAACGCCACCGCATCGCCGCCAAACACCTGGAGCTCATCAACAGGTCCAACCCCGCCTTCGGGCGCCTGCCCCCCGACGTGCGAACCGCGATCTTCGCCGACGTCCTGGCCGACCTGATCCAACTCGCCGGGCGCGCCCGCCGCGGCGGCACCAACACGACTCTTCACCTGGTCGACAACGCCTTCCACCCAGGGGGCGCCGCACCGGGCAGCGACTTCGCCTCCCTCATCCGCAACCTCCACCAGCGATGGCGCGACGACAACCAACTAGACCAGATCCGCTCCATCTACGGCACCACCATCGACGCGTTCTTCACATTTGCCGGCATCAACGACAGGAACCCCTGATGCGCACCCTGGCCTTTCCCTACACCGAAGCGATGGCGGAAAAGATCTACGGCTACACCCTCAGCAGCGACGTCAACGACACCTGGCAGGACCTGAACCGCCGATACACCCGCCACCCGAAAAACCTGCCGTACAGGGACCTGAGCCTCGGCCTGCGCTACGTGTCCAGCGACTACGCCACCATCTGCAAGAACCCCGAGGGCCCCGGCACGCTGCTCCTGATGCGCAAGAAGATCGACACCGCCATCATCAGCCGGCTCTTCGCCGCCTTCGAACGAGACCTCGCGGCCAGGCACGGCGCACCATTCGAAGACCTCCTCGGCCCACTGCTACGCCGTACCAAGCCACGCACGATTCACATCGCCAAGTACCTCCAGGCGGGCACGGTGACACACGCCGACATCCCGAACTGGGTCTTCGACGTCGCCACCTGGCGCACTATCGAGCTCCTCCGAGGCGCGCTCAAGCTCCCCGACGGTACGGACCTGCTTCTCCGTCCCGACATCGACGGCAACCTCGTCGCCTTCAACCGCCCGCTTCCCGAGACGCACCCCAGGGCCGAACAAGGCATCCATTACATCAGTCTCGAACCCATCACCGTCCCCGGCTACCCCGGTATCCTGCTCAACCTCGACGCCCACATCAGCGCCACCACCGGCTTCCCCGGCAACGCCAAGAGCCTCTGGATCGCCACCGACGACACCGGCATGCTGCTCACCGCCAGACACCGCTACGACCGGCCCACCAACCGAAACGTGATCACCGGGCTCCTTCCCCAACTCGTCGACTCCTTCAGCATCCGCGGCGTGCCCGCCGACTTCACCGCAGATGACCTCCTCGCGACCCACCCCCGCATCCGCGCCCGGCACGCCACCAGACCCGACAGGCACCCCATCGGCTCCGGACCGGGCCGCCGATTCCTCGACTGCGTGCTCGAGCACGCCACCGCCAGGCTCAACACGGAGTCGCTCGTCCTGGAAACCACACCCATACGCAACATCGACGCCCCCGGCGACCCCGACCGGCACGCGAAACTCGCCTCGGCCGTCAACGCGGCAGCACGGCCGATCCACATCAGCGTCGTCTACCAGGACGACCTACAGCGCCACCGGTCCGCCCAGGCGCTCACCGAAGTACTCAACCTCCCCGAGAACAGCCTCACAACCGCAGAGAGCACCTTCCTCGACGGCGCGCTCACCATCACCTTCGACAGCGCCAAGACCGACATGCTGGTCGCTCCCGGACCCACGCACCTCCGGAGCACCCTCGCTGAGCAGATCATCTCCACCAGGACCCCGGACGCCCTGCACCTCGTACTCGCCGAGAGCAACAAAGAACTCGCCGCAGCCAAGCCCGCCGAAGACCCCAAGCCACAGCTTCGCCGCGCCTTGGCCGCCCACGGCACCGTCAGCCAGTTCATCGATCCAGCGTCAACGCCCAAGCCTGACGCCGTCGACCACCCCGCCAATGCCGCCGTACGAGACCTCCTCCGGGCAGCGGGGCTCACCGCCACCACACCAACCCGGGTCTTCTCGCGCCCCCTGCAGCCGCAGCCCTGCGTCATCGTCGGTCTCTACACCCGCGAACAGAACCAACCCGCCACCCGCATGATCAGCCTCTCCGCCCTCATCAGCGACGGAACCGACACACCCTGGCACATGCTCGGCTACCACCCCGACGCCCACGGCTGGAGCAACCTCCCCACCGCTGTCGCCGCACATCACGCCACCGACCTGAGCCAGTTCAACGACCCGAACCCCGCCACCCGCACAGCGCTGGCACGGGCCTACACAGAACGGGCTCTGCACCAGCTCCGCACCTGCTACGACGACATCCCGATGATCATCTACATCGACGGCTCCAACCGGTACCCGCTGTGGTCCGGCACCACCAACAAGAACCTGGGTAACGGACATCTCGATGCGCTGCCCCACCTTGGAATGATCAACCCAGCCGACATCTCACTGGTCAGGGTCAACACGGCATCAGACGGCAAGCTGCCACAGCCTGTCAGGGCAACCGGAAAGCGGGCAACCGCTGACGACGGTGCTGTCCCAGCCACCGAACGGCTCTACCACCTTCCCGGCGCACACCAGGACACCTACTACCTCATCAACCGATCGCGCAGCGACAAGGCGTTCCAGTCCAGCGTCAGAGCCGGCCACCGTCAGACGCGATTCGACCTCGCGGAAGCAAGAGAGCTCCGGACACCCTGGCACGCGATGACCTGCACCGAGTTTCTCCTCCTCAACCACGGTGCCTTCGAACGCCAACACCTAGCGGCGCTCAGCGCACGGCTGTGTGGACACCCGCTGGCCTGGGACGGGCGAACAGCCCGACCCGCGCCAGTACACCTCGCCCGACAGATCCTGGAGGACCACCCAGGGCGCAAGACGGCCGCACACTGAGTGATGCGCGGCCAGGAACCTGCACTCGACCGGCATTGCCAGCTTCGCTACAGTGTGGGTGGCCGTTGCGGTGGCCGAACCGTTTTGGGACTCCCGGGCTGACGTTCCAAGCAGGGCGGTTGAAGGGTTCACAACTTCCGTAGCAGCAAACGGCAAGGATTCTGTGGCACCTGACAGATCTCGATTGCCGCTGGCCCGGGCAGCGGAACGGGAGATGATTGTGCCCTCTGTTGACCTCGCGACTCTGCCGGCCACCATGGCTCGTCCGCTCGTCGTGACAGTTGCTCACGTTCCGATCTTGATCATCGCGATATGCGCGATACCGGTCTGGACGATCGCCGTCGTGCGCCCAGCGACACATGGCGAGCTGGCCTTGCGGCTGTTACGGGAGCTCCGAACCTGGAGTCGTGACGTGGTGGGCGCGGTGAACGGGGCTAGAGCCCGATGAGCCGGTCGAACCGTAAGAGCGGAGTACGCGAGAGGACCCGCCGCACCAACGAGACCTACCAGCAAGCCCTCAGAGAGATCGACCATCTCGACGGAGGACAACGGCTGCTCCCCGACGCGCCACACGCTGCGCAGCAGCGTGTGGAGTCGGCCGTGTTGTATCGATTGCTACATGGTGCCCGGGCGCAGTGGCCAGCTGGTGGGCGACCGAGATTCCCGCTCTTCGTCAAGGCAGTGGGTCCGACGATGACAGGACTCCGCGTGGTGGTTCCCGATGAGGAGGTATTGGGTTTTGCCACAGCTCTCGCCAGCCGAGGAACGTCCGATAGCGTCCGTCCGCCAGCGGACAGAATTTCCATCCGCCGCGTGAATAACTACACGGTAGTGGTGATCACAGGCGTGGCAGCGGGTGAAATCGACCTTCGATGCTCGTGGAACCTACTGCGCAGCGCAGTAGCGACAAACCCAGATGTCTTGGTGCCCTCCGCCTTAAGGGACGTCTCGTAACTGGGTGAAGGCGTTGCCTGGTATCGGACTGGTGGTCAGCCGGTGAGGATGATGTTGTGGAGGTTGGCGATGCCGGAAGCGGCGTCGGTCAATGTGTGGGCGGCGCGGCGGTAGTCGCGCAGGATCTTGAAGCACTTCATTCTGGCCAGGGCGTGTTCGACCCCTGCTCGGACGGTTCGGTGCTGGACGTTGAGGGCTTCCTTCCAGTCCGGCAGCGTGCTGCCGTCGGCGGGCTTGCGGTACGGCATGATCACCTCGGGGTTGCCGCGGTAGCCGCCGTCGGCCATCACCGGCCGTCCGTCCAGCTTCTCGGCGATGCCGGAGGTGCGGTAGACGATCGTGTCGTTGCGGTTGGGGCTTACCCCCTGATCTTGGACACTTGAACCTGGGATCGTGATGGTCCTGGGAGTCAGGAGTCTTGAAAGATCATGGTGAATAAGCACTATCCGCCCGAGTTCAAGGCCGAGGCGGTCGCGTTGTATCGGTCCAGGCCGGGCGCGACTATCGCCTCGATCGCTGATGACCTGGGTGTGAACCGGGAGACCCTGCGCAGCTGGGTGCGGCTCGACGACGAGCGTCGTGGCGCCGGTCCGCGTACGCCACGGCCGGCCGTGGCCGGCGGCGAGGCCGCCTCGGTCGAGCAAGAGAACGCCGAGTTGCGGCGCCGGGTCCGCGAGTTGGAGGAGGAGCGGGACATTCTGCGGAAGGCGGCCCGGTATTTCGCCGGGGAGACGCGCTGGTGAACCGCTTCCAGTTCGTCGCCGACCACCAGGCACGCTACGGCGTGAAGCGGTTGTGCCAGATCCTGAACATCGCCCGGTCCAGCTTCTACTACTGGAAGGCCACCGCCGGGTCGCGAACTGCTCGTGACGCTGCGGACGCGGCTCTGGCCGCCCGGATCCGCCTTGTGCACGCCCGTCATGACGGCACCTACGGCGCGCCACGGGTCACCGCCGAGCTCCACGACCGGGGCGAGCGGGTCAACCACAAGAAAGTTGCCCGGGTGATGCGCCGCTACCGGATCCAGGGCCTGCGGCTGCGCCGGCGGGTGCAGACCACCATCGCCGACCCCGCCGCGCAGAAGGCACCGGACCTGATCGGCCGGGACTTCACCGCCGAGGCGGTGAACCAGCGCTACGTCGGCGACATCACCTACCTACCGGTCGGTGAACGCGGATTCCTTTATCTGGCAACGGTTATCGACCTGCACTCACGACGCTTGGCGGGCTGGGCGATCGCCGATCACATGCGCACTGATCTGGTCATCGACGCCCTGCACGCCACGCAACGGACCCGCGGCAGCCTCCACGGGGCGATCATGCACACCGACCACGGAGCTCAATACACGTCCAATGCCTTCGCTGCCGCCTGCACCACCGCCGGCCTTCGGCAGTCGATGAGCAAGATCGGCAGCTCCGCCGACAACGCCCTCGCCGAAGCCTTCAACGCGACCTTCAAACGCGAGACTCTGCAAGGCCGCCGAGCGTTCACCGACGAACGCGAAGCACGCCTGGCCTCGTTCCGATGGCTGCACCGCTACAACACCGTCCGCCGCCACTCGGGGCTCGGACAACAATCCCCGATCACCTACGAGAACCGCATCCGAACGACGCCCGCTATGCTGGCCCCCGCCGCATAACCCCGTGTCCAAGATCCGGGGGTAAGCCCCGTTGCCCGGTTGCGGGTCGCCGACGGCGATGACCAGGCGGGTGGAGGCGTCGATGGCGACCTGCAGGTTCGTCGAGTAGCGGTAGTTCTTGCTCCGGGCGGCCAGGCGGTGATCGCGGGTGGGGACCAGCGTGCCGTCGACGATCGCGATCTGCTCGACCGGCCGTTTGCGCACCGGCGCCAGGGCCAGTAGAGGGGCGAGGGTGTCGATGACCCGGTGCGCCGCAGAGTGCGACACCCCGAACAGCGGGCCGATCTGGCGCATCGTCAGGTTCGTGCGCCAGTAGGTGGCCACCAGCAGTACCCGGTCGGCGAGGTCCAGGGCCCACTGCCGGCCCGGCCGGCCGTCGGCGATGCCGTCACCGCCACGCTCGGCGACCAGCCGGACCAGCTTACGGAACTGGTCGGGCTGCAGCCCGGTGAACGGAAAGATCCACTCCGGGCGGGCTGCCGTGATCACCTGCACCCAGGCATCCTGCCCGACCATCCTCAACAGACAGACACCAGGGTTACGAGACGTCCCTTAGACCTGCGATTCGACGCAGACCCGGAGGTACGGCTACCAGCGGCCGAGCGCGCCGCCCTCAGTGGCCTACTACGCAGGATCGCACTGTTCGAAGAACCTCCCGCACTCAACTGGCTGTTCGCCTGGCACCAGTGGGTTGCGCAAGGCCGGATCGGCAGAACCCCCAATCCGCCGACCGGCTTGGTCCGTGACTTGACGGACGAGCGCTGGACCCTGCCGCCTGCGCAGCTTCGCGTTCTGGGGATCGATGTACCGACGCGCCGGCTGAGAACTCCGATCGGGAATAGCGGCTTCCCTGCAGTGAACAGCGGGATGACACCTCAACCCGACGGTACTGACGGGAGCGCCACGCTGGTCGCCGAGACATCAGCCCCGAAGGCCCCTGGCGCCAGCGCCGAATCCGCTGCTGCGCCGTCCTCATATAGTGGCGGGACGTCGTCGAGAAGAACAACCCGCTACAATCAGCTGGCCGTTACTGTAATGCGACTCGACCCGGCATACCCGATTGAGCGCGAGTACTACGCCATGCGTTTCCCTCAACGGTGGTTGGAGCCGCTGCAACGGCTGGCGAAAACCGTCGGCGGCGACATCGCGAGGAATTTTATCGCCTCACTCAACGATGTCATCACCGCCACAGTCCCTGAATGTGTGGTGACGCAACGGTACGCCGGACCAAGCGACGACCACGACCAATACTGGTTGCTCGCCTACCAGCCGGTGAGCGTGGCGACAATATTCAACCTGGTTGCCGCGTGGGTACGTACGTGGACGGCTACGTTAGAGCAGCCTGAACAGGCGCTGTCGCATCTGAGCCCCGACGACCTTATCTGGTCCCCGGTCCGTATCGGCCCGGAACTGCCCATGTCCCATCTCACCCGCCTGATTCCGATGGAGGTCGCGGCTACGCTGTCGCGGCATCGGGCACCCCACGGCGACCTGGTCTTCGTACCCTGCCCTACCGAGACCGGTGCCGAACTCATTTCCTGGCCACCGGAACGTATTGAGGAGCGGACGCCATTCTCCGTGACGATCGGAGTGACCGCGCAGACCACGCCGACCAGCAACGAGCTTCTGGTCTACCTTTCTCTCGGGGTGCGCCGGTGGGCGCCGATGCGTGGGAAGCTGGCCGTAGGCCGCCGCTACCCGGTCTATCTAGCGCCTTCCGCCTCCTTCCCGAGCAGGCCGACAGCGCCTTACCTTGGACGGGCCGACATCACGCTGGCTCGGGTATTGCAGGAGGACGGTCGTCACACCTGGCTTCCGCGGTGGGACGACGCCCTGACCAGGGTCCTTGACCAGATGGGTTATCCGAACCTGCTCCCTGATCCGAACCTACTGGTCAACGAGCCAGTGGAATCTCTACGGCGCACCGACGCTTCGGCGGCCCTCACCTATGTCAACGGTATGCTTCCCTGGCCCAGGGTTAGCGAGGGATTGTCCGTGGCGGACCGGCATCCCCTGATGTCCTGGATCGTCAATGAACTCTCCCCGCACATGCGCCCCGTCGAGCCGCTGACCCGCGCGGGGCGCACGATCTACAAGGGCTTGGCCGGCGCCGCCACGGACGTCATCACGCCAGAAGTTCTTTGCGACGCGATCGGCCCGCGGCTGACCGTCGAATTGCTTACCGAATCTGAGGAGACCGCGCAGTACGCCTTGGACAGGCTGGAAGAACGGCTCGGCGCACCTTTCCCGCGCGCGGAGAAGCTGAACGAAGTGGAGGTTCTCCGGACCGTCGGACCGATGACAATCGGCGTGCGGCGCCTAATACTGCAACGGCGGGTCGTGACTTATAGCGGTTCGAGTCGTTTGCGGTAGTGGGCGGCTCGGGCTTGTTCCTGGCGTCGGCGGCGGAA
>NZ_JBHMIS010000054.1:0-14090 GCF_048060415.1 Micromonospora sp. LOL_024
TGGCCGTCCTCGTTCCGGCGGGACCCGAGGTCACCTCACGAAAGGCGGCTGCCGTACTAGGCGGGCACCAGCGGCAAACCTCGTGCCGGACAGCCATCTGTTCCCGCCATGGCGTCCGATGCACCTCCATCGGGATCCGGCGACTCTGGCTCGGCACCTTACAAAGCGGCTGTGCGAAGGGATCGCCTCTCCCCGTATCAATGGGCTTGGAGAACGGCTTTCCTTACCGGGACGTCGCCCCGCTCGCTGAAGTCCTCGCGTAGACGGTCATCGGCCCTCAGCGTCGCCAACGGTGCCCATGACGGCCGTGTACCCGCTGCAGGTAAGGGGGTGCACTGACGAGCTGAGGTCACGCGGCCAAGGGCAGCGTCGCGACAGTCGTCCATCGATAGGTTCGGTTCTCACGTCGGAGCGCGATCAGTGGCACCTGCCTGATTGTCACCTGCACCGGGGGTTGGTCACGGAGTTCGGCCAGCCGGGCGCGTATGGGTTCGGTTGGTGCTGGTGCGCCGCTGTAGGCGATGGTGACGTGTGGCCGGAATCCCTGCGCGGGCTCGGGGACGGTAGACCACACCGTGCCGATGGCGGCCCGGATGGTGGCGCGGAGGTGTTCCACGCGGTCCCAGGGCCGCACGAGCAGGCCGACTCCTTCGGCGTCGGGGTCGACCGGGCCGAGGGACAGTTCCAGCGGCGGCAGATTGGCGCTGCGTCGCCGGGTCTCGGCGACGATCGCCTTGATGTCGGCGTCGCTGACCTCGTCGGTGAAACCGAGTCCTTGCATGGTTAGGTGCAGGCCGTCGAGCGGCACGAGGTCCAAGCCGGGCAGCGCCAGTTGGCGTTGTAGGTCGGTGACGAGGTGGTCGAGTTGGGGTTGGTTTTCGAAGGTGAGGTGCCAGGTGTAGAACTGGCGGTTGGTTCGCCAGCCGGGGCGCCAGTACCAGTGGTTGGTGAGTTCGGGCAGTTCCTGGTAGACGGTCCAGCGTTGGTGGAGGCTGGCCAGTTCCCGGCTGCTCATGGCGGTGATGGTAGAGCGGGTGGTGTCGTGGTTTCGAGCTGTGTGCGGTCGGCGAGCATGTCAGCGACGTGACGCAGCCGCGGGTGGCGGGCGAATGGTTGGGCGCCGGCGAGGAATTGGCGGGCGCGTTGGTGGACCGACTCGAACTGCTGCTCCGCGGTAAGGGTGAGCGCTTCCGCCGCGAGGGTGGCTGCCTGTTCGGGGTCGGGGTTGTCGGTGTGCAGGTGCGCGGTGGCCAGGTCGAGGCGGCTCAGTGCGCGCGGGCCAGCCAGCGCCGCTGCGTCGAATGCGGTGATGGCGGTGGTGAGGTGGTCGGTGACGCCCGCGGTGCGGCCGAGGGCCAGGTAGGCGGTTGCCGCGTTGGCCGCGGTCCTGGCCGGGCAGTACGGGCCGAGGGTGAGGCTCGCGCTGACCTGGCCACCAGGTGGGTGGTCGGACAGCATGGTGAACGCGCGGTGGACGGCGCGGTCGACGCCGTAGCGGTCGCCGAGCCGGGCGAGGGCGCGTGCTTCCCCGTTGATGGTGAGGCGGAGGCGGTGCGTGCTGGCGCTGGCGCGGCGCAGTCCGTCCTGGGCGTAGGCCAGCGCGTCGTGGTAGTCGCCGGTGTAGAACGCGATCAGACTTTGCGTCGCCCGAGCCCATGCCTGCACGTCGGGCTGCTCGGCGGCGTCGGCGAGATCGAACGCTTCGGCGGCGTAGGCGTGCGCCACCCGGAACGCACGCAGATCCAGGGCCAGTGCGCCGAGGAGCCCAGACAGGTGCGCGGCGGCGGTGTAGAGCCGAGCCCGTTGCGGCGGATGCTGCCGGCCCACCATGAGCTGGTCGACATAGGCGCGCAGCGGTCGCATGCGCGCCATGAGGACTGCCGGGGTGAGGCGTTCATTGTCCGCGATCGCCTGCCGCACCTCGTTTTCCAGGTACGCCAGGCGGGCGTCGTCGTCGGTGGCCGACTTCAATGCCAGCCGGCGAGCGTCGATACTCTCTTCGAATTCCCAGAGGACAAAGCCACCATCCGCGCCCGGGGCGTCGGGGCTGGTGTGGGTGAGGGCCGCCGGCCAGGACCTGGGTGTGGTCCCTTGAATCGCCGACAAGCGGCGCCGCCGGTCCAGGTTGGCGATGTGGTCATACTCGGCGGCGAGCACGCCCCCGGTCTGCAGCACGGTGTCGCAGCGGGACCAGAATGCGCGGTCGGGGTGCTGGTGGCCGGTCTCGGTGTTCGCCACCGAGCTGCGCCCGTACTGCACGAGCCGGGCGAAGCCGTGCTGCGTATGACCGGCGGCCTTGCGCAACTGGGCGAGCCGACGGCCGAGCGCACGCCGGGCGGTCTTGATCTCGTCGCTGTCGTCCATCGCTGCTAACCCCCGATCACCTGCGGACATCATCGGTCACGATGCGTGCACACCGCAGCTTCAGTCGGTGACATTCCCGACCGGCCGGAACGCTGCCGGGCGTCGGCGCGACCGACGGTCGCGTCCCCGGGATCACGCGACCCTGCGCGTTGTTTCATTGGCTGCCATTGTCGGGATCGATGGCAAGCCACAGCAGGATTGCGTTGTCAAAGTTTTGTCGGAGTTGGTGTCGGCATCTGCCGACAATGTCGGGGCACGACACTGCGGGCGTGTCGAACCGGAGGCGGCATACCGTCCCTGCATGCCCTCCGAACGCTGCGACTTCACGCCCGAATAGCCAAGGGGCCATGAGCAAGCAGACAAAGACCTCGGGTTCGTCGACCGGAACGGCACACTGACCCGCGACCTGTGCGGCGTGCTGACCCACCACGTCCTGTTCCTGTTCAACCGGCTCGCTACTCGGCCACTGGTACCTGGCTGCTGGCCCCGGCCGCCGAGCACATCACCTTCCACCACTCGTCCAACATCCCACCCGGCTATCAACCTGCCGAGGCGACCGACAGCAGGGAAAGCGGTGAACACCTCCCAAGCCACACCTGACGCCGTCGACGCAGCGGTATTGCGTGAACAGCTTGTCTCCACTCTCAAGCAGCGCGGCCACATCCGTTCCGCCGGTGTCGAGCAGGCATTCCGGACGGTGTCCCGTGAGCAGTTCCTTCCCGGCGTCGACCTGGAAACCGTCTACGCCCGCCGCCAGATCGTCACCAAACGCGACCCCCACGGCGCGGCGCTGTCGTCGGCATCAAGCCCCAGCCTCGTCGCGGACATGCTCGAACAACTCGACCCGCAACCCGGAGACCACGTCCTGGAGATCGGCGCCGCCACCGGCATCAACGCCGCTCTCCTCGCCGAGCTGACGAGCCCCGGCGGCACGGTCACGACGATCGAACTCGACCAGGACCTCGCCGACGGCGCCCGCGCCCACCTCGACCGCGCCGGCTACGACACTGTCGAGGTGATCTGCGGCGACGGAGCCTTCGGCAACCCGGAGTCCGCCCCGTACGACCGTGCCATCATCACGGCCGGAGCGTGGGACATCTCGGCAGCCTGGTGGAACCAACTCGCCGACCGCAGCCGCATCGTCGTACCCCTACGCGTACACGAGAGCGGCCTAACCCGGTGCTTCGCCTTCAACCGCACCGACCCCACCACCCTGGTCAGCACCACCACACCACTTGTCTGCGGATTCGTACCCATGCGCGGCACGGCCGAGCACACCGACCAGCACGTCCGCCTGGCCACCGACGTGGTCCTCAAACTCGACGCCGCCGACCAACCCGACCGCACCGCCCTCGCCCGTGCCCTCCACCACCCTCGCTACGAACGCTGGACCGGCATCCAGGTCACCGACGACGACCCCATCGGCCACCTCGACCTGTGGCTCCTCATGAACGCCAGCAAGCCGTTCGGCCGTCTCCGCGCCGGCGACACCGCCCGCACCAGCGCACTGGTCACCCCCGCCTACCGATGGGCCGGAGCCGCCATCTACCACGGCAGCACCATCGCCTACCTTGCCTTCCAAGTCACCGGCGACGGCCAGCACGAACTCGGCGCCATCGCCAACGGCCCGGACGCCGACAAGCTCGCCGCGGAACTGACCGACCTGCTCGACCAGTGGGACGAGGCAGGCCGCCCCAACAAGCCCACCGTCACCGCCCACCGCGCGGGAACCCGACCGGTCCAGACCGGCGACATCAACCGACCCGACACGGTCCTCACCATCTCCTTCTGACCGCGCACCGTCGGGACGCAAGCCCCGCCCCGGCGTCCCGATGCGAAGGCGGCCGGCATGCGAGCACTAACGAAACGAACCGCACCCCTCGCGCCCCCGAGGCACGGCCCTTGCGCAACAAAACTTCGCCGGCCCGGGTGACCCAGCGGCTATTCCGGCTCACGTTCCAAGCCGGGGACTTCCCCATGAAGCGACTCCAAGCCAGGCGCGTTTTGTCACATGCGCCCGATATTGTCGCCGCGCATCCGCATCCCCACCGACGCCCGCTCACGGAGGTCAACCCATGGCTGGTTCCGCGCTCGACACCGTCTCCGCCGATGAGGCCCGCGCCCGGCTCGTCGAGCAGCTCCTCGCCGGCCGGTGGATCATTTCGCCGGCGGTGGAGGCGGCGTTTCGCCGGGTGCCGCGACATCTGTTCGCGCCCGACGGCGTCAGCATCGACGCCGCGTACGCCGACGATGTTGTCATCACCAGACGCGGCCCGGACGGACGCGCGACGAGTTCGATCTCCGCGCCGTGGCTGCAGGCCTACATGCTGGAGCAAGCCAGGCTGGCCCCCGGCGCCCGGGTCCTTGAAGTCGGCTCCGGCGGCTACAACGCCGCGCTGATCGCCGACGTCGTCGGCCCGCACGGCACCGTCGTCACCGTCGACATCGACGCCGACGTCACCGACCGCGCCCGCACCGGCTTGGACCGCGCCGGCTACCGGCAGGTGACGGTGGTACACGGCGACGGCGAGTACGGACACCCGCCCAGCGCCCCGTATGACGCCATCATCGTCACCGTGGAGACACCGGACCTGCCACCGGCCTGGCTCGACCAACTCACCCCGGCCGGTGTTCTCATCGTGCCGCTGCGGATACGCGGCATGACCCGGTGCCTCACCCTGCGACGCCACGAGGACCATCTCCTCGCCACCGCCGCACTGCAATGCGGGTTCGTACCGATGCAGGGCGACGGACGCCAACCCAACCGCCGCCTGCTCCTGCACGGCGACGACATCGCAGTGACCCTGGACGACACCACCACCGAAGTGAACCCGGACGCACTCGCCTCCGCCCTGCACTCACCGCGGCGGGAAGCATGGTCGCCGGTCACCATCACCATGCACGAAGGCTCTGCTTTCGAGTCGCTGCACCTGTGGCTGGCCAGCCAGCCCCGACCCTTCGGCACTCTCGCCGTGGACCGCGAGCGCGCCGCCGGCCTGGTCGACCCGCAAGACCGGTTCGTCTGTCCGACCCTGCTCACCACCGACAGTTTCGCTTACCTCGCGATGCGCAGGCTCGACGACACCACCTGGCAGTTCGGCAGCCACGGCTTCGGACCCAATGCCGACACCCTCACCACCGACATGCTCAACCTCATCACGGTCTGGGAACACCACCACCGGCACGGCCCCGGCCCGACAATCACCGTGCACCCCACCAACACCCACCCGCCCACACCCGACGGACCCCAACTGCTCGTAACCCGCCACCACACCACGATCACCGTCACCTGGCCCGCCTCGGGGGAGCCACGATGACCCGCGAAGCGTCGCGTACCGAACGGCTCTCCCCGGGCTCGCCGATCCTCGTGGTCCTGCGCGGCAACTCAGCAAGCGGCAAAACAACCACCGCCCGAGAGGTACGGCGCCGCTTCGGACGCGGGCTCGCGCTGCTGGAACAGGACTACCTCCGCCGCACCATTCTCCGCGAGCACGACAGCGCCAACATCGACCCGGTGGCTCCGACGTTCATCACCGCGACCGCCCGCACCGCCCTCGACCTGGGCTACCACGTCATCCTCGAAGGCATCCTGCACACCGAACGCTACGCCGACGCCCTGCACCAGCTCATCGACCACCACCCCGGACCGACCGCCGTGTTCTACCTCGACGTGTCCGTGCGCCACGAGGCGCTGCATTACCGAGTGGAGGTGAGAGAACTCCACCGCCGCCCAGTCGCAGCTGGGTGGTGAAGCTGAGGACAGCCTGACTCGGGGAGCGCCGAGGAGGGTGGGAGCAGTCCTGACAACGCCGGGACGGCCTGGTACTGCCAGACGGGTCGGGTCCGGCAAGCGACGCGGAAAGGTGTACGCGAGGAACCGATGTCCGAAGTTCCGTAAGCGAGGTGGCGGCTCGAACCTGGTGGATCTGGGCCGCTGAGCAGTGCGTGACCGTCTCGGCCCTCCGTGGCGGTCAACTCCGTAGCCGGATAGATACGCCGGTGAGAAGGCCAGTGGGAAGGTCTGCGGCGTACCGCTGGCGAAGCTGCCGGAGCAAAGTCGGGCACCTCATCCGCGAATCGGAGTGCAGTGAACGTGGGAACCATCCGCGGTCGCCCTCGTGCCAGGCATCCGGTCTGGTGAAGGGCAGGTCCGCTGCCGGCTGACGGTCGCGGGTGGGACGGAGGCCCCGTAGTAGTCGCGGGAGTGACGACCCGTCATGGGGGCCGGGAAAGCCGGCCGCAGGGCGAAGGGGGCCAGCAAGCCAGCAGTGGAAGATCTGGAATGTCAGGAGGCTGTCGCCGGTGAATACCGACGAACTGGAGCTGACGCTGATGCGCGCCGAGCACCGGGTACTGAAGATCCAGACGAAGCTGCACGGATGGGCCGGTGAGAGCCCAACTCGCAGATTCGATGACCTGTACAACCTCGTCGCCGATCCCGCTTTCCTTCTGGTGGCGTGGTATCGGGTTCGGGGCAACAAGGGCGCCAGAACCGCTGGGGTGGACCGATTGACAGTGCCGTCCATCGAACAGCAGCTGGGGGTCGAGAACTACCTCGGTCGGCTGCGGTCCTCGCTGAAGGAGCGCAGCTTCCAGCCGCTGCCGGTCCGGGAACGGATGATCCCCAAGCCGGGCGGCAAACGCCGCCGACTGGGTATTGCGACGATCACTGACCGGGTGGTCCAGGCGTCCTTGAAGCTGGTGCTGGAGCCGATCTTTGAGGCGGATTTCCTCCCGTGCAGCTACGGGTTCCGTCCCAACCGCCGCACACATGATGCGGTAGCCGAGGTGCGCTTCCTCGCGTCCCCACCGCGCAAGTATGAGTGGATCGTGGAGGGAGACATCAAGGCGTGCTTCGATGAGATTTCACACCCCGCCCTGATGGAAAGGGTGCGGTCTCGAATCGGGGACAAGCACGTCTTGGCCTTGGTGAAGGCGTTCCTGAAGGCGGGCATCTTCACCGAAGATCGCCAGCTTCGGGAGACCAACACCGGCACCCCGCAAGGATCGATCCTGTCCCCGCTGCTGTCGAACGTCGCCCTCTCGGTGCTGGACGAGCATGTCGCCCGTGCACCCGGCGGGCCGAACGTCAGCAACGCAAAGCGCGCCACACGGCGTCGTCATGGCCTACCGAACTACAGGCTCATTCGGTACGCCGATGACTGGTGTCTGATGGTAAAGGGCACCAAAGACGACGCGGTGGCGTTACGGGACGAGATCGCCGAGGTCCTCCTGACGATGGGCCTTCGCCTGTCACCAGAGAAGACCTTGATCACCCATATTGATGAGGGACTCGACTTCCTCGGGTGGCGCATCCAGCGTCACCGGAAGCGAGGGACAAACCAGCACTACGTCTACACCTACCCGGCCCGGAAAGCCGTGAAGTCGGTGATGGGGAAGGTGAAGACGTTATGCCGCCGTACAGGAACGAACCAGCCCCTGACAGTCCTGCTTGGCCTGCTCAACCCGGCGTTGCAAGGGTGGTGCGCCCACTTCCGGTCGGGCGTCTCGTCCAGCACGTTCGGTTTCCTACGCAAGTACGTGTGGGAGCGGGTCTTCGGGTGGATACGACGCAAGCACCGCCAGCGCAACTGGCGGGAACTGCGTCGGCTGTACTGCTCGGGCGGCTGGTGGCCGGCAGACGGAGAGCGGACATTGTTCAATCCGGCGGGAGTGCGCACCACGCGTTACCGATACCGGGGAACGGCCATCCCCTCTCCCTGGAAGGCCATGGCATGAGGCGGGGAACACCGCTCGGCGGGCTTGTGGAGCGCCCGGTGCCTGGAGACAGGCACGCCGGGTGCGGGGAGCGGGCCACGGAAACGGAGCAGCGGCAACGCTGCCACCGCGCCCTGGTCCGACTCCACTTCGACGAAACCGTCCGCCGCCACCTCGGCCGCGACGAACCCATCTCCGTCACCCCCGAACAGATGCGGACCTGGTACAGCCACCACGACCTACTCGACGTCCCCGGGGAGACCGTCATCCCACACACCAGCACCCTCGACCAGACCGTCACCACGATCCTGCACGCCAGCGGCCTCACCCACGCCACACCACAGACACCCTGCCCGCGACGCTGCCGGCACTGCGCCCACACATCCGACCGCCCAGCCTCATCGACAGCAGCTCGATAACGCCGCGTGGCAGGCCGCGCCGGGGCTCAGGTACGTGCCGTCGCAGCCCTTGCACGTCACCGTGAGCGCACCGCCATCCGGTCCTGCGCCGCCTGCCTCGTCCCTGTCTGCAAACAGCGCTCAACGGCCACGCGTTACCTGGGCCAGATCGACGCGGTACCAGGACCGCCCTATGAACACGTGCAGTTCGGTGCCTCTGCCGTAGATACGTCGTTCACGCACTTCGAGTCCGTCGGGCAGGACGAGCCGACATTGCCCGCCGGCCGTGACCGTACGGTCCTCGACGATGTGAAACGGCGTGACCAGGTCGTACTCGGGCCCGTATCCGCCGACCATGGCGCCCGTGGACCCGTCGGTCAGCAGGGCGGCGGCTCCACGTTGCGGCGCCATGCCGTAGTCGATGGCCTGATCGTTGTCGACGGCAACGAGGTGGAAGGCGGTGTAGGCGCAGCTCCAGGCCCTCTCTCCGGCAACGTTGAGGGCGTAGCAGTCATCGATCGGCGGGAGGTCTGCCCGCTGCGGGTAGACCCAGCCGGGTTCGAGATCGGGTGCGAACCGGGCCAGTCCGTGCACTTGCGGACCGGCGCCGCCCATGGCCTCGTCGAAGTAGCCCACCCAAATTGCGCCTGAGGGTGTGGTCAGCACGTTCTCGATCGCGTCGCCGAGGTGTCCCTGCCGCAGACGGGTACCGTCGGCAGCCCAGATCTCGGCGTTCGGGCCGCCGCGGCTGCGCGCGTCGACGAGCAGGATGGCGCCATCGGGCAGCGGCTGCACGAACGAGGGCTCCAGGCAACTGTTGAGGTAGACGGACCGGATTGAACGGCACGATGTTCCTTCGGCCCGATGCAGACGACATCCAGTCGTTCGGCTCGCCGTTTGACGATCTAGATGCTCGGAGAGTCCAGCGGCCGCGAGTTCCCTGGTCGGGATCACAATCAGGTGGCTAGTTTCGCTGTCGATCGCTGCTCGCAGCGGTGCGAGTTCCGATGCATGTTCGAAGTCCGCAGCCGCACCTCGGGTCTGCCGGCACGAGTCCCATTCGGCGAGGCAGCGCAGTAGCTGAGTGGTCTGGAGATAATGGTGGTTGATGTCGATGCGGACTGGCATCTCGTCGTACATCGTCTGCCAGAGGGTCTCCGCTGCGCCGAGCAGCGACAAGCTAATGTTTCGCCGACGCCCGGCAGTGCTTGGAGGGACCAGTCGCAGTCCAGCAGCCCCTGGACCGTGCTGACCCCCGCGCCAGCGAGTGGTCCCAGCCGTAGGCGGTCGCGGTAGCGGTCTTCGACGCGTCCACCGGCATCTCATTCAGGATCCGTTGGACCTCGGCGCATCTCACCTTCTCACCCGCGTCGCGGGCCGCCGATCGGTACGAGGCTTACCTGCGACGACCTTCGCGATGGCATCCAGCGCTTCCGGCAGTCCATCGATGACTGGCCGGTCCAGGATCTTGGGTGCTGGGCCACTCCGCCCCGTGACGAGGTCGAAGCCAGTGCGGGTCGAGCAGCGTCTGGAACCCGAGCCGTTGGGGGTTGACGGGCGCAGTGAAGGCACCGAGCCGTTCAAGTCGACCGGGGCTCTCACTCCGGAGGAACGCCGCATGGTGAGCACGTAGTAACTCACCGGCCGCCTCCGCCGGCACCTTCTTTGCAGACCCAGCGAAGACGGGGCGCACCCCGAGCATCGGCGCGACCTCAGTGACGGCGCGGGGTGCGTCCGTCGTAAGAAGGTGCAGCAGCGTGCGGTCGGCAGCGGTCAGCACGGAAGCATCGCGCGCTCCCAGAGGCGCCTGACACTCCGGCTTCACTCCTCCGGAGCGGGTGTACACGCCCGGCCTGCCCATCTACGACAGCCTGGCGCAAGTCCTGCGCGTCCTCGGCGCCGTGGCTCCACTGACTGAAGTCCGCCGCGAGGCGACGAATCTCTTCGCGCTCCGTATTGTGCATGCTCACCGCAGATATCGACGGGTTTTGGGACGGTATCGTAGTGCACCCCTTACACCAACGGACCTCCGAAGACAGCTGTCGGGAAGTCGACGCACGATAAGTGCAGCACCTGCCGGTCTGTGCCGATCTTGAGCTCGTCAGTAGTGTCGGTGCTCGTCGGTAAACTCTGTGAACTGTCGGTCTGGAGGTGACTGGTGCGGCTCGAGGATCTCTCGCCCGGTCTTCGGGTAACCGGTGTGGTCTCTGGCGAGACGGTCTCGGTACTCGCGGCGCAGTGGCACGGCCGCGACGCCGTTGAGCTGACCTACAAGACCCTCGACGGAGGCCTGCGCCAGCAGGTGCTCTTCCGGGCTGACGAGGCCAAGCTGAGTGCCTCCGACGCGGGCACCCGGCCGTTCGATGCCGACGCACAGGAGTTCCGGCTGGTCGCGGAGGCACAGCGAATTTCCCTGGCCGGTTTGTTCGATCCGATGCTGGCGGTGGCGACCAGTGACGTGCAGCCGCTGCCTCACCAGATACGGGCCGTCTACGGCGAGATGCTCGACCGCATGCCCCTGCGGTTCCTCCTGGCCGACGACCCCGGCGCCGGCAAGACGATCATGGCCGGCCTGTACGTCAAGGAGCTCCTCCTCCGCGACGACGTAAAGCGCTGCCTGATCGTGGCCCCCGGCGGACTTGTCGACCAGTGGCAGGACGAGCTGTTCTTCAAGTTCGGCCTACGTTTCGACATTCTCACCACGGCCATGGTCGACGCCGCACTGGGGTCGAGCGTCTTCGAGCAGTATCCGCTGCTCATCGCACGGATGGATCAGCTTGCGCGTAACGAGGATCTAGCTGGCCACATCGACGAGGCGGAGTTCGACCTCGTCGTTGTCGACGAGGCTCACCGGATGGGCGCGAACTACTTCGGCGGCAAGCTGAACAAGACCCGCCGCTTTCAGCTCGGTGAGAAACTACGCGACCGCACGCGCCATCTGCTGCTGATGACCGCCACACCCCACGCGGGCAAGGAGGAGGACTTTCAGCTCTTCCTCACCCTGCTGGAGCGCGACGGCTTCGAGGGCAAGTTCAAGTCCGGCGTACATGATCCGGACACCAGCGGGCTCATGCGACGCATGGTCAAGGAAGACCTGCTCACCTTCGAGGGCAAACCGCTGTTCCCGGAGCGCATCGCCCAGACCGTCCCCTACGAGCTCACCGCAGACGAGCAGGACCTCTACGATCGGGTTACTGAATACGTGCGTGAGGGGATGAACCGGGCCGCACGGCTGGACGACAAGCGCCGCAACACGGTCGGCTTCGCACTCACGGTGCTCCAGCGACGCCTGGCCTCCAGCCCCGAGGCGATCTACCAGTCCCTGGTCCGACGAGCCGAGCGACTCAAGCGTCGCCGTGACGACCTCATCCACGGCCGCGGTGTTGGTGACGAACCCGCCGCGATCAACCCACGCGACTGGGACAACGACGAGTACAGCGCCGAAGAGGTCGAGCAGGTCGAAGAGGAGCTGCTCGACGCGGCCACCGCCGCCCGCACCATCGAGGAGCTCAACGCCGAGTTGGCCGACCTCGACAAGCTGATCCACATCGCCCGGCGGATCCGCAACCTCGACACGGATCGCAAATGGGTCGAGCTGCGCAGGATCCTCGAGGACAACGAGCTCATCCACCCCGGCGCCGACAAGCCACGCAAGCTGATCATCTTCACCGAGCACCGCGACACCCTCGACTACCTGGCCCGCAAGATCCGCTCGCTCTTCGGCAAGCCGGACACGGTGCAGGCCATCCACGGCGGTGTCCGACGCGCCGACCGGCGTGCCATCACCGAGGAGTTCACCAAAAACCCGGCCTGCCAGGTGCTCCTGGCCACCGACGCCGCTGGCGAAGGGCTGAACCTCCAAGCCGCCCACCTGATGGTCAACTACGACCTGCCGTGGAATCCCAACCGGATCGAGCAGCGCTTCGGTCGCGTCCACCGCATCGGTCAGACCGAGGTGTGCCGCCTCTGGAATCTTGTGGCCGCCAACACCCGCGAAGGCGAAGTGTTCACTCGGCTGCTGCAGAAGGTTGAGGAGCAGCGCAAGGCCTACGGCGGCAAGGTCTTCGACGTCCTGGGCGCGGCCTTCGACGAAACGCCGTTACGAGAACTCCTGATCGAGGCCATCCGGTACGGCGACCTCCCCGAGACCCGGGCAAAGATGGAACAAGTTATCGATGAATCGGTCGCCCACGGCCTGAAGGAGCTCCTGGAGGAACGCGCACTCACGCACGACGCCATGTCGGACGCCGACCTGGCACAGATGCAGCGGCTCATGGAGGAGGCTCGTGCCCGACGGCTGCAGCCGCACTACATCGAGTGGGCCTTCCGCCTAGCCTTCCAGCGCCTCGGCGGTCGGCTCGCCAGGCGTGAGCGTGGTCGCTACGAGATCACCCACGTTCCCGCGGCTGTGCGCGCCGTCATCAAGCACGGCCCAGTCGCCACCCGCTATGAACGAGTGACGTTCGAGCTCGACTGCATTGATGTGGCCGACAAGCCGCGCGCCGACCTGCTCGCCCCCGGGCATCCACTGCACGACGCTGTCGCTGAGCTCACCATCACCCAGCTCCGACCGATCCTCGATCGCGGCACCGTCCTGGTGTCGCCAGAGATCGAGGAGCCGGCCCTGTTGGTTGGCGTGGTGGAGGAGGTCGTCGACGGCAGCGGGGAGTCGATCTCCCGCCGCTTCGGCTACGCCTACGTTGACGCGTCCGGTCAGGTTAGGCCGGCCGGTCCGGCGCCCTACCTTGACTGCGTGGCCGCCCCGCGGGCCCCGGCTGTGGCCGCTGCCATGAAGCTGGCGTGGCTCGGTGAGGCCGAGGCCCGGGCCCGGACCTGGATAATCGGCCACCAGCTCAAGGACTATCTAGCCGAGGTCTCGCCTCGCCGGCTCGCCGAGATCGAGCGCACCCGGGCGCGCGTCGACCAGCGGTTGGCACACGAGTCGAATCGCCTGATCGGCGAGGCGATGGCAGCCCAGGAGAAGGAGCAGGTCGGCGCGAAGCCGAAGGAGAGCTCCGACAGCCTGATGCGCAAAGCACAGGAACTCCAGGTCCGCCGCGAGGCGCGGCTAGCGTTGCTTGACCAGCAGGCCCAGTTGGTCACCAAGCCACCGCGCATCATGACCGCCGCGCTCGTGCTGCCGTTGTCGATGGTTGATGCCGAGATCCCCGCCGACGCTCCGATCCACGCCAAGGAGACGAAGGCCGTCGAGCGTCGCGGCGTCGAACTGGTACTCGCCACCGAGCGTGCGCTTGGCCGGGAGCCCCAGGAGCAGGCTTTCAACAACCCTGGGTACGACATCCTGTCCATCCCCACCGACGGCGGTCCCTCGATCCGCATCGAAGTCAAGGCACGCATTGAGGGCGCCGACGACTTCTACGTCACTCACAACGAGGTTGTCACCGGCAAGAACGCCGTCCCCCACTACCGGCTCGCACTGGTCAACGTCAGCAAGGTCAGCCCCGAACTCGACCAGGTACGGTACGTCGCCGACCCCTTCGCAGGCGTCGACTTCGGCGACCTCGCTGCGACCGGTATCCGGGCCAGTTGGCAGGGCCTTTGCAAGTTCCGGGGTCGTGCGGCTGGTCGGGTTGTGACCGGTTGGGGTGG
>NZ_JBHMIS010000055.1:0-13908 GCF_048060415.1 Micromonospora sp. LOL_024
ATCAACCCAACTCATCGACGCAGTCACGTAACGTCACCGGTTTTACGCAATGGCCCTGCCCGTCACCTAGCTAGACTTGGCGGCAGTCACCGGTTGGCTGGAGGGGGCGATAGCGCTGAACTGTCGATGGTCGGCCGGGCTCGTGGCTCGGTGACCGATCGTGCGGGCCGGACGAACCGGTGGCGGCGACGCCTGACCCGGGCTGCGGCTCTGGCGCTGGCCACGGTGTTGCTCGCCAGCAGCCTGCCCTGGCTCTGGACGAGCATCTCAGCGCGCGGTCACGTCTACGCGCCGACCGAGGCGCCGGCCGTCGATGTCGTGATCGTGCTGGGAACGGCTGTCGCCGAGGACGGGAGTCAACCGGGCGTCCGGCTGGCTGGCCGCCTGGAAACTGCCGCTGGGCTGGTGCACGGCGGGCAGGCCCGGGTGGTGCTCGTATCCGGCGACGGGGGCGGCACGTCCGGCGACGAGACGGCGACGATGACGTCCCACCTGACCGAGCGGCTCGGCGTCGATGCGCAGCGGGTCGTCGCCGATCCACACGGGCTGGACACGTACGACAGTTGCCTGCGGGCCCGGGAGGTCTACGGGGTGCGACGAGCGCTGATCGTCACCCAGTCCTATCACCTGTCCCGGGCGGTGACGTTGTGCCGGCACCTCGGGATCGAGGCCGACGGGGTGCCCGCCCGCTGTTCGGGCTGCGGCACCGGCCTGCTGGTTTGGAAGGCGGCGCGGGACTACCTGGCCAGCGGCAAGGCGGCCTGGGACGCCATCCGCGACCGACCACCGGCCGTCACTTCGCCCGCCAACCCCGGCATCTCCCACGCGCTGAACCGCTAACCGCCCTGCGGATGGTTCCGGCCCGATGCTCGGCCCGTGGCCGTCTGCGACGTGGCCGTCCGGCCGGCACCGCCGGAGCGCGTCAAGGCGGTCGATGCGGTGCTCTATCATCTGCCCGATGGGGACCGAGGCCGAACCGACCAGATCGAAGATCCGCACCTGGGTGACACCGTCCCGAGTCGGGTGGCTCGGGACCGCCGCGGTGGTGCTCCTGCTGGCCCTCCCGATCTACGTTCGGGGGCCCGGCGACCACGAGATGGCGATCTGCGGCAACGCCTTGGCCACCGACCTCGACTTCTGGGCTGGTCCCTCGGACGGAAACTACTGGGAGATCGCCTACCGGTCCTGCAACTCCAAGCGAATCGATCGGATCGGGAAAGCCGTAGGCGTCTTATCGATCACGGTACTGACCGTGACGCTCCTGGCGGCCCGAGGCCGACGCGACGGAACTGCCGACGACAGCAGGACCTGACCCTCAGGTGGTGGCGAAGGCGGCACGGCGACGGACGTCGACCTCGGCGGCCAGGTCCGGGGCGTGTTCCAGTGCCTCGGGGTGGCCGCAGGCGGCAAGCCAGTTGGCCAGCATCAGGTGGCCACCCTCGGTGAGCACCGACTCGGGGTGGAACTGGACGCCCTCGATCGGTAGCGTGCGGTGCCGCATCGCCATCACGATCCCGGAGGCGGTCCAGCCGGTCACCTCCAGCTCGGCCGGCAGTGTCTCGCGCAGCACGGCGAGCGAGTGGTAGCGGGTTGCCGTGAAGGGGTCGGGCAGGCCGGCGAGGACGCCGGTGCCATTGTGCTGGACCTCCGAGGTCTTCCCGTGCAACAGCTCCGGGGCACGGGTGACGGTCGCCCCGAACGCCTCGCCGATGGCCTGGTGACCCAGGCACACGCCGAAGATCGGCAGGTTGCCGGCGTACTCCCGGATGACGTCGAGGCAGATGCCGGCCCGGTCGGGGCTGCCCGGCCCCGGTGAGAGCAGGATGCCGGCCGCACCGACCCGTCCCACCTCGCCGATGTCGATGTCGTCGTTGCGTCGGACTTCGCACTCTACGCCGAGCTGGCCGAGGTACTGCACCAGGTTGAAGACGAACGAGTCGTAGTTGTCGATCACCAGGACACGCATCGGCCTCACTCGTCCTCACCCGGCGGCGGGGTGTTGTTCTGGTCGGTGTCGTATGGCAGGTCGTGATCGTTGTCGTCCGCCGGGGCATCGCCGGCCGGACCGTCGTCGTCTGGGATGATGTCGCCACCGGGCGCGCCCGGGACTCCGGAATCTTCCTGGGTGACCTGCACGTCGTCGAAGGGCAGCAGCGGCTCCGCCCAGGGGAAGACCACATACCAGAGCAGTGCCAACGCCGTGGTGGCGAGCAGCAGGCTACCGCCGAGCTTGCCGGGCAGCCCGAAGGGAAGTTTGCGCCAGATCCAGGCGTACATGGTCAGGTCCCCAGCTCCACCGGGCGTCCCTCAGCCTTGGGCTGGGTACGCGTCAACTCGGCGTGAATGATCAACCGCTGATAGTTGTCGAACTTCGGGTTACACGTGGTCAGGGTCAGCATTCGCTTGGTCGGCTTCTTCCCCGGATCGCCCGGCACCGGGGCGACCACCTCGACCTGGCTCGGCTTGACGATCAGGCTCTCGGTGACCTGGTAGACATACCACTCGGTGCGACCCTCGACGATGATCGGATCGCCGTCGCGCAACTCGTCCAGCCGCCAGAAGGTGGCCCGGTTGCGGTGTCCGGCCACGGAGAAGTTGCCCAGCTGGCCTGGCTGGGCACTGTCCGGATAGTGGCCCGGTGCGTACCGGATGTCCTGCTGGCCGACGCCTTCGACCACGATCCATTCCTTTTCGAACCTGGGAATGTAGAGGCCCGCGATCGGCGTGCCGCGAACTGCCGGTTTGGCCGGGGCGGAGGGACTCGCCGAGGGGGCCGCCACCGTCGGATCCGGCTCCGGCTCCCACGCCTGCGCCAGCTGATCACTCAGCTCACCCTGGTGGGCGTCGACGATCGCCGACTTGCCCCAGATCTCGTAGCCGGCGAAGAGCAGCACCACCAGGCCGAAGGTGATCAGCAGTTCGCCGCTGAATCGTAGGCCGGTGCGGATCCGGGACCAGATCGACGGTCGGGTCAGCTCTGAGTAGACGCTCTTGTAGCCCTCATCCACCTGGTGCGCGCGTAGCTGCACGACCCGGTCCCCCCGCCGTGGCCTGGGGGTCTCGGCGGGTGAGTCGGCGCCGTCGGACGGCTCTGCGGTCTGCGGCGTCCGAGGCACCGCCCCCATCAGGGCGGTCGAGTCCAGCGCGGGCGGACCGACCGGCTTCGCCCCGGTGATCGCCGGAATGAGCGCGGTCGCCGCCGGGTCGGTCGGCCGGTCCACGGCGGCCTGCGGGCCCGGTCCGTTGGGAGGCCCGGAGCGGGGTTGCTGACCCGGGGTCCCCGGGCCGCTCGTCGGTGTGCCCCGGCGGTCCGGCACCGGGCTGCCCGGTTTCGGTGCCGGACCGGTCTGCCGGCTCGCCGCAGGGGTGGCCGTCGGGTCGGGCCGGGGCGGTTCCGCTGCTTGGCCAGCGGCACCGGGCGGGGTGGCTGTAGCCTGCTTGATCCTGGGCATCAGCGCGGTCGGCGCGTCGCCCGACCAGCCACCCTGCCCGGTGGGGCGGTCCGGCGACGGCCGGGTGTCGTCCACGCCCGGATTGCCTCGGCCCGCCGCCTGCTGCCAGGGTGGCGTCGCCGGCGGCTGACCCGGTGTGGCGTTGGGCGGCCCATCCGACGGCGGTCGGGCCTGGGCCCGCTGCTCGGGACCGCTGTGCGGTACCGGTGCGCCCCGGCTCGGCTGCTCTGGGCGGAGGCCGGGGCCGGGGCTGGCCGGCCGGGTCCCTGGCCAGGGCGGCGGGGAACCGAGCGCCGCGGGCCGCACGGCACCACTCGGTGCGGAACCGCCCGGCTGGCCCGAGGCGCTGGTACCGGTGGCGCTGGCCTGGCCGGCGTCGCTGACGCGGGGGTGGCCGTCGCCCCGGTGGCCGTTGGCGGCAACGGGGCGGCCGGCCGGCTCGAAGGCTCCGCGCCAGGGCGTCGGCCCCACCGGGATGTCCGGCTGACCGGACGGCAGGGCCACTCCGGGCCACTGGTCGGGGCCCGTCGTGCCCTGCGGCCGGCCGGCCGTACCATCGGGCCCCTGGCCCGGTGCCCGATCCCGCTGGTCCGTCGACAGTCCCAGGTCCGGCGTGGGCTGGGTGGGGGGCGTCGGATCCCACTGGTTGGCCCTGGCGGGTACCGGGTCCCACTGGTTCGCCGTAATCGGTGCGGTGTCCCACTGGTTCGCTGGGCGGGCGGTGGTCGGTGCGGAGTCCGACCGGACCTGGGCGGTGGGCCGGGCAGGGGTTGGCGGCACCGGGTCCGGCCATGTGCCGGCCGGTCGGCTCTGGGTGCCGGCGGGTTCGGATTGCTCGACCTTGGGCAGGAAGGCGGTGGGTTCGTCGGCCCGGTCGCGGTGCCGGCCGTCAGACTGCTGGCTCACTGCGGCCTCACTGGGGCACCGTCGCCGATCGGAGTGTGGTGGAGTCCTCGAACGCCGGCACGGTGACGGTCGCGACTTCCTCTGAGTAGCCGAGTTGGTAGTTGTCGACAGCGTCCCTGAACCACCGGACTCCCTCGGATGCGGCGAGGGCCTGCCGGAGCACGGCGGGATCGCCAATTGCCACGATCTCGAAAGGTGGGGAATGCACCCGGCCGTGCAGCAGCAGGGTGTTACCCACGCAGCGTACCGCGCTGGTCGTCAGCACGCGGACGTTCTCGATTGACATCGCCTCGGCGCCGCCGGCCCACAGGGCGTTGACCACCGCCTGGACGTCCCCCTGGTGGACAACCAGGTCGTCGTTGGTGGCACCGTCGGGTAGGCGGCCGGACTGCGGCGCGTCGTTGAGCTCGACGATCAGGCCGGGGCCGGTGAGGGCGGTGAAGCCGGCCGCGGTCCGGCTGGCGACGGCGCGGTCCTGCTGTTCCCTGATCGGGCCGTCCGAGCGGGCGAGGTCGGCCGTGCGGCTCTCGACCTCGCCCCGCAGCGCGGCGGCGCGGTCCTCGTTCGTCGCCACCTGAGCGCGACGGTCCTCAATGAGTTCGGTGAGCTGGGGCCGCCGGTCCTCACGCAGCGCGGTGCCGCCAGCGGTGGTGGCCGTCGTGGTGAAGAGCAGCCCGGCCGCGAGAGCGATCAGCGGTACCCCGACCGACCAGACCGGCCGCCGTTGGCGTGGCCGGCGAGGCAGTAGCCCGCCGACGAGTCGTCGCAGCGCCTTCTGCCACGACGCCGCGCCGGACGTGTACTCCACGGACCGTCCCCCTTGATTTCGCGCTGCGGAGCCGCCTGGTGCGGTCCGAGTAACCTGGTTCTACCCTGCGTTCCGGCGTGGCCCGGTACGGGTCTGGCGCCACTCGTGGATTGAACGGGTCTTCCGGACTACGCTAGCTCTCGAACATTATTGGCCATGGACCGTCGCCCTCGCGCCCGGTTGTCAGGCCGGACGAGGTCGTAACCCCTCTGGAGAGCGTCGTGCCCAAGTCTCAGGTCCGCAAGAAGAAGGTGTACACCCCGCCCACGGACGTTCGCCCGACGGCGACCGCCGCGACGCGGAAGCCCAGCCCGGTGTGGCTGCCGGTCTCGGCCGTCTCACTGATCGTCTTCGGCATCGGTTGGTTGGTGGTCTACTACCTCTCCGAGCAGGAGTACCCGGTCATGGAGCTGGGCTACTGGAACCTGGCCGTGGGCTTCGGTGCGATGGTCGGCTCCCTGATTCTGCTCTCCCGCTGGCGCTGACTCCCAGGTCGCCGGGCCGACCAGGGTTGGTCAGCCCGAGCCCGGCGCAGCGTGGGCCGGTGCCGCCTCCTAAGGTGTGCGCAGGGCGGCGTGGCCCGGGTGCGAGAAGACTCACGTTACTGCTGGGTAACCTTGCGCGTAGGCTGCACTGCATGACCGAGCGGAGCGAGGTCATCGACCGGTCAGGTTGAGATGCGGCGGCGGTAGGGCGACCGCATCACCACCCCGGTCGCCGAGCCGCTCGACGCAGCAGCAGACCGGGAGGCCAACTCGATGGGCAGCGTCCAGATCGTCACCACGATCCTCGCGGCCGCCATCACCGCCGTGGCGGTGTGGCTTGCGGTACGCGCGGTCTCGAAGATGACGGCCGTGATCCGGCTGGGTCAGCCCGACCCGACCCGGTTCGGCGACAAGGCCAGCCGTACGACGACCATGCTCGCGGAGACCGCCGGGCACACCCGAATGCTCCGTTGGAGCGTTGTGGGCGCGGCGCACTGGTTCGTGATGGTCGGCTTCGTGGTGCTGTCGCTCCTGGTGCTCGAGGCTTACTTCGAGGTGGTCTCGCCCACCGGAGGGCTGCCACTGATCGGCGGCTGGGCGCTCTACGGGCTGGTCACCGAGTGGATCGGCATCCTGGGTGTCATCGCCATCGTGGTGCTGATCGCCATTCGGCTGGTCAATCGCCCGAGCCGGGCCGGACGCCGGTCGCGGTTCACCGGCTCCACGATGTGGCAGGGCTACTTCGTCGAGGCGGTCGTGCTCGCCGTACTGATCATGGGTTTCGTGATTCGCGGTTTCAAGGTGGCCACCGACCACTTCGAGTACCCGACCTGGGCCACCCCGCTCAGTCACGCGGTCGGCTCGGTGCTGCCGGGCTGGGAGTCCGCCGTCAGCGTCGCCGCAGTTGTCAAGATCGGCATCTCGATGGCCTGGGTCATCGTGATCTCCCTGAACGTCACCATGGGTGTGGCCTGGCACCGCTTCCTCGCCTTCCCCAACATCTTCTTCAAGCGGCAGCCGGGCGCGGCCGGCTCCGGCCTCGGCGCGCTGCGGCCGATGATGAGCAACGGCAAGCCGCTGGACTTCGAAGAGGCCGACCCAGAGAAGGACCAGTTCGGTGTCGCGCACGTCGAGCAGTTCACCTGGAAGGGCCTGCTCGACTTCAGCACCTGCACCGAATGCGGTCGCTGCCAGTCGCAGTGCCCGGCTTGGAACACCGCTAAGCCGCTCTCGCCCAAGCTGCTGGTGCTCAGCCTGCGTGACCACGCGTACGCCAAGGCGCCCTACCTGCTGGCCGGTGGCGGCAAGGACGCATCCGGCGAGGAGAAGGCCACCGCCGCGCAGCTCGCCCACGTCGACGTGCTGGCGCTCGCCGAGGCGGAGAAGCCGTTGATCGGCGATGCCGAGTCCGGCGGCGTGATCGACCCCGACGTGCTCTGGTCGTGCACCACCTGTGGCGCCTGCGTGGAGCAGTGCCCGGTGGACATCGAGCACGTCGACCACATCGTCGACATGCGCCGCTACCAGGTGCTCATCGAGTCGAACTTCCCCGCCGAGGCCGGTGTGATGCTGCGTAACCTGGAGAACAAGGGCAACCCGTGGGGCGCGCCGCAGAACACTCGTGAGGACTGGACCAAGGGCCTCGACTTCGAGGTTCCCCGGGTCGGTGAGGTCGAGGACTTCGAGTACCTCTTCTGGGTGGGCTGTGCCGGCGCTTTCGAGGACCGGGCCAAGAAGACCACCCGAGCGGTCGCCACGCTGCTGAACGAGGCGGGTGTCTCGTTCGCCATCCTCGGTGAGGGGGAGACCTGCTCGGGTGACCCGGCCCGGCGGATCGGCAACGAGTTCGTCTTCCAGATGCTCGCCCAGCAGAACGTCGAGACTCTCAACGAGGCGTTCGAGGGTCGGGAGCAGAGCAAGAGAAAAATAGTCGCTACCTGCCCACACTGTTTCAACACGCTGGGCAACGAGTACGGCCAACTGGGCGGCGAGTTCGAGGTCGTGCACCACACCCAACTGCTGGCCCACCTGGTCAGCACCGGCAAGCTCACGCCGGTGCAGCCGGTCGACGGTGGCGTGACGTACCACGACCCCTGCTATCTGGGCCGGCACAACCGGGTCTTCGCCGCACCCCGCGAGGTGCTAGGCGACTCGATCGAGGGTGATCTCGTCGAGATGCCGCGCAACAGCGAGCGTTCCTTCTGCTGCGGCGCCGGCGGCGCCCGGATGTGGATGGAGGAACGGATCGGCAAGCGGGTCAACGTCGACCGGGTGGAAGAGGCCATGTCCACCGGGGCGAAGACGGTCGCCGTGGGCTGCCCGTTCTGCTCGACGATGCTCAACGACGGGGTCAACGGCAAGGGCGCCGGGGAGCAGGTCGAGGTAGTAGACGTGGCCAGTGTGCTGCTCCGCTCGGTCCGGCCAGAGCAGGCGCCGGGCACCGGGGTGCAGGCACCGGTCGCCGGCTGACCGGCGGCGTACCCGACAGGCGCGGCGGCACCCAGACCGGGCGCCACCGCGCCTGGTTTTGTATTGACCCGCATAAGTGTCACGAAATGGTCGACACCCTTTGTGTGCGTGCCGTAGCTCAAAGGTGAATGAACCGTTGGTCGTCTTGATTCCCAACGGCGCTTTCCCTAATGTGAAGCACCGGCCGCCGTAGGTCGTCTGTCTCGCCCCCTACCGCTCGCGAGGCACCCGGTGGCCGGTTGCAAAGGAGTCGGTACCGGTGGCAACCATGCCCCTCCATCGCCACACGGCGGGACGCGCCCGTTCGAGCGGCTTCCGTCGGGGCGCTCGTCGCCTGGTCGTTCTCGCAGCCGCCGCAGCATTCGGTGCTGGCCTGCTCGCCGCCCCCGCGTACGCCGAGCCGTCGGTCGACGAGATCGAAGCGCAGATCGACAAGCAGTGGCAGCAGTTGGAGCCCACGATCGAGCAGTACAACAAGGTGCGGGCGCAGCTGAGGGTCAACCGAGCCAAGTCGAAGGACCTCCAGAAGAAGATCCAGCCGCTGGCACTGGAGACCGAGCTGGCGATGAACCGGGTGGCCGATCTCGCCTCCCGCTACTACGTCAGCGGCCCCTCCTCGGAGCTCGGTGCGGTGCTGCTCAGCGTGAATCCGGACATGATCGGCGAGCAGATGGCGCTCCTTGACCGGCTGGCGACGCAGGAGCGTCGGCAGTTGGAGGGCGTCATGAAGATCCGGAAGAAGTACGACGACCAGAAGGCCGATCTCGACGGGCTGATCGCCGACCAGGAGAAAAAGGAAAAGCAGCTGGCGGCGAAGAAGAAGCAGATCGACGCCGAGATCAAGAAGCTCGAGCGCTCGCTGCCGGTGACCACGGTCAAGACGACCAACTGCCCGACCATCAACGGTGTGGTCAGTGACGCGGCACGGACTGCCATCAGGACCGCGTGCAACCAGGTCGGCAAGCCGTACGTCTGGGGTGCCACCGGACCGAACTCGTTCGACTGCTCCGGCCTCACCCAGTACGCGTACAAGGCTGCCGGCATCTACCTCACCCACTTCACCGGCTCCCAGTGGAGCGAGGGCAAGGCCATCTCCCGGTCCGACGCCCGCCCCGGCGACCTCGTCTTCTTCCGCAGCGACGTGAGTCACGTCGGGCTCTACCTGGGCAACAACCAGATGGTGCACGCGCCGCGCGCCGGGAAGCCGGTCAATGTCTCCCCGATCACGACGATGCCGGTGGCCGGCTTCCGCCGACCCGGCTGATCGGCCCGAGCGACGCCGTTGAGCGGTCACGCAGGAACGAGGAAAGGCCCCCGGTCAAGCACCGGGGGCCTTTCCCGATGTCAGATCTAAGCACAGGGAGTAGCGGTGTGGATGTGTTGCGTATCGACGTCGATCGTCTCTACGCTGGGCAATCGTCGGCCCGCTTGCAGCTCCGTCCAACCAGGGCGGTAACGGTCCGACACCGTCGAGTCGTTTCTGAACGAGCGAGCCGGGGACCCAGGTGCCCGGGGTGAATCCGCGATCGCCGCGGTAGGGCGTCCCTTCCCGCCCGAACCCGTCAGCTAACCCGGTAGGCGGTGTGGCGAGAAGGAGAACGCAGCCCGGTGGCACACGACGCCCCGCGGCGCAGGTCCCAGTGGCCGGAGATGTCCGGTCGACTGGCCGCTGTGCCGCGTTTCCGCTGGTACCGCAGCAGCACCGCACTAGCCGCGCTGACCGTGGCCGCCGTGATCGTGACCGGTGGCGCGACAGCGGCCCAGGCCGACCCCACGGTCGCCGACATCGAGCGCCAGATCGACGAGGACTGGAACCGGCTCGAACCCGTCATCGAACGGCACAACGCCACCCGGCAGGACCTGGCCGCGAACCGGCGCAAGACGGAGGCCCTCACCGCCCGGATCGCACCGCTGGAGGCACAGGTGGACGAGGCGATGGACCGGGTCGGCGCGTTGGCCGCCCGGGCGTACCGGGGCGAGCAGGTACGGTTCGTCAACACCCTCCTGGGCAGCCGGTCGCCGAGCGAGGTCGTCGCGCAACTCGGCGCGCTCGACCGCTACGCCCACTACCAGCAGCAGGACGTGCGACAGGCGAGTGAGTTGCGCGACGAACTCGCCGCCACCCGGGACGGGCTGGCCGGCACCAGCGCCGAGTTGGCGCGCAGCGAGGCGGACCTCGCGGAGAAGCGACGGCGGATCGAAGCCGAGATCGACCGGCTGCAACGGCTGCGACTGCGGGCGTACGGCAAGGGGGGCGGCGGCCAGCTGCGACCGGCGCCCTGTCCGGCCAGCTATCCGGGCGGGCCGGCCGGAGAGGCGGTCACCTTCGCCTGCGCCCAGATCGGCAAGCCCTATTCGTGGGGCGCCGAGGGGCCGAACGCCTACGACTGCTCCGGGCTGATCCTGGCCGCGTGGGCGCGGGCCGGGGTGGCGCTGCCGCACAACGCGGCGCGGCAGCGGCAGGTCACCGCGTCGGTCAGCCGTAGGGCGCTGCGCCCCGGCGACCTCGTTTTCTACTACCGGGACCTGCACCACGTCGGGCTGTACGTCGGCGGTGGCTGGGTGGTGCACGCCTCCCGCGCGGGCCAGCCGGTGAAGATGAAGCAGCTGGACAGCAGCCCGGTGCACAGCTTCGGCCGGCCGGGCTGAGACGTCAGCCGGTTGGCCACCGAGGTTCGGCTCCTGGCCGCTGAGGCGTCAGCCCGTGGGCCAGGTGCGCCAGCTCTGCCAGGCGCGGCTCGGTGTCGGGCCGCGCTGACCCTGGTAGCGCGAGCCGTAGACGGCCGACCCGTACGGGTGCTCGGCCGGCGAGGAGAGCCGGAAGATGCAGAGCTGACCGATCTTCATGCCCGGCCAGAGGGTGATCGGCAGGTTGGCCACGTTGGACAGCTCCAGGGTGACGTGGCCGGTGAAGCCGGGGTCGATGAAGCCGGCGGTGGAGTGGGTGAGCAGGCCGAGTCGTCCCAGGCTGGATTTGCCTTCGAGCCGGCCGGCGAGCTGGTCGCCCAGCGAGATGACCTCCAGGGTGGAGGCGAGCACGAACTCGCCCGGGTGCAGCACGAACGCCTGACCGTCGGGCACCTCGATCGGGGAGGTCAGGTCGTCCTGCCGGGTGGCCGGGTCGATGTGTGTGTAGAGGTGGTTGTTGAAGACCCGGAACAGCTTGTCCAGGCGTACGTCGATGCTGGAGGGCTGCACCAGCGTGGGCTCGAACGGATCGAGCGTGAGGGTGCCCGCCTTGATCTCGGAGACCAGGTCGCGGTCGGAGAGCAGCATCGCCACACCATAGCTGCCGGTATGTGACCGGCGTGTCGGGCTACCTGCTTCGAACGTGTGTTCGATAGAATGTCGACATGGCTTCCTGGTCCGAATTCGCCGCTGACGAGCCTCTGCTCGCCGACGGGATCCGCCTTCTCATGCAGCAGTACGGCCCGGGCTTCGGCTACCTGGCCACGGTCCGCGCCGACGGTGGGCCCCGGGTGCACCCGGTCTCCCCGGTGATCACCAACGAAGGTCTCTTCTGCTTCGTGATCGACTCGCCGAAGCGTCGCGACCTGGAACGCGACGGGCGCTACGCGCTGCACTCGTTCCCGCCGGAGGAGAGCGACGACGAGGCGTATGTCGCCGGCCGAGCCCGGCCCGTCACCGACGACGTCACGGTGGCCCGGCTGGCGCTCGCGGCTCGGGCTGCCCCACACGCCAACTGGCGGTTGTTCGAGTTCACCGTCGACGTGGCGATGCTCGCCCGGCGCGAGCCCCGGTCGTCGGGTGGGGCGGGAGAGCCGGCCGCCTGCCCGGCCGTCCAGCTCTGGCTCGATCCGGTCGGCACCACCGGCGAGGCCGCCCGCCCGACTCCCGCACGGGTGCGCTCGGACCGGCGCCACCGCCAAGCGGCCTGAGCCCCGACGTGTGCCGGTGCCGGCCCCGTCAGGCGGGCGGGGCCAGCACCGTTCGGCGTACGTGCTCACGCCCGATAGGTGTTCCAAGCGTTGATCATGCGGGTCGCCTGGCCCGGGGTGAACTGGTACATGCAGGTGTCGTAGGTGTAGTCCATGAAGTTGGTGATCGGGTCGAGACCCGTGCCGGAGCAGGTGTCCCGGCCGGTCGGGCACTGGTAGGCCGGCGATGCCTCGGCGGGGGTGTCTGAGACGCTGTCGCCGCTGCCCGAGCAGCCGCCCTGGAAGGTGTGGTAGAGGTTCAGCCAGTGACCGACCTCGTGGGTGCCGGTGTCGCCCTGGTTGTAGTTGGTGGCGGTGCCACCAGGCAACGACTCGCCCAGCATGACCACGCCGTCCATCACGTTGAGGGTGCTCCGCGGGTACGTCGCCCAGCCGAGCAGGCCATTGCTCAGTGCGCCGAGGTAGATGTTGAGCGTTCCCTTGGTGCCCTGACGCAGCTGGGTCTTCATCTGCCGTTCGGCCGTCGAGCCCTGCCGGATCGGGTACCACGAGGTGTTGGTGATCCGGTTGATGCGCTGCAGTTGGAACGCGAACGCGGTGGAGGCCCCGCCCGTCGCCCCACTGAACGACTGGTTCAACACGGTGATCTGTGACTGGACCATCGAGTCGGGGATGTTGCCGCCGGCCCGGGTGGTGTCCTTGCGGATCACGTGCACTACGACCGGAATGGTGACCGAAGCCGCAGCGGCCTGGGCGCTCAACGTGCGTTGCCCGACCCGCTTGGCCCGCTCCTGAAGCAGGTCGGCGAACTCGGACTCGCGCTGGTGTACCTGCGCGATGGTCAGCTCGTTGGGGTCGTGCTTCACCGCGGCGTCGCCGCGGACCCGGGCCGCGGTGCCTGTCGGATCCTCACACACCTCGGCGGCGACGAACGACGCCGTCGGGCTCGCGGTCGTGGTGGCGGCCGGCAGTAGGCCGACCATGGCCGCACCGAGCACCAGGGCGAACGACGTCGATGCGATGCTGGCCACACGCCGGTTCGGCGCGACGGGACGCAGTCCCATAAGCCCACCTCTTTCTGGCGGCGCGACCGGGGGTTGTGTCGCGCCCTGCGGAAAACGTGGAACAGACGTTACAACCAATAGATAAATCTGAACATAGTAATATGTTGCGGGGAGGAAACTTCTTGCTGGTCCGCAGTGGGGATGCCTGGATGCGCCGGGGACGGTGACTCAGGTACAGTGATCCCGCTCGCGGGTGTAGTTCAATGGCAGAACATCAGCTTCCCAAGCTGAACATGCGGGTTCGATTCCCGTCACCCGCTCCACGTTCATGCAGCTTAATAGCTTGATCAACTCAAATTAGTTCGACTCTCGTGGATTGCATCGCCATCTGGTTGGGGATCTCGTCGGGGACGAGCACCTCTGATGGGCTCGAAGTGACCCGGCCAGCCGACGGCCAACGCGGACCGCGGGAAGTTACTCGGTTCCTGACCAGGCTATCGAGTCGGCCTCGCTGGCGACACTCCCCAGCGATGAGGCGTCGGCGTGGCGTCAATCCGGTGGCGTCAGTGACGTTAACTGACAGTGTGAGTTCAGGTGCCGGACCAGTTCCATTGATCTAGATGATCGTTGACAACTCGTACGGCGACTGGAGTGACAGCGGGCGGGGGAGGTACGCGGGACGATGTGCGTGCCAGTCGTCCAGGCTGAGTTCGACGTAGCTCTTCAAGGCTATAGCTGGATAGGTGCCCTGATGTTGGGTGCGTTGGAGCCGTCTGGTGCGGCCTGGTTCCGCAGCGGCGTGCTGGTGGTGAGTGCGCACGACCGTGGAATCGGCCTGAGCGTCCCAGTCGATGTCACCGTCAGCCTCAGCCAACGCGACCACCT
>NZ_JBHMIS010000056.1:0-11123 GCF_048060415.1 Micromonospora sp. LOL_024
CAGCACAGCCACAATGGACACCGCGACCCGATCAACGACTCACCTCAAGCTGAACACGTACATCCAGGACGACCGTCGGTAGACGTTTTCTTGAGTGGACCCGCCTAGCTTAAGCGCATGACCACATCAAAAGCGGTTATTGTCACTGGCGGCGGGACCGGCATCGGCAGGGCGACCGCGCGGAAGTTCGCCGCCAGCGGCGCCGGCGTTCTCATCGTAGGCCGCTCCGAGGACACGCTTTCCGAGACCGCCAACGGCCACCAAAACATCAGGACCCTGACGGCTGACGTCACGTCCCCGGATGCTCCTAAGATCATCGTCGATCGGGCTCTGCTCGAATTCGGCGCGGTCGACGTTCTCGTCAACAACGCCGCGGTAGGTGCGTTTGCCGCGCTCGCCGATCTCGATGCCGACTCAGTGACGGCCCAGTTGGAGACCAATCTGTTGGCACCGATCTTCCTCACCCAATGTGCATTGCAGGCATTGGGTGAGTCCGGTGGTACCGTCGTGAACGTCGGCACGGCGGCGGCGTTGGGGCTGCGGTCCTTTCCGCAGAACGCCGTATACGGCGCTACCAAGGCCGCCCTCGATTTCCTGACGCGGTCGTGGGCGGTGGAGCTGGCGCCGTGGGGAATCCGAGTCGTCGGCGTCGCGCCCGGCGTCACAGCCACTGGCGTCGGGGTACGGGCCGGCATGCCGCAGGAGGCATACGACGGCTTCCTGGAGCACATGAGTACGCGGATTCCGGCCGGACGGGTCGGCACGCCGGACGACATCGCCTGGTGGATCTACCGCCTCACGCGGCCTGAGGCTGCCTATGTCAACGGTACGGTCCTGGCGGTCGACGGAGCGCTCTCGATCACCTGAACGCAACCCGGACGGGCCGCCCCGTGTTCATTGCGCCGGGGCGGCTCCGTCGTTCAGTGGCCTTCTGCGTAGGCCTTGGCGTGCCGCAGGGTCGCGAGGCTGTTGCCGCCCAGTGCCTGCCGGATCGCCGTCCGGGCCTGCGTGACCGTCGCCGACCCACCGAGGACCGCCGCGATCGCCTCCGGCTCGATCACGACCGTGTGGGTCGACGTGACTACGGTCCTTCCGCCGTCGTCGCGGATCGTCCACCGCCCGGTGTGCACGGTCAACAACGGCGGCATTCGGAGCTGCTTGTAGACGATGCGATCAGCCGGAAAGCACACGCGCACTGACGACGTGGTATGCACCTGACCCTGCGGGTTACGGGTGTCCATGTCGAGTACCTGGAGGTTCGGGGTGTCCTCCTGGAGCGAGACTTTGGCCACGTGCGGGAGCCGGGACGGCCACTGTTGCGCGGCGTACAGGAACTCGTACACGTCCTTGGCCGCGCCGTCGACGATCACCGAGTCATCGAACGTGAGCAGCAGGTCTTGGTCGCCCTCGCGTTGCTCGGCAGCCGATCGTAGTGCCGCGAGCTCCGCGCCGCTGTTGTGGTCGATCGCCCGCAGGATCAACGAGACGCTTTCCGGGTCGTCGCCTACCGCGTCGAAGTCATGCAGTAGCCGTACCTCGGTCCTCGTCGCGGACACGGGGTCGAGGATCCACGCACCGCCCATCGCCGCCACCGGTGCCTGGGAGATCTCTTGGCGGAAGGTCACCTGCAGCCCTGTCGGATCGAGGTGCCGGCGGGAAGTCCAGGCTTTCGGCGCGCCGTTGGCCGTCGCCCAGATGCGGATCCGTTCTTCCGGTCCGTCCCGTTGCACGTGGTCCACGTGCACGGTCGGCGGAAAGATCCGCGGCCACTGTCCGACGTCAGCGATCAGGTCGTAGACCACCCGAGCCGGGGCGGCCACGGTGATCCCGTGCTCTGTCCGATGGGACATGATCCTCCCTCAGTAGTTGCCGAGCCCGCCGCAGACGTTGATCGCCTGTGCCGTGATCGAGGCCGCGGTGTCCGACACGAGGTAGCCCACCAGGCCGGCAACCTCCTGTGGGGTGCTGTAGCGGCCAAGTGGGATCTTCGCCTCGAACCTCTCGCGGACGGCTTCCTCGCTCGTCTCCCAGAAGGCCGCGTAGCCCTGCCGGATCCGCTGCGCCATCGGTGTCTCCACGTACCCGGGGCAGATGGCGTTGACCGTGATCCCCGCTGTGGCTAGCTCCAGGCCGAGCGCTTTGGTGAAGCCGACGACGCCGTGCTTGGTGGCGGAGTACGGCGCTCCGTACATCACGCCCTGCTTGCCGGCTGTCGATGCCACATTGATCACCCGGCCGCTCCCGCGTTTGAGCATCCCGCCGGTGGTGAGAACCTCCCGGGTTACCCGGAAGACGCTGGTAAGATTCGTGTTGACGACGTCCAACCACAGCTCGTCGGTGATCTGAGCGGTCACCCCGCCGCCGCTGCGGCCGGCGTTGTTTACCAGGACGTCCACCGGACCGAAGCGGCTCACAGCGGACGCCACCATGTTTTTGATCTGCTCCGGAACGGTGACGTCACATTGTCTGCCGTCGACGTCGAGCGACTCGTCGCGCATCCGCTTTGCGGTCAACGCGACCTGCCCGGCGTCACGTGCGCAGATGAATACCCGCATGCCCCGCCTGGCCAGCAGGTCGGCGATGGCAAGGCCGATGCCGCTGGTGGCTCCGGTGACCACAGCGACCCGTCGGTCCTCTTCTGTCATGCAAACCCCTCCGTCCGTGTGACCAGAGTCGACGGTGTCAGTGACTGCTAGAAGCTTGCTCGACCTCTGTGTGTCAAGCGCTTGTTGAGCCGCCTGCGAGATGTTGCCGGCACGCTAAAAGGCAGCTGAACCAGGAGTGGTCAGCTGCGTCGTGGCAAGGAGATGGATCGACATGACAGCTGACGAACCCGGAACCGCCAACGACGGTCCGGTCGTGTTTGTCAACAGGTTCACCGTGCGCTGTGCGCCCGAGATATTCGAAAAGGTCTTCGCCGAGACGAGCGCGTTCGTGGCGAAGCAGCCCGGCTTTGTGCAGTTCACACTGCTCGGTCATGTCGAGGACCGGTCCAGCTACGTAAACGTCGCATACTGGCGTGACGCCGCTTCGTTTCGCCAGGCGGTCTCCCACCCGGAATTCAAGCCGCACACCGAAGCGTTGCGAGCCGTGAGCACCAGCGAGCCGAATCTCTACACCTGCCGGCAGACCATCGCGGTGAAGCCGTTATCCGACTGGCCTGACACCAGCCGAGGTGTCGAGGGAGGTGCTGAACGCCGATGACAACGTCCAGGATATTTGCGAACCCCGATCGGCGGCTCGGCGATATCGTGCGTAGATCCGTGTGGGAAATGCTTGACCTTACCGACCTCCGGTAAATGACGAGAATTCTCGTCGATAACCACGTGCTGGAATTCTTCCTAGCAGTCTTCAAAGGGAATGCGGGGCGAAATCGATAGCATGGATGCCGTAATTACGCAACGCTACTGGAGTCAACGTGCGCCGGCAGAGCTCGGTAGGCGACTCCAGCTCATCCAGGGTGCGCAGTGGCTTTCCGCGATCGGCGATGATCCCTATGCCCGGGTCCTCCGCGGATTCGACGACGACCCGTATCCGTTGTACGAACGGCTCGGTCGCGCCGGCCCCATGGTGTCGAATAGGGCCGGCGTCTGGGTCACCGCCAGCCGAGCGTTGGCGACCGAGATCATGGTCCATCCGGGATTTGGTCCGATGACTGCGGGCAGCCCGTACGCGCCGTACAATGTCGTGCCCCTGGACGAGGACATCGTCCACGCCGTGCCTCATTCGGCCGCTTCCTTGGTCGAGCCGGTCACCAGGGTCGTCGATAGCCTGACCGGTGAGGTCGACCTTGTTGGCGGTTTCGCCACCCGGATCTGCGCCGAGGTGCTGGCAGAGACCTTCGACGTGCCGCTGCACTGGCTTGTCGAGCGGATCGCGAGTACCGGTGTCGCCGTCGACGCCGCCCTGTGCCCGCAGTCTCTTGCGGCTACACGCCGGATGCTCTCCGCTCTCGACGACCTGCGCGACCGGCTCGGCGACCCGGGGGCGGTCCTGCTCACCGTCGTGGGCGCCCAAGTGGCTACCACCCTGCTCGGGAACACGCTCGACATGGTGCTCGACGAGCCGTCCCGGGCGTCGCGGGTGGTCGACGAAACCCTGAGTCTCCGGCCGCCGGTGCACCTGCACGCCCTGATCGCGCGATCCGATCTCGACTTCGGCGGTGCCAGGGTGACGGCCGGTGACCAGGTCGTCGTCCTCGTCGGCGCTGTCAACCGGGACGGGGCAGGTGCGCCGCTGCTGCTTGGCCCGCCCTACGCCGCGGTGTTCCCGTTCGCTCGTGTGGTCACCGAGACCGCACTGTCCGTGCTGACCGAGAGGTTTCCCTCGCTCCGTCGCACGGGGCCCGTGCTGCGCAGGCGCCGGGCACCGGTCACGAGAGTACTGCTGAGACTCCCGGCGAGCATCGACGTCCGAGATGAGGCGCGATGAGGATACTGTTCACCACACTTGCTCACCGCACGCATTTCTATCCGCTCGTACCGCTGGCGTGGGCACTGCGTAGCGCTGGGCACGAGGTCAGGGTGGCCAGCGAGCCGGCGCTGACCCGCGACATCACCCAGACCGGCCTGACCTCGGTCCCGGTAGACGCGCCGGAGTGGTCCGTCGACGACCCTACCGATCTCGACTTGCTCAAGCAGTTCCACGAGGACGGGTTCGTCTACCTGCGTGACTTCGACTTCGCCGGCGACAACTATGCCACGTGGACATGGGAGCACCTGCTCGGGCTGCAGAACATACTCGTGCCGTCGCACGACTCGGTGATGAACAACGACCGGATGATCGACCGGCTGGTCACCTTCGCCCGCGATTGGCGGCCCGATCTCGTGGTGTGGGAGACGTACACGATTGCGGGGGCGGTCGCCGCCCGAGCGGCCGGGGCCGCCCACGCCAGATTCGTCGCGGGACCCGACGTCGGGATGCGGGCCCGCAAGGAGTTCCTGCGACTGAAGGATACACAGCCGCCGGAGCACCAGGAAGACCCGACCGCGGAGTGGTTGGAGTGGACACTTGAGAGGTTGGGCGTCGATGGCGGCTTCACCGAGGACATGGTGACCGGGCAGTGGACGATCGACTCGACCGCCGCGAGTACCCGACTGGACCCTGGTGGGGGAGCCGTCAGTGTGCGGCACGTGCCGCACAACGGGCCTGCCGTGGTGCCCGACTGGCTGCGGGCACCGGCCAGCCGGCCGAGAGTGTGCCTGACCTTCGGTGTGTCGGAGTGGGTCGCCGAGTTTCTCAGCGGCTCCGTGCTCACCGATTTCCTGCACACCTTGGCGGACCTCGACATCGAGATCGTCGCCACGCTGACCGAAGCCCAGCGCGCGTCGGTGACCGACGTCCCGGCGAACGTGAGGCTGGTGGAGTTCGTCCCGCTCAACGATCTCATGCCGACGTGCGCTGCGGTGGTCCACCACGGCGGCATCGGCACCAAGGCCAACGCGGAACTGCACGGCGTGCCGCAGGTGATCCTCGCGTTCGGGATGGACACCGCAGTAATGGGCAAGGGGATCGAGGAGTTCGGTGCGGGCCTGTGGATGCCGATCGAAGAGCTTACCAGTGCCACGTTGCGGGAGAAGCTCGTTCGAGTACTGACCGAGCCGTCATTCGCCGTGGCGGCCACTCGGTTGCGCGACGAGGTGCTCGCCCAGCCGACGCCGAATGCGGTGGTACCGCTCATCGAGCACATGACCGCCGAGCACCGCGGGAGGGTCTGATGCGAGTTCTGTTCACCACGTTTGCTGCGAAGGCTCACCTTTACATCCAGGTGCCGATGGCGTGGGCGTTGCACACGGCAGGGCATGACGTTGTCGTTGCCAGCCAGCCGGATCTGGTTGCAGACATCACTAGTACCGGCTTGACCGCGGTGCCTGTCGGTGAGGTGTTCGACCTCGAGACCGGGATGCAGACGCTGGACGGGATTCTCGGCGACGTCGCCAGCGGACGGTTGACCGGGGCGCAGGTTGGCCTGGACATGAGCGAGGCGAGGCCGGAGAAGCTGACCTGGGAGTATGTGCTCCACGTATTCAGCGCGATGACGCCGGTGACCTTCCAGAACCACTGCCCGGCCGGCATGGTCGACGACCTGGCCGCGTTCGCCAGGGACTGGCGGCCGGACCTGGTCCTGTGGGACCCGCTGACGTTCGCCGGGCCGGCCGTGGCCAGAGCGTGCGGTGCTGCGCACGCCCGCATGCTGTTCGGACCCGATCTCGTCGGCCGGATGCGGGCCACCTTTCTCGACCTGGCCGGCCGGATGCCGGCGGAGTTGCGTGACGACCCGCTCGCTGAATGGCTGGGGTGGACACTCGATCGGCTGGGCTGCGCGGCAGGATTTACCGAGGACATGGTGCTCGGCCAGTGGACGATCGACCAGCTGCCGCCCTCCATGCGCCTCGCCGTTGACGCGCAGTATGTCCCGGTCCGTTACGTGCCCTACAACGGCCCGGCCGTGGTTCCGGACTGGCTGAGTGAGCCGCCGGCACGTAAACGGGTCTGCCTGACGCTCGGGGCGTCGTTCCGGAAGGTAGCGCTCGGCGACCAGGCGTCGGTCGGTGACATGCTCGACGCGGTGGCCGATCTCGACGTCGAGATCGTCGCCACGCTCGACGAAGGTCAGCTGAAGTCACTGCCGGTCATGCCCGACAACGTCCGGGTAGTGGACTTCGTGCCGCTGAACTCGTTGCTTCCCACGTGTTCCGCCGTGGTGCACCACAGCGGGTCCGGGACGTTCGCGACCGCGCTCGCGCATGGTGTCCCACAACTGATCGTGCCGAACCTGATGTGGGACAGCATGGACAAGGCGCGGGCGCTGGAGGCGAGCGGGGCGGGGCTCTACACCCGTGACGTTGACCGGCTGTCCGGCGGGGAGCTGCGTGGCCGGCTGGCCCGGCTGCTCGACGAGCCATCGTTCACGGCGGGAGCCACGCGAGTCCGCCGCGAGATGCTCGGCCTGCCGAGCCCAAATGATGCGGTCCCCGTCTTGGAGAGGCTGACCGCCGAGCACCGGGGGAGAAGCTGATGCGTGTCCTGTTCACTACGATCGCCGCGAAGACCCACATGTTCGCGCAGGTGCCGATGGCGTGGGCACTGCACACCGCGGGACACGAGGTCTACCTCGCCAGCCAGCCGGACCTGGCCGACCTGATCTCGCGCACCGGGTTGACCGCTGTGCCCGTCGGCGATCCGCTGAACCTGGAAGCACAGTTCGAGGTGGTCAACGAGAACGTCGGTGACGACGCGAACAGAACTGTGGAGGAGTCGGACGTCGGGCTGGACATGAGCGAGGAGGATCCGGCAAAGCTCACCTGGGACCGCACCCTGACGATCTTCACGGCTATGACCTCGATGGTCTTTCAGAACGGAAGTTCGGAGTCGATGACGGACGATCTGGTGGCCTTCGCTCGTTGGTGGCGGCCAGACCTGGTGGTGTGGGACACCATGACCTTCGCGGGCCCGGTGGCCGCGCGTGCCTGTGGTGCGGCGCATGCTCGTCTGCTGTATGGCCTTGACCTCGTCGGCAACACCCGTGCCGCGTTCAACGGGCACCTGGCCGGGCTGGCGGCCGAGTTACGTGACGACCCGCTGGCCGAGTGGCTGGGCTTCACCCTGGAACGGTACGGCTGCGACACCGGGTTCGGCGAGGACATGGTGGTCGGCGACTTCAGTATCGACCAGTTCCCCCAATCGATGCGGTTTCCCCTCAACGTGCCCACCGTGCCCGTACGGTACACGCCCTACAACGGTCCGGCCCTGGTGCCGGACTGGCTCCACGACCGGCCGAAGCCGAAACGGGTGTGCCTCACGCTTGGGCTGTCACACCGGGACGAGCGAGGCGGTGACCGCGCGTCGATCGGTGACATCCTGGCGTCGCTGGCGGACCTGGACGTCGAGGTCGTGGCCACCCTCAACGCCCGTCAGACCGAGTCACTGCCGTCGCTGCCTGGCAACGTGAGGGTAGTGGACTTCGTGCCGCTCAACGTGTTGCTGCCGACCTGTGACGCGGTCATCCACCACGGTGGCTCCGGCACGCTGACCACGGCCATGCTGCACGGTGTCCCCCAGTTGATCGTGCCGCACATGGTCTGGGACTCGATCAACACGGCCCGCCGACTCGCGGACTACGGGGCGGGGGACTACGTCCGGGACATCGAGCGGCTCTCCGGCGACGAACTGCGTGCCCGGCTGGTTCGGCTGCTGACCGAACCGTCCGTCCGGCACAACGCTGCCAAACTGCGACGGGAGATGGTGGGCACGCCTGGTCCGAACGACATCGGCCCGGTGCTGGAGAAGATGGCCGCCGAGTACCGGAGGGTTCGATGAGGGTCCTGTTCACCACCTTTGCCGCGAAGGTGCACATGTACTCGCAGGTGCCGTTGGCGTGGGCACTGCACACCGGCGGACACGAGGTCCGGATCGCCACCCAGCCCGACCTGGTCGAAGAGGTCACCAAAGCCGGTCTGCCCGCGGTCGCGGTCGGCGAGCCGCTCAACCTCGAAGAGGGCATCAGAGAGACCGAGGAGAACCTCGCGGGGGATGAGGAAGCACCGGACTCGGATGACGGTGGCATGGATATCACCGAGACCCGCCCGGAGCGCCTGACACCGGAGTACATGCTGGGCATGTTCACCGCAATGACGTCCTTCGTGTTCCAGAACCAGTGTCCCGAGTCGATGACAGACGACCTGGTGGCGTTTGCGGGTTCGTGGCTGCCGGACCTGGTGGTATGGGACACCATGACATTTGCGGGTCCGGTGGCCGCGCGTGCCTGCGGTGCGGCACATGCCCGCCTGTTGTTCGGCATGGACCACGTGGCCAGAATGCGCGGTGTTCTCGTGGACCAGTTGTCCCAGCTACCACCCGAGTTGCGGGACGACCCGTTGGAGGACTGGCTGAGCAGACTGTTGGAACGGTACGGCTGCCCTGGGGGGTTCTCCGAGGAGATGATGCTCGGGCAGTGGACCGTCGACCCGACGCCTGTCTGGATGCGCTTCCCCCTGGACCTACCGTACGTGCCGATGCGGTACATCCCCTACAACGGGCCGGCGAAGATGCCCGAGTGGTTGCGGGAGCCGCCGAAGCGCAAGCGGGTATGCCTGACGCTTGGTCTTTCGCACCGTGAGGTGCAGGGAGGCGACGAGGTGTCAATCGGGGACGTGCTGGAGTCGGTGGCGGATCTGGACATCGAGGTGGTCGCGACCCTGGATGCCGGCCAGGTCAAGGCGCTGCCCTCGGTTCCGGAGAACGTGCGCGTGGTGGACTTCGTGCCGCTCAACGCGTTGCTGCCGACCTGCTCAGCGATCATCAGCCACGGTGGATCCGGCACGATGGCCACCGCACTGGTACACGGCGTGCCGCAGCTGATCCTGCCGTCGAAGATCTGGGACTCGGCCGACAAGGCCCGGCGGCTGGCGAGCCGTGGTGCCGGTATATGCATGCAGGAGTCGGCCGTGACGTCGTTGCGGTCAAACCTGGAGTTGCTGCTGACGGACCCGTCCTACGCGACGAACGCCAACCGGTTGCGGCGGGAGATCATGGCCATGCCGAGTCCCAACGAGATCGTGCCCATACTGGAGAAGCTCACGGCCGCGCACCGGAGTTGACGAAGGTGCGTTTTCTAGTACTGCAACGGGCCTGTCATGCATTTGCTCGAAGGGAAATCCCTTGTCTGACCTTATACTCACCGAGAAGCGCGGCCTGAACGCCGTCCCGGAGACGATCGGCGCGACGCTCCAGCACCAGCGCTCCAACCTCCTCCGCCTCGTCACCCAACTCGATCCAGCGGGCTGGACGGCGAAGTCCCGCTGCACCGCCTGGTCGGTGCACGACGTGGTCCGGCACGTGGTAAACGTGGCCGAGCTACACGTCGCCCTGCTCAGCGGCAGCCCACAGATCGAGCGGTTCCTGCGCCACGGCCCCTTCCTGCCGGCCACCACCCCGCTGCTGTGGCTGGCGGACTCACCTGAGCAGAGCCCGGAGGAGACCGTGCAAACCCTGACGGCGCTGATGGAGCGGGAACGGGAGCTGTTCCAGGCCCGGGCCGCCGAGCCCGAAGGTCCGCTGATGCCCGCGCCGAGCGGCCGCCAACTGCACTGGTCGACCCTATCCCTGCACATCCTCTGGGATGCCTGGATCCACGAGCGCGATGTAGCTCTGGCGCTCGGCTTGAAGCCGGAGTCGCGGGCCGAGGACTTCCCCCTGGTCACCATGTACGGCCTGCTGCTCGCCGGGGGCGTCGGCGTGTTGGCCGGCAATCCACCGGCTGCCACGCTCGTGCTGCGGGACACCATCAAATCTCGGTACGAGATCGGCGTCGCAGAGGACGACGTGTTCGTCGTGGCGGGCGTGGACGGCGACGCGCAGGGGCACGGGGCGGCTGGCGAGGTGTTGGACAGCCTCAGCGGCCGCGAGCCGGATCTCGCGCAGGCGCTGACGGCGCCGGGGCCTGTCCGCGCGTCCCTGGGGGTGCTCCGCCGGGTGATGTGACAGATTGCCGGGTGCGGCGGACCGCGAACCGGGTCCCGAACGCGCAGATCGCCCGGCAGGTCGCCTGCACGGTGGACACCGTGCGCAAGACCCGCCGCGACTACCGCACCCGGGGCATGCGCGCCCTTAACGACCGGCCCCGCCCGGGACGCCCGCCGCTCTACGGCATCGACGTACACCTGCTGATCATCGCGACCGCGACCAGTGAGCCACCCGACACCGACGCCCAATGGACCCACCCGCTGATCGCCGGGCACCTGCGGCAGCGGCACGGCATCGCGATCTCCGCCAGCCAGGTCGGGCGGATCCTGGCCGGTGTCGACATCAAACCGCACCGGGTCCGGGGCTGGCTCAACCGGCCCGACGATCCCGGCTTCTTCGCCCGTGCCGAGCAGATCTGCACTCTCTACCAGCATGTTCCCGCCGGCACGGTGCTGCTCAGCGTGGACGAGAAGACCGGCATTCAGGCCAAGTCACGCCGATACCGGACCCGCCGCGCGGAGCACCGCCGCCCGGATCGCCGCGAGTTCGAGTACCGCCGACACGGCACCGTCCGGCCGAAGATCATCGACCGCAACAACTTCGTCCAGTTCGCCGCGCTGTGTCCCGAGCGACCTGGGTTCGACCCGTCGCATCCTCTT
>NZ_JBHMIS010000057.1:0-10638 GCF_048060415.1 Micromonospora sp. LOL_024
CCGATCAACCCAACTCATCGACGCAGTCACGTAACGTCACCGGTTTTACGCAATGGCCCTGATGCCGGCATGACCGCCGTCACGACTCGTCGCCCGGTCGCGGACCGGTTCGGGCCGCTCTACCCGGCGTCGGCGATGACGTTGCCGGTCATTCCCAGCCTTCCCATGCCGAGATTCGCCGCGCCGCCACCGGACGTGCGCAACCTCAGCCCGCATTACCGCGACCATTACGGCGCCAACATCCTGCGCGAATATCCCGCCGGACGATCCGGGGACCGGCTCGCGGTCATCGACAAGGCATTCCCGCACAGCGTGTACGACATGATGCTGCTTGCCACAGTCGGCGACGACAGAGTAATCGCGTCGTCGGTCAGCGATGTCCCCGAGGTCATGCTGACGGCGCTGCTCAAGCTCTGTAGGCAGTTCGTCGGCTACGTCGACGCCTCCTCGACTCGGCGCCGGTTCGACCTCGACGGGGCGCAGCTCATGATCGGCACGAACCACGACCCGTACACGGTCGACCGCGACAACGGGCAGTGGTGGGACAAGCGGATGCACTGGCACCTCAACTGCTGGCCCGCCGCCGCCTACCGCGACGCCTCGATCGTGCCGCTGGGCGAGGTAGACGACCTCAACCGACGACGGGCGCTGGTGGACCCCATCGCGCACCTGGCCGCGCAGGTCATGCGTGACGCATACCGTACGCAGCCGCTGCCTGCCGGCTGCCATCTGGCGGGCGACGCAGATCTGTCCGCTGTTGGTGGCCCAGTCGGATTCAAGATCGTTCTTCCGGACTGGGACTTCCTCCTCGATACCGCCTGCGCGTGCCTCCTCGTCCAACTTCATGAGGTGGCCGCCAGCGCGTATGCGCAGCTGCGGGAGTGCTTCACCGGCAGCCCGGCGGTGTCGCTCCCGTGGACTCGGCCGGGACTGCTGCCGCCCGGCCAGGTTGCGGCGAACCTGAACAACCTCACCTGGCTATCCGAACCCGGCTGGCAAGGCCTCGTCAGGCTGAGGGCGTTACTCCGGGACATCACCGCCCACGAGATGGCCCTGTTGCGAACCAACATGGATCTCGCGAACCGGTGCCTGACCTTGGCAGGCTTGGACTACCACCTCGGATTCTGGTCCCCAGCGCAACTCGGCAACTCGCGTGAATGTCCGCCGGTCTACCTCGTGATGCAGTTCAAGCTGCTCAGCGCCATCGGCAGCAGCCCGGCGATCGGCGGCAGCGTCGCCTCGATCCTCGACCGCTTCCGCGGTCCGGTCATGTCGGCACAGCAGACCCGCCTGCGTCGACAATTCCAGGACGGCTTCCTCGCGGACCTGGAGCATGGCGCACCGGAGGCAGCAGCGTGAATCTGCACCCTCCCGACGTGACCGTAGCGCCCAGCATCACTCCGGAGGTCCTCGCCTTCTACGCCCACGGGGCCGAGCAGGGACGCCTGAGCGACCCGCGCCGCCACATCGAGTACCTGCGCACCCGCGACATCCTGGCCCGCCACCTTCCCCCAGCCGGAACGATTGCCGACGTCGGCGGAGGACCCGGCGCGTACGCCTTTCAGCTGGCCGCGGACGGCTACCGCGTCCACCTCGTGGACCCTGTCCCGCTGCACCTGGAGCAAGCCGCCACCACGTCAGCCCGCGCCGAGTCGCCGCTGGCCTCGATCTCGCGCGGGGACGCGCGCCAAGTGCCGCTCGGCTCCGCCAGCTGCGACGCCGTTCTCCTGCTCGGCCCGCTGTATCACCTCACCAGCGCCGCTGACCGCGCCCGCGCCTGGGACGAGGCGTATCGCGTACTCGTCCCAGGCGGCGTGGTCGCCGCAGCAGCAACGTCCCGCTACTACACCACCTGGGAGTACCTCGCCAAGAACCTCTACGACGACCCGGCGGTGGAGGCAATCCTGATCCGGCATCTTCGCGACGGGCAACACCGCAACCCGACCGGTGATCGACGGCTGTTCACCACCGGCTACTTCCATAACCCGAGTGACCTCGCCGTAGAAGCCACCGCCGTGGGCCTGCGCCCGCATGCCCTGCTCGCGGTCGAAGGCGCCGCCAAACTGCTGCCCGACCTCGCGGACCGCCTCCGCGACCCACAGCGCCGCGACCTTCTTATGCGGGCGATCCGCCGGGTCGAGGCAGAACCCTCCCTCCTCGGCATGTCCGAACACGTCCTGCTCATCGCCCACAAGCCCACACCCGACAGCACCGCTACGGAGAAGACGAGATGACCACCACCGTTCGGCTCGCCGGCTGTGACCTCCCCACCGCCTACGGACAATTCCAACTGCATGCCTTCGGCCCCGAGATCGGCCCTGAGGAGGTCCTCGCCGCCGTCCACCGCCCTCAGCCCGCCGCCCAACAGAATCCGCTGGTACGAATTCACAGCGCCTGCGCCACGGGTGACCTGCTCGGATCCCTCAAATGTGACTGCGGCCCCCAGTTGGCCACATCCCTGCGCATGATCGGCGCATCCGACTACGGGATCCTGCTCTACATGCTGTGCCACGAAGGCCGCGGCATCGGGCTTGCTACCAAGATCCGCGCTTACACCTTCATGGACCAGGGCTACGACACCGTTGCCGCAAACGCCGCCGTTGGCGCACCCACCGATGCCCGCGACTACCGACCCGCCGCAAGCGTCCTGGCCTGGCTCGGCGTCACTTCAGCCCGACTCGCCACCAACAATCCTCACAAGATCGACGCCCTCCGTACCGCCGGGATCACCGTCGACCGTGTCCCACTCTCCGGTTTCATCACCCCCGATAACCGGGACTATCTCGGGCAGAAGGACACCCTGCTCGGACATCTGAACAGCAGCGGAGCCGCCGCCGCTTCTTGACCCGAATGTCCAGTCCGACACGACCCGCCGCCCGCCTCCGGTCGGTATCATTCCGGCGGGCAGCAGGCGGGCCACGGCCTTCAAGCCGGCCGACCGCCGCAGCAAAAAATCGCTGGTCAGCGACACTTTTGGATCCGGATCACCACGCGTCGGTATCGTTCATGGCGAGAGGAAACGCTCAATGAAGGTCTGTGTTGTCGGCACCGGATACGTCGGTCTCACCACCAGCGTCAGCCTGGCCTTCCTGGGCCACGACACCACCTGCATCGACCTCGACAAGCAGAAGATCGACACCCTTCGCGGCGGCCACTGCCCGATCTACGAGCCACATCTGGAAGCGCTCCTCGAGCAGGCGGCCTCCCACCTGACCTTCACCACCGAATACGCCGTCGGCGTACCCGACGCCGACGTCGTGTTCATCGCCGTGCAGACCCCGCAACTCGACAACGGCAACCCCGACCTGCAGTACCTGCGATCCGCCGCCGAGAGCGTCGCCCAACACCTGCGTGGCGACTTCACCGTCGTGGTCAACAAGAGCACCGTCCCGATCGGCTCCGGCAACTGGGTCGACGCGATCCTGCGCGAGGCCTACGAACGCCACCACGGCCACCGCCCCGACGGTCGATTCGCCGTCGCCTCGAACCCCGAGTTCCTCCGCGAGGGCACCGCGCTCGCCGACACCCTCTACCCGGACCGCATCGTCATCGGCTCCGACAACCAGAAGAGCCTGGATCTCCTCAACCAGCTCTACCGACCCATTCTCAACCAGTCCTTCACCCCGCCCACCGTGCTGCCCCGCCCCGCCGGCATGAGCGCCGTGCCGCTGGTCTCCACCGACCTGGCCTCGGCCGAGCTGATCAAGTACGCGGCCAACGCCTTCCTCGCCCTCAAGATCAGCTATATCAACGAGATCGCCGCGATCGCCGGCAAGGTCGGCGCCGACGTCCGCGAAGTCGCCCGCGGCACCGGCCTCGACGCCCGCATCGGCCCCCGCTTCCTGAACCCCGGCATCGGCTGGGGCGGATCCTGCTTCGGCAAAGACACCGCAGCGCTCATCGCCACCGCCAGCGAGTACCACCTCGCCATGCCGATCGTCACCGCCGCCCGCGACGTCAACCACCGTCAGCGCACCAAGGTCGTCGACCGGCTCCTCGACGAACTCCACATCATCAAGGGCCGCAAGATCGGCATCCTCGGCCTCGCGTTCAAGCCGGACACCGACGACCTGCGTGACTCACCAGCCATTGACATCGCGAATCTGCTCCTCGAGCGCGGTGCCCGGATCACCCTGCACGACCCCGTCGCCGCCGATCGCTTCCGCCGCGAACAGCCCACCCTGGCCGAGCACCTCGCCGATCGCGTCGAAGACGTGTTCGACGACGCCGACGCCATCGTGGTCGCCACCGAGTGGTCGCACTACCGCGACCTCGACTGGGCCAAGTTCGCCCCCACCATGCGCTCACCGCTGGTCCTCGACGGGCGACACTGCCTCGACGCCGACAGGCTCACCGAAATCGGCTACCGATACCTGACCATGACCGCACCCGCCATCCCCCCGCGCTCCCAGACCTGATTGTCCTGGCCTATTGGCAAAGTTGACGGAGTACGATTCTGCCGGCGGTCTGCCTGTCGCGGTCGGGCAACCGCCGGCCTCAGCATGAGCGGCGATGAGTAAACGTGACGGCCGCTGGGCCGTCATCGCTTCATGTCAATGCGGTCATCGCCCGCGCGATGCGAGGGCCGACAAGCCGCTCAGCCACGGAGAGGGGATACCACGTCGCACCTCCCACCTCCGATTCTTGGATACGCCCCACGTCCGCCTGCGTCGTCAAGAACGAGTAGCCGAAGTCGAGATGGAAGTGTTCCGGCTCGTCCTTCGCCGGCCGCGCCGGAACTCTGCCGTATTCGACGTAGACCGGCATCTGCGATGCTGGGACGAGTCCGCTGGGATCAACACCGGTTTCCTCTACCAGCTCACGCACCGCCGCGCTGATCAACGTGGAGTCGGTCGGCTCAAGGTGTCCTCCCGGCTGCAGGGGGATCTCGTAGGCCAGGTGATCGACGAGCAGCACTTCGGTGCCGCCGCGGACCAGGAGAGCACCGACAGTTACATGCATCGAGAAGTTTCGCCGGGAAGCGAAACCCTCTTCCTCAGCCAGCAGCTTCACGGGCTCGGACAGCGACACGGCGTCGTCCGAATAGCACTCGAGGTAGGCCAAAAGCTCCCTTGAGATGTCCAAATCACTGATCGCCACGAGCTGCCTGCGCTTCAGCATGTCGGGGGCCTCGTCCGCTCAGGGGCGCTGTTGCCTGCGTCGACCATCGGTAGGTGCGGTGTTCCCGGTGCAGGGCGATCAGTGACACCTCGCTGATCGTCGCTGTCACTGCCGGCAGGTTCCGCAGCTCGGCCAGCCGGGCGCGGATGGGGGCGGTGGGTGCGGGCGCGCCGCTGTAGGCGATCGTGACGTGGGGCCGGAATCCGTCAGCTGGTTCGGGGACGGTTGGCCACACGGCGGCGATCGCGGCCCGGATCGCGGCGCGGACCCGTTCGACGGGGCTCCAGGGTCGGACGAGCAGGCCGATTCCTTCGGCGTCGGGGTCGACTGGGCCGAGGGACAGGTCCAGCGGCGGCAGGCCGGCGCACCGTTGCCGGGCTTCGGTGACGATCGCTTCGATGTCGCCGTCGGGCACCTCGTCGGTGAAGCCGAGGCCCTGCATGGTCAGGTGCAGGCCGTCGATCGGCACCAGGTCCAGTCCGGGGAACTGGAGCTCGTGTTGAAGGTCGGTGACGAGGCGGTGGAGGTCGGGCTGTTCCTGGAAGGTGAGGTGCCAGGTGTAGAAGTGCCGGCCGGCGCGCCAGCCGGGACGCCAGTACCAGTGCTCGGTGAATGCGGCCAAGTCCCGGTAGGCGGTCCACCGCTGCCGCAAGCTGGCCAATTCCCGGCTGCTCATGTCGGCGATCGTAGGCCCGGTGGCGGCGGGCTGCCGGGACGCGTCAATTCGGTGAACAGGTCCGCGACATCCTGTAGTCGCGAGTGACGTCCGAAGGGGTGGGCGGCGGCAAGGAATTGACGAGTGCGTTGGTAGACCGATTCGAAGCGGTACTCGGCGGTGAGGCTGAGTGCTTCCAGCGCCAGCCCAGCGGCGTGGTCGAGGTCGCCCGCCCGCGCGTGGGCCGTGGCCAGATCGAGGCGGCTGAGCGCCTGCGGACCGCGCAGCTGCGCCGCGTCGAACGCCGCGACAGCGGCGGTGAGCTGGTCGACGACGCCGGTGGTGTCGCCGAGGACCAGGTAGGCCGTCGCCGCGTTGGCGGCGGCCCGGGTCGGGCAGTACGGGCCGAGGGTGAGGCTGGTGCTGACCTGCCCGTCCGCCGGCTGTTCGGGCAGCAGGGCGAACGTACGGTCCACGGCCTGGCGGACACCCCGGCGGTCGCCGAGGTGGGCGAGCGCCCGGGCCTGCCCGTTGATCGTGAGGCGGATGAGGTGCGGGCCGGCGCCAGCGTGGCGTAAGCCGTCTTCGGCGTAGGCGAGCGCGTCGCGGTGCTTGCCGGTGTAGTAGGCGACCAGGCTTTGGGTGGCGCGGGCCCAGGCCTGCGTGTCGGGTTGCCCAGCGGCGTGGGCGAGGTCGAAGGCTTCTGCGGCGTAGGCGTGCGCGACCGGGAAGGCTCGCAGGTCCAGGGCGAGGGCGGCGAGGAGCCCGGACAGGTGGGCGGCGGCGGTGTAGAGCCGGGCGCGTTGCGGTGGGTGCTGCCGGGCCGACATCAGCTGGTTGACGCTGACCCGCAGCGGACGCAGCCGGGCCACGAGCGTGGCCGGCGGGAGTCGTTCGTTGTCACCGATCGCCTGCCGCACTTCGTGCTCCAGGTGCGCCAGCCGGGCGTCGTCATCAGCCGTCACGGTCAGCGCGGACCGGCGGGCGGTGATGCGCTCCTTGTGCTCCCACCACACGGCTGCCGCGTCGGTAGCAGGGCCGGGGTCAGCGGGTGGGGGCGCCGGGCGATGGCGGTGTTGATGGTCCAGGTCGGCGATGCGGTCGTACTCGGCGGTCAGCACGCCACCGGTGCGCAACACGGCGTCGCAGCGGGACCAGAAGGACCGCTCGGGATGTTGGCGGCCGGTCTCGGTGTTCGCCACTGAACTGCGCCCGTACTGCACGAGCCGTGCCAACGCGTGCTGGGTGTGGCCGGCGTCCTTACGCAGGTGGGCGAGGTGGCGACCGAGCGCGTGGCGAGCGGCGGCGATCTCGTCGTGGTCGACCATCGCTGCCACCCCCGGTGCCACAGTCACGATGAGCCGACACCGTAGCTGCTCCCGGTGACACTTCTGCACCCTCGGGACTCTCTTCGGCAGTTGCCTGCGGCTGATGAATGCCCAGCTCACGGCGCTGGGTCCAACGGTGCGGAGCCATAACGCGGACGGGGTGGATGTGGTGTCGGAGTTGTGTCGGCATCTGCCGACAATGTCGGCGCACGGCGCTGCGGGCGTGTCGACCGGCCGGCGTCCTACGGTCCCTGCATGCCCTCCGAACGCCGCGACATCACCGCTGGCCTGCCCCATAAGCGGATGGCCGCAGGGCTGCTGATCACCGACGCGGACGAGCGGGTTCTGCTGGTCGAGCCGGTCTACAAGGCCGGCTGGTTGCGCCGTGAGGCGCTGTAGTTCGGGCGGGGGTGGAAGACCCCCGCCGTCGTTCTGTCGCAGCAGGACGGCGTAGCTGAGGGCAGCCTGATCCGGGTGGTGCCGGGGAGGGTGGGAGCAGCCCTGACAAAGGCGGGACGTGTCAGCACTGCCAGATGGTGCGGGTCCGTCGAGCGAGATGGAGAGGAGTACGCGAGGAACCGGCGTCTTACGTCCCTACAACTTGTGCCGGCTCGAACCTGGTGGATCTGGGCCGGGGGCGGTGCGCATCCGACCGGTTACGGGCGGAGAACTTCCCGGACGTTTTCATTCGCGGATGGGAAGGCCACGAGGAACTCTGCGGTGTACTCGTGGCGATGCCGCAGGGGCACAGTCGGGCTCCTGCTCCGACGAACGAAATGCAGCGAACACGGGAACCGATCCGTGCTCGCCCTCCCGTTGAGCAGCCAGCGCGGTGGGAGGGCTGGGCGCACCGACCGCCGAACGGCGCGGGTCGGGGCGGAGCCGTCGTAGTAGTCCGAGCGCGGGAAAGCCGCGTACATGGCGAAGGACGGCAGCAAGATCGAGAGGAGAGGACACTGCAATGCTGAAAGATGCGTTGGTGGATACCGGCGCGCCGGACGCGGATGCTCCCAAGGGGCCCCGGGTGCGGGTATCGGAGATGCAGGCCAAACTTCACCGTTGGGCGGTGGCCGATCCTGGCCGCAGGTTCGACGACCTGTTCAACTTCGTCACGGACCCGGCGACGCTGATCATGGCGTATCACCGGGTCGCGGGAAATCAGGGAGCTCGCACGGCGGGCGTGGACGGCCTGACGGTCGCTCGCGTCGAAGCCGAGATCGGGGTCCCGGGGTTCCTGGACGACCTACGCATCCGCTTGCGGGCGGGCACGTTCGCGCCGCTGCCGGTGCGGGAACGCACGATTCCCAAGCCGGGCGGCAGTGGCAAGGTCCGCAGCCTGGGGATTCCCACGGTGGCGGATCGGGTCGTTCAGGCTGCGCTGAAGTTGGTGTTGGAGCCGGTATTCGAGGCCGACTTCGAGCCGGTCTCGTATGGGTTCCGGCCCCTGCGCCGCGCTCACGACGCGATTGCGGAGATCCACCAGTTTGGGTCGAAGGGCTACCAGTGGGTGCTGGATGCGGATATCGAGGCGTGTTTCGACTCGATCTCGCATGTGGGGCTGCTGGAGCGGGTCCGGGCACGGGTCAAGGACAAGCGGGTCGTGGGCCTGGTCAAGGCGTTCCTCAAGGCCGGGGTCCTCACCGAACTCGGTGAAGCCAAGGACACCACGACCGGGACGCCCCAAGGGGGCATCCTGTCGCCGCTGCTGGCCAACATCGCGCTGACGGTGCTCGATGAGCACTTCCATCAGCCGTGGAAGCCGGGCGGGTCGATGAGTACGCCGATGAAGCGCAAGTACCGCCGAAGCAAGGGGCAGCCGACGTGGCGACTGGTCCGATACGCCGACGACTTCGTCGTCATGGTGCATGGCACCAGGGACCACGCGGTGGCCTTGCAGGAAGAGGTGGCGCAGGTGCTGGCACCGATGGGTCTGCGGCTGTCGCAGGCGAAGACCCAGGTGGCGCACCTGACCAACGACGGATTCGACTTCCTTGGGTTCCGCATCCAGCGGCGACGCAAGAGGGGAACCACGAACAAGTGGTTCGTCTACACCTTCATCGGCCAGCGGCCGATCCGACAGGTGAAGGCCAAGATCCGCGGTTGGACAGGTCGTACGTCGCAGCTTGACTTCGCAGCGATGCTGGTCAAGGTCAATCAAGTTCTGTGGGGCTGGGCGAACTACTTCAAACACGCCATCGCGCAGAAGGTCTTCGCGAAGCTGGACCACATCGTGTGGTGGCGGCTGGTGCGGGTCCTGCGGACCCGCCACCACTGGAGTTGGAGCGACATCCGTAAGCGGTGGACCACGCCCGATGGGAAGTGGCTCCCGTTCTGCGCGGATGGGATGACGCTACGGCCGATCGCGGCGATCCCGGTCGTCCGCTACCGATACCGCGGCAACATCCCCACCCCATGGACAGCGTCATGAACCAACGCGGACGACAGATCTTGTGGAGAGCCCGTTGCGTTGAGAGGCGCACGGCGGGTTCGGCGAGCGGCCTGAGGAAACGGGCTCACGGGCAACCGGAGAACCGCGCCTCAGGCCGACTCAGCGAGATTCCCGGCGGTTGTGTCGAGGCGGATGAGTCGCCGTACCAGGCCGCGATCCGGGAGTGCCGGGAGGAACTCGGCCTGGACCTGGCACCGGGTCGGTTGCTGGTTGTGGACTGGGTGCCGGCCCGCGCCGGGCGCACCGAGGGCCTCATGGTCGTCTTCGACGGCGGCACCCTCGAACCCCGCGCGCACGAACGGATCGTGGTGCCGCCCGGCGAGTTGAAGGGCTGGGCCTTCTCCGACCCGCCAGAGGCCGCCCAGCGGCTACCGCCGTTGCTGACCCGCCGGATCACCGAGGCGCTGAACGCCCGTGCGGACGGGTGCAGCTACTACCTCGAAGACGGCGTCCGAGTCACCTGACCGTAGGCCCACCAACCGGGGAGCCTCCCGGAAGGGCGAAGCGTCGGCTGCGCCAGCCGGGAACGCCAACGGGACACCTCCGCTCCCGCCGTTCGCATCGAGACACCACCACCGCCCACCGTGCTCACCTTCGGGAGGTACCGCCATGCCCAAAACCGACCACCCCGACCGCACGCCCGCCCCTGCCGCACCACCACAGCGGGATTCGGTGCTGCCGGAGCTACGAGAGGTGTGGTGGGAGACCGGCGTGCGGGCGCGAGCGCAAGCCGGCCTGTTCGCCGTCTTCTCCGAACTACCCCGCCTGGTCTGGGCCGCCCTCGTCGTGAGTTGGCGCGCCGACAGGGCACGGACATCGGTGGTGGCGGCGACCACGGTGGTCGCCGGCGTGATGTCCGCGTTCGGGCTCCTCGCCGCGCAGCGCGTGCTGGTGGAACTGTTCGCCGGTGGGCCGACCGCCGACAAGGTGGTGGCCGCGCTGCCCGCCTTGGCCGCGCTCGCGGCGGCCACCGCGCTGCGCGCCGGCATGGCCACTGCCATGGGGTACGCGCAGAACGGCCTAATACTGCAACGGCGGGTCGTGGCTTCGGCTGCTGATCGCTCGTTGGCTGGTTGTGGTGGATG
>NZ_JBHMIS010000058.1:0-10631 GCF_048060415.1 Micromonospora sp. LOL_024
TTCGTTGCACCGCAACGGATCCGGGCGCGTCTGGACCGCTTGACCACATCGGCCACTCCAAATGACTGGACCCTTACTCGGAAAGGCTCAGTGTGAACGGACGCCGTCAGGTGATTCTTACGTCCGGGACGTAGGTGATCCAGCGACCGCCAGATTCGTGAAATGCCTTTTCCTTGACCTGGATCTCCTCCGCGTGGTTCCATGCGAACAACACCGCGAAGTCGGGCCGGGTCTCGGCTAGTTCGGACGCCGGCCGGACGGGAATGTGCGACCCAGGCATGAGTCGGCCGTGCTTAGCCGGCGTCGTGTCGTAGACGACGTCCACCAGTTCTGGACCGATGCCGCAGTAGTTGGTGACCGTGGCGCTCTTGGCAGTGGCGCCATATCCTGCTACCCGCTTGCCTTCCGCGCGCAGCCTACGCAGCAGCTCCACCAGTTCGCCGCAGATTCGCTTCACGTCCGCGCCGAAACGCTCGAAGGTCGCCGGATCGATGAGACCTCGGTCGCGTTCCTCGGCGGCCAGCGCGTCCACCGCCGGGCTGACCGGCCGCGCGCCAGTCCGGGCGATGGTGTATCGCACCTCACCGCCGTGTACTGGCAGCCGTCGCACGTCCACGAGTTCGAAGCCGAAGCGGCGGGCGGCGGTGCGTACCGAGTTCACCGAGAAGAGGAAGAAGTGCTCGTCGTAGATCTGGTCGAACGTGTTGAGTCTGATGATGTCGCCCAGGTACGGGTCCTCGAACACAAACACCCCGTCAGGCGCCAGCAATGCCTCCATTCCTCGGAAAATCGAGCCCAGGTAGGGAATGTGGCAGATGGTATTCGCCGCGAAAATGACATCGGCAGGCCCGTCCGATTCGCGGATCCGGACCGCCGAAGACTCCTCGAAGTAGTCCGTCAGCACCCGTATCCCGTCGGCTCTGGCCAGGTCGGCGACCCCGCGGGACGGCTCAAAGCCCAGGTGCCTGATGCCCGCCTCGCGAAATGTCCGAAGCATCACACCGTCGTTGCAGCCGATCTCGACGACGAACGGATCCGTGCCGGTCAGTTCGGTGTCGAGGAAGTCGCGCGCGGTCTGCTCAAAATGGTTACGCATGCGCGCCGAGCCCGACGAATGGTACGGGTAGTCCGCGTGGAACATGCGGTCGCGCGGCACCTCGTCCAGGAGCTGGACCATGGAACAGTCCTCGCAGACTCCGACAGCGAGCCGGAAGAAGTACTCGCCGGACACCTCGTCAGCACGCAAGAAGGTGTCGGACAGAGGTTGGCGTCCGAAGTCGAAGAACTCGCTGACGGCTCCGCCGCAGATACGACACATGTGCTCTCCTCGTGGTCGGGCTGAATCTCACGCTGCTCGCCGTCCAGTGACGATCTTCACCACCAGGCGTCAGTCATCGACCATCGCCACTGCTCTCGCCCAGCCTGCGCCACCCTCGGTGATCTTGACTGGGAAGCACGCCACCCGGAACCCGTACGGGCTGGGAAGCGCATCGAGGTTGGCCAACCGTTCGATCTGGCAGTACTCCCGGTCCCGGCCGACGAAATGCGCGGGCCAGAGCACCGAGCGGTCGTTCGTCCGGCGGTACCGTGCGAGAATGTCGCCGAACGGTGCGTCCAGGCTGAACGCGTCCGTGCCGATCACCCGAACGCCCAGATCCAGCAGCAGGTGCACGGCCGGGCCGTCCAGGCCGACGAAGTCGGTGAAGTACTCCCGCGTACCCGCCCGGCGCGGCGCGCCCGTATGAAGCAGGACGATGTCCAGCGGCTCCGGCCGGTGACCGATCCGGTCAAATTCCTTGTTGAGCTCGTCGGCACCCACCGCGCCAGTGTCATGGCCGGTCAGGTCCAGCACCACGGCCGGTCGGAAGAACCAGTCCAGCGGCATCTCGTCTATGTGCCGGGGGATCCCGGTGCCATAGGAAGCTCGCGAGCCGTAGTGCGACGGCGCGTCCACGTGCGTACCGGTGTGGGTGGTCAGCGTCATCCGGTCCAGCGACAGAAACTCGCCGTCCGGCAACTCGTTCGGGTCGAACTCGACGCCGAAGTGCTCGCGCATCTCCGCGCTCATGTGCGCAGCACCCTCGCGCGGGGTGAGCACCTCGTGCCCGACCGGGTCGGGTTCAAACGACGAGGCGTCCACCGGTGAGGACAGGTCGATGAATCGCATAGCCACCTCCGGATACCGGCAACGTCCAGATGGTCGGCCGCTCGGCTCGAGAAGCGGCGGAGCTTCGCTCCAGCGCGACAGCGTGGCAGCGACTTTCGAGCCGAACTCGAACGACCCGGGACACCATCAGTCAGGAATAGCCCGATTGGAGGCGGCGCAAACAATGTCGACAGTGACCGCACATCATCGCGTGACGGGAGACCTCGTCCAGCCGGTGACCCAGCAGGGCGCCGACCTGCTCGACCTGCTGTCCGCGCACGTGCCGCAGATCCAAGCAGGCGCATCGGCGAACGATCGCAGCGGCAGGTTCCCGGTCGAGGTGTTCGAGAACCTGCGCAAGGACGGCGTTCTCGGCGCGACCGTGCCGGCGGAGCTCGGCGGCCTCGGCGTCGATACCCTGCACGACATCGCGCTCGCGCTGCGCCAGGTTGCGGAGGCCGACGCCTCCTCGGCCCTCGCGCTGCATATGCAGCTCAGCCGCGGTCTGACCCTCAGCTACGAGTGGCGGCACGGCTCGCCGGCGGCGCGATCGCTCGCCGAGCGGCTACTGCGTACGATGGCCTCCGGCGAGGCCGTCGTGTGCACGACGGTGAAGGACGCCGTAGCGCATCGGATCGTCAGCACGCTGATTCCCCGACCGGACGGTACGTGGTTGCTCGACGGGCGCAAGATGTTGGCCAGCATGGCCCCCATCGCGACGGTGTTCGTCATCTCCGCGCAGGCGGCCGTCGGCGGGGGCGTGCCGGCGCAAGCCGCCGCGGTCGTCGCCCGCGAAGCCGCCGGCCTGACCGTGCTGGATAACTGGGACGGCCTCGGCATGCGGGCGTCCGGCAGCGTGGACGTGGTGATGGACGGATGCGTGGTCAGGGAGGAGGACATCTTCTTTCGTGGACCCGTCGGCCAACATGACGACGCGGCGCTCGCCGGCCAGACGGTCAGTTCGATCACGATGCTCGGCATTTACATCGGGATCGCCTGCGCAGCACGCGAACTCGCTGTCGAGACGGTTCGCCGGCGCGGCGCCGGGCAGACGGGCCTGCGAGCCCTCGTAGCCGAGGTGGATGCGCGGCTACAGGCGATGCGGGCCACCGTCAGCACTGCCCTCTCAATGGCCGACGCACCGGCGACCGGGGACGCGGGTGACCGTGGCCGCCTACTCATGACGTCCTTCCAGCGGGCGAAGCTGGTCGTGAACCGTGTCGCTCCGGAGGTCGTGGGCGACTGTCTCACATTGATCGGCGGGGCGTCGTACGACGCGGGGCATCCGATGTCCCGGCTATACCGGGACGTCCGAGCGGGCTCGTTCATGCACCCGTACACCTACGCGGACGCGGTCGACTTCCTGAGCTCTCAGGCGCTCGACTACTGACAAGGAGACAGACCGGCATGCAGACACGTCACTTATCCGTGCATGGGGCATTCGAATTCACGCCGAAGATATTCCCCGACGATCGCGGTTTGTTCGTGTCACCCTTCCAGCAGGCGGCCTTCGGGGAGGTGACCGGGCGCGCCGACATCCCGGTGGCGCAGTCCAACCACAGCTGCTCCCGCCGAGGCGTGATTCGGGGCGTCCACTACACCGCGACACCGCCGGGAACCGCCAAGTACGTGTACTGCCCGCGTGGCCGCTCACTGGACATTGTGGTCGACATCCGAGTCGGTTCACCCACGTACGGCGAGTGGGACGCGGTGGTGCTCGACCAGATCGACTTCCGGTCACTGTACCTGCCGGTCGGCGTCGGGCACGCGTTCGTCGCGCTCGAGGACGAGACCGTCATGTCGTACCTGCTGACCAGTCCATACGTCGCCGAGTACGAGTTGTCCATCTCGGCGCTCGACCCGGTTCTGAGGCTTCCCGTGCCGCCGGACCTGGTCCCGGTACAGTCCGACCGCGACTCTGCCGCTATGACGCTGGAGCAGGCCCGGCAGCAGGGCCTGCTGCCGGACTACGAAGCCTGCCTACGGGTCGAGAGGGCGTTGTGGTCGGTGTGAATCGGGTCGCGGTGATGGGAGCCAGCGGTTGCGTCGGCCGGCAGGTATGCGTCGCTTTCGCCCGCTCGGGCCACAGCGTCCTGGCGGTAGCCCGGCGGCCAGCCGATCACCTGTCGGCGTACCGGTTCCGATCGGTGGATCTCGGTGCCGAGGCGCCGGAGCACATTGCCGAGATCCTCGTTGCCGAGTCGGCGGACGTGGTGGTCAACGCCACGGGCGGCTGGGGCACCACCGAGCAGGAGATGGAGGACACGCACGTCGGTCTGGCCGGCCGCCTGGTCGAGGCCGTGGCACTCGTGCCGCGGCGGCCGCGGCTCGTGCACGTCGGGACCATTCACGAGTACGGCCCGGTGCCTGAGGGGAGGCTGATCGATGAGAACGTCGAGCCGGCTCCACAGACGCCGTACGCCCGTACGAAACTGGCTGGCTCGGAGTCGGTCCTGCGCGCGGCCCGGGACTACCGGGTCGACGGTGTCGTGCTGCGCGCGGTGAATCTGTGCGGTCCGCACCCGGCGCGGCCGAGCTTCCTCGGCTATCTACTTCGGCGGCTGCGGGAGGCCGCTGACGGAGCCACGCTGGATCTGTCGATCGCGGACGCCAGACGCGACTACCTCGACGTCCGCGATGCGGCGGAGGCCGTGGTCCTAGCCGCTACGGCGCCGGTGACCGGCCAGGTGATCAACATCGGTCGCAACGAGGCAGTCGCCATGCGTGAGCTTGTCGCGCTCTTCATCGCGGCGGCGGGCTTCCCGCAGGAACGGCTGCGAGTACTGGACCGGCAGGTGCTCAGCAAGGGCGGCGACTGGACGCGGGCCGACATCCGCCTCGCCCGGCAGGTTCTGGACTGGCGTCCACGGATCAGCCTGGCGGAGTCGATGAGGGCCATGTGGGAATCGGAGAGCACGTGACGGAGCACCGTTTGCTACTGAAGCGCGACGATCTCATACCGACGCGGATCGCCGGGTCGGTGCTGGCACCGGCCGGCGGCCCGGACGCGTCAGCCGGCTTCCACCGGTGGCTGGCTGAGCTGGGGAGGCGCTCGTTCACCCGCGCCGAACGCATCCCGTTGGACGCGTTGACCGGCTGGCACACCGATACCGCGACCGGGGACCTGCGGCACGACAGCGGAAAGTTCTTCACCGTCGAGGGCCTCGACATCCACATGCCCGAAGGGCCGGTCACCCGTTGGAGCCAGCCGATCATCAACCAGCCGGAGATCGGTATCCTCGGCATCCTGGTCAAGGAGATCGACGGCGTGCTGCACTGCCTGATGCAGGCAAAGGCGGAACCGGGCAACTGCAACGGTCTGCAGCTCTCGCCGACCGTCCAGGCCACCCGCAGCAACTACACCGGGGTGCATCTCGGCAAGCCCGTGCCATACCTGGAGTACTTCCAGGATGCGGTGGGCCACCACATCCTCGCCGACGTACGACAGTCGGAGCAGGGCTCATGGTTCCAACACAAGCGCAACCGCAACATGGTGGTGGAGGTGACCGGGGACGTCGAACTGCTAGACGGCTTTCGATGGTTGACGCTTGGCGAGATCCACCGGCTGTTCCGTATCGACAACGTGGTCACCATGGACGCCCGCACGGTTCTGTCCTGCCTGCCGTTCGCGGCTCCCGGCCTGATCGAGCTGTATCCACCGAGAATCGACAGATTCCGATTGGCGCTGATCCGTTCGTGCAGCCAGGACGAGGGCAGCATGTACAGCCCCAATGACATCCTGAGCTGGATCACCGACAGCCGGACCCGCCGGGATGTCTACACCCGTCGAATCCCGCTCAACGCCGTAGATTCCTGGCACCGCAGCAAGGAGAAGATTTCGCACGAGCGCGGCCTTTACTTCGATGTCATCGGGCTCGACGTGCGCGCCAGCGGCCGCGAGGTGGCGCGCTGGACACAACCGGCGATCATGCCGCACGGGGTCGGCGTGGTCGCCCTGCTGGTACGGGTGATAGGCGGAGTGTTGCACGTTCTCGTGCACGCCCGGGCCGAACCCGGCTTCGTCGACGCCGTCGAGCTAGCGCCCACGGTGCAGTGCATCCCCGACAACTTCGACCCGCTGCCCGAGGCGGCGCGTCCGCGGTTCCTTGACTACGTGTTGCGGGCCGATCCTGGGCAGATCCGGTTCGACACCGAGTTGTCGGAGGAGGGCGGGCGTTTCTACCACGCCCGCAACCGCTACCTCATCATCGAGACGGACCTCGACGCGGACGCGCCGGACTTCCGTTGGATGACCCTGCACCAATTGGTGGATCTGCTGCGGCACAGCCACTACCTGAACGTCCAGGCCCGCAGCCTGGTCGCCTGCCTGCACAGCCTGTCGGTGGGCTGACATCGTCACGTACCCAGCGCCGCTTCGGCGCCGGGTACCTGGACCGACGTATCAGACCTCCGCGACGACGTTGCGGACAACCTCGATCACCCGATTCTGGGTGTCGGGGGACAGCGACGGGTACATCGGCAGCGAGAAGATCTCCTTGGCCGCGGCCTCGGTCACAGGTAATGAACCCGTGGCGTACCCAAGATGCGCGAAGCCCGACATGGTGTGCACCGGCCAGGGGTAGCTGATGTTCAGCTGGATGTCGTACGCGCGTAGCGCGTCGAGGATGGCATCGCGCCGTGGATGCCGCACCACGTACACGTAGTAGACGTGGTCATTGCCGGGTGCCACCTTCGGCAGCACGATCCCGGTGCCGGCGAGCCCGTCGACATACCGCGCTGCGACTGCCCGCCGGCGCTCGATGTAGGCATCCAGCCGGCATAGCTTGCGGCGCAGGATCTCCGCGTGGACTTCGTCCAGCCGGGCATTGTGACCAGGCGTCTGGACGACGTAGTAGCGCTCCTCCATGCCGTAGTATCTCAGGCGCTTCAGGCTGCGCTGGGTCTCGTCGCTAGACGTGATCACGGCACCGCCGTCACCGTACGCCCCCAGCACCTTCGTGGGGTAGAACGAGAAGCCGGCCGCGTCGCCCATGGTCCCGGCGAGCCGGCCGGCGCGGCGGGCGCCGTGCGACTGGGCGCAGTCTTCGAGGATGGCCAGGCCATGTTGGGCGGCAAGCCGCGCGAGCGGATCCATGTCCACACACTGGCCGTAGAGATGGACCGGCAGTAGGCAGGCGGTGAACTCGTTGACCGCGGCGGCCACCTGGTCGGTGTCCATCAGATAGGTCTCAGGATCGACGTCCACGAACACTGGCTTGGCGCCTACGGCGTTGATGGCCACCACCGTGGGTGCCGCAGTATTGGACACGGTTATCACCTCGTCCCCGTGCCCGACGCCGAGGGCCTGCAGTCCGAGCTTGATGGCATTGGTTCCGTTGTCCACACCGGTGCAGTGTGCGACGCCGTGGTAGGCGGCGAACTCTTCCTCGAAACCGCGCACGCTCCGGCCCAGGACGAGCTGGCCGGAGCGGAAGACCGAGTCGATCGCGTCAAGGATGTCGTCGCGTTCCTTCTCGTATTCTTCGAGGTAGTCCCAGACGTAGGTGGTCATAACTTCGTAGCGCCTCCCGCGTTTCGGAGCCGTCGGCGTCACACGCCAGCCAGCTGCACGTTGGTGTGGTCCAGGACCGCCTTTGGAGTCTCAATCACCTCGTCCGGGAGTCGATCCGCTGGCGGTCCTCGAGACGGATGACGAGCTCGTAGGCCGCGAGTGAGTCACAGCCCAGGTCGCCGAACTGATCGTGTCTGGTTCTGTCGTTCACCGCCGTCGCGCTGTCCGAGCCGAGGCATCGTCGATGGTCTCCTGTGGGTCCGCGATGGTGAATCGGCGCATGACGGCAGCCTTGTACCGCGCCCTAGAGCGGCGGTCGAAGCACGCTCTGGTGCCGCTTTAGGGGCTCTCGACCAGTCTTCGAGCCGATCGGACGATCCTGAACGTGTGGCCCAGGCGCTCTGGACAGCCCCTCGCCAGCGATGCCGACTGCTGGGAGTGGACGCATACCGGCCCAAGCGAGTCACGTCCTACGTGGAGATCCGCATGCAGATTGACTCTACCGAGGAGTGAGTTGAGAGGGGTCGGACATCCGTAGCCGGCGGTTTGCCGGTGCGGACGCGGACTAAACTCTGTTGGACATGGCGGTCACAGTCGGTGCGAAGGCATAGGTGGAAACTGGGTCCAGGCCGAGCAGGTTCGCTCATTGGAGGTGTCAAACACCACTAACCTGCACCATCCGCGAACCGCGACATCGAGGCCGCATAGGCGCTGGTCACCCGATCGGCTGGCTGCGCCAAAATCCGCTGTCGTACTGACGATGCGGACGGACGGACGATGTGCGATTCCCGATTCGAGACCACGGCTGCTGAGCCGCGGTGTGCACGTCGACCGCAACGTAGCTGGTCAGAGTGCTTCGAAGCGGCCTACTGGTGTCAATGAGCCAGGTTGGTCGGAGTCGGACGCGTCTATTGCACTACTCACATATTCGAATGTCAATCTTGTTCTTGGGTCGAACGGTAGTGTAGGGTCGTTGTGCCGGGCCAGTTTTGTCTGACTGCGGGGGTGTTCGAGTGCTTAAGAATATTGCCGAGTTCGGTATCCTGGGCCCATTGTCCTTAACGGTGAATGGCATAAACCATGCGCCGAGCGCGCCGAAACTCCGTAGCATCCTGGCAGTTCTTCTGGTATATGCCGGCCAGGCGGTGCCGGTGTCATCACTAATTCGCGAGCTGTGGGACGAAAATCCGCCGGCAAGCGGATTGACTACATTGCAGACGTACATCTTGAACTTACGGAAGTTGTTGGCGCGGGTAACCGGAATATCGGCCGCTGAGATATCGAAAAATGTTCTGGTCACCAAGGCCGGCGGTTACGTTCTGCAAGTGGACTCCGGAATCCTCGACGTGCACCAGTACCACTCCCTCGTGACGGTGGCCCGGGAGGCACTCTCCGTCGGAGACGACGAGACTGGCGTCCGGAAGATGACCGACGGCCTGCGGCTCTGGCGGGGTCCCGCGCTGGTGGACGTGCCGATAGGACCGGTACTCGAGTCCAAGCGCCGGCAGTTCGAGGAGTCTCGGCTGGTTGTCCTGGAGTACCTGGTCGACGCCGAACTGCGGTTAGGGATGTACCGCGAAGTGCTCACCGAGTTGGCCGCGCTGACTGTAGAGAATCCGCTCCACGAGGGCATGCACGCGCAGTACATGCGCGCGCTGTACTACAGCGGCCGACGTGCCCAGGCGCTTCAGGTTTTCCACCGGCTACGCGGGGATCTGGTCAACGAACTCGGTCTCGAGCCTGGGCCGTCAGTGCAGCGTCTACATCGGGCGGTGCTGAATGCCGAAGTCGTCGAGGACCAACTGTCCGTCAGCCGGTCGCTCGGCGACATGGTTGGCACCTCCGCTTGGGGCAACGCCAGGCAGTATTGATCGGGTGCCGAGAATTGCGCCAAGAGAAATTAGCTGAGGATGGCTACGTGACCGCAACGACACTGACGTGATCTCAACAAGAATCCGGTAGGTATCGGTATTCGAGATGGGTGAGGTGGAGTGCGGCGCGGATGATGTCGTTGAGGCCTCGTGGGCTGGTGGTGCTGTGGCGTAGTGTGCGCCAGCGGCCGGTGAGGATCGCGAAGCCGCGTTCTCCGAGGCGTCGCATGGATCGAAGGATCGCATTGTGGGTGCGGTTGTCGACGGCGAGGCGGTGGCCGTCGGCGGGTTGCTTGTACGGGGTGTGGATGCCCTGACCGGCGCCTTCGTAGCCGGAGTCGGCCAGGGTCGGCAGGTCCAGCGTCGAAGCGGCCCAGTAGAGCGCATCGGTGACGTCCAACTGGGGGCGTAGGTCAGGTCGTGCAGGTGTCCGGGCATCGTGTCCGAGGTCCAGATCGGTAGCCCGTCGGGGCGCATGATTGCCGGGATGTTCGCGCCGAAGTCGCGGTGTTTCCCGGAGTACCAGGCGTCGATGGTGTCGCCTTTGACGCTGGTGGTGGTCTCGGCGAGCCGGTCGGTGTCGAACAGTTTCCCGTCCAGGATCACGTGCGACCAGCCGTCGGTGGCGACCGGTTCAGGGCGTCGTGCAGGGTCGGTGTCTGCGCCGCAAGGACGCGTACGGCCTCGGCGACGTACCGGTAGGCGGTTGCCCTCGATACCCCGAAGCCGGCGCCGAGGGTGGTCTGGTCCTCGCCCTTGCGGAACCACACGAGGACCAGAAGTGCCTGGTAGAAGCACGTCAACGCCCTGGCTCGGCGTCGGGTTCCCACTGCCCGACGCTCGGCGCGAAGCAGACGCGCCACGTGGCGCACGAGTTCCCTGGGCACGTCGAGCCTGGCAGATAGGTGATCACGTAGAGCCCTCTCGGAGACTGATTCCGTCGCAAGAACCTGTCTACCGATGGCTCCACGTCCTCATCCCACGCTGTCCGCTATGGACGCTACGCCCGCCCAGATCGCGGCCTTCAACCATGCAGGGCCTGATCAAGTTCCGTGAGTGTCCGGGGTGTTGGTGATGCCCAGGATAGGAAGCGCTCGTCGGG
>NZ_JBHMIS010000059.1:0-10196 GCF_048060415.1 Micromonospora sp. LOL_024
GCCGTCCTCGTTCCGGCGGGACCCGAGGTCACCTCACGAAAGGCGGCTGCCGTACTAGGCGCTGCGGGTCGGCACTACGAGCGGCCGGTGGCCGGCCCCACCTGGTCCGGACCGCCAGGTAGACGGCCAGTCCGAGCGGCCCCAGCAGAATCGTCAGCACCAGCACCGGCGCCATGACCAGCGCCGGCATCCGCCGCTCCCGGCTGTCGAGCCACGCCCACCGGCCGACGAACAGGTCGAACGCGATCATATGCGCCCAGGCCGCCGCCGCACCGTCGTCGGTGCCCAGCAGGTCGCGCACGGCGTCCAGAGTGGGGGAGGCCACCGTCGGCAGGACCTCTCCGAGCGCCGGTAGCACCAGGATGGCGTAGATCGTTGCTGCGGGCATCACGATCAGCGGCGACCGGACGATCCGGGCAGTCACCCGCCAGCTCGGCAGCAGGATCATCAGGGCCCAGAAGGGGGCGGCCACCGCGAACGTCAGCGTGAACAGTGTGGCGTTCATGCCGGCACCTCCAGTTGGCTCGTAGCGCCCGGAACCGTAGCCGTGCCCGGTGTGGTGGTCGGGCGGCGGCCCCGGAGCAGCACCGTGAGGATCGCGGTCGTGGTCGTGGCCACCAGCGCCGCGGTGGCGGCCAGAGTGAGCGCGTCCGGGCGCAGCAGTGGCTGCCCACGCAGGGCCTGCCAGGTGAGCAGGATCGTGAGGGCACCGTATGCGGCTCCCGCGACAAGCACCAGGCGCGCCCGGGTGTGCTCGTCCAGCCGCCGACCGGCGAAACGGCTCAGCAGGAGTGCCAGGATCGGCAGCACCTGCAGGGCGTGCAGCCCGACGAAGTGTCCGATCCGCAGATCCCCTCCGGTGGTGCTCCATCCGACCAGCGGCAGTCCCGGGCCGCCGTCCGGCACACCCACGCTGTGCGCCCCGGCGATCCCCTCGACGGCGGGGGCCTGGCCGGACTGCGTCATCGGTATCGCCACCAGCATGCCGAGCAGGGCCAGAGCGATTCCCAGGAGGACCGCGTACCGGGCGGCCCGGCCGGCGATCGGTTGCCGGACCACCGCGATACCGATGACGAGGTGGGCGGCGAAGAGCACCATGATCGCCGCACCCATCAGCTGCCACAGTGTGGAGTTCAACGCGCTGGTCTCGTTGTAGTGGCTGGCCGTGCCGCGCAGCACCTGTCCGACGATGATGGTCATCTCGACCACCCCCATGGCGACCACCACGGTGGCCGCCCACTCCGCGATCCGGCTTCGCCGGCGAAGCAGAGTGAGCATCCAGGCGAGAGTGAGGCCGTACAGGACGAAGGACACCGAGAACTTGAACGGTTTGAGCCAGATCGGTACTCCCGTCATGATCCGCTGGTCGACGACGATGCCGATCGCGCTGACAAGGGCGAGCACCGCCATCGCCGAGACGAACGCCAACAGTGGGCGGTGCCAGCGGGCCTGCCGGAGAAGGTTGGTAGTCATGCCTGCAGATGCTTCTCAGCCCGGCCGCCGACCGCGCCCGCCCACGAGCCGCACCTGCGGCCACTGGTCGTAGCCACACCTCCACCCCAGGTAGGAGAGCCGGGTCGGCGAGATCTGACGGGACGTCCCAGCAGTCTCTCGCCCTACGCACCGACATTGATGTACAGCATTGGATTATAAGTCCGCAACGGCGAATGGTTGCCCCTGTAAGCGTTTACCCGCTAATCTCGACGTCAGGAGCTTGGGGCGGCTCCGCGCGCACGCATCGGCTGCGCTCGGTGTCAGCTCACTTGGTTCATGCAGCATTCGATCGTGCGAGGTTGAGTCCGGGCGAGCCTTGTCGGTGTCAGGTCGACGCCCGTCGACTGCGGTGTTCTGTTCGTGGAAATCGTCGATCGCTGACTTCAGTGGTGAAGTCGTCGATTGCGCCGCTGCGAAATCGCAGATGGTGCCGCTCTGGTGAATAGTTGCTATGGGTCACGTCATCCGGCGGCACGTGCTGCCGGCGTACAAGCACCAACCAAACCAAAATGCTTCGAAGTGGGAGGTTCTCATGGCGCGGAGATTCCAGCTGTCGGCGCTGATCGCGGCCGTCGCCGCCGTCGCGACCACCGCGATGGTGTTCGCCGTCGGCCCGACGGACGCCGCAGCGAACGCCGGAGTGCGGGTGATGCCGCTCGGAGACTCGATCACCGACGGGTATAACGTGCCTGGCGGATATCGGATCGACCTGTGGCAGAAGTTGGTGGCCGGTGGCTACCAGGTCGACCTCGTCGGCTCGAAGTCCAACGGCCCGAGCAGTCTCGGCGACCGCGATCACGAGGGCCACTCGGGCTGGACGATCGCTCAGATCGACGCCAATGTGGTGAACTGGCTGCGGACAACGACGCCGCGTACGGTCATGTTGCACATCGGAACCAACGACATGGTCGGCAACTCGTCCGGCGCGGCGTCCCGGCTCTCCGCCCTGATCGACCGGATCACGGCGACGGCGCCGTCGGCGGACGTGTTCGTCGCGACCATCGTCCCGCGGTCGGGAGCCGACAGCCAGGTCCGAGCGTTCAACGCGGCAATCCCCGGCATCGTCCAGAGCAAGATCAACGCCGGGGCCCGGGTGCACCTGGTGGACATGTACAGCGCCTTGACGCTCGCCGACCTGGCAGACGGCGTACACCCCAACACCCGTGGTTACAGCAAGATGGCCACAGTCTGGTACGACGCGCTCCGGGCCGTGCCGGGTGCTATCGGCGGTGAAACGCCGCCCACCACCACCCCGCCCACCACCACCCCGCCCACCACTGCCCCGCCCACCACGCCGCCGCCCACCACCGCCCCGCCGCCATCGGGCGCGTGTCGGGTCGGCTACACGGTCAACGCGTGGAACACCGGACTCACCGCCTCGGTACGGATAACGAACACGGGTGGCACGACGGTGAACGGCTGGTCACTGGTGTTCACCTTGCCGGCCGGTCAGACCATCACCAACGGGTGGAACGCGTCCTACGCCCCGTCAAGCGGGGCGGTGACGGCCCGAAACGTCTCCTACAACGGCGGCCTGGCACCGAACGCCTCGACCGAAATTGGTTTCCAGGCGACCCACACCGGCAACACCGGCCGACCTTCGGCATTCAGTCTGAACGGCGTGCCCTGTTCGATCGCCTGACCACTTCGCTCACGGTTCGGGTCTCGCACGTTGCTCGAACCGGACACGCCCGCTCCCGGCCGGCTTACGCCCGGAGAAGGGCGACTGACTATTCTGAGGACTCCGGGGCAGGCGAATGGTATGACTCAACGAATATGGATTCCGACTCTCGACGGTGCAGCTGGAAATGCTTGCCAGCTGGCTGACTGGCGAGATCCGGAAAGCGCCCACAAAAATCGTGATCCCCAGTTCGGACCACTTCCGAATCCGTACGCCGATCGCGGTGCGGCAGCGGACCGCACCCGGCGGTTCCTGCCGAAGACCGGCAACGCCGCCGGCACGATGCGGATCTCCAGCCGCAAGGCGGGCAACCTGGCCCAGTGGCGGGACTGGCGGACCCCGACTCTGGCCGACGGCCCGACCGCTCCGTCGCCCGGGTCGGGCTGCGGCGCATCAGGTCGCTCAACCAGGGGAATCTCAGGATACCGCACTAGCCGCCTTCCCTGACTGAAGGCTGCCCGTCCAGCCGGCAGACCGTTGGACGGACGCGGCACGGGCCCCGGCACAGGTCGGGGCCCGTGCCGGCGTCGTGGCGTCAGCGCACGACGGCGTACGCCAGGGGTGCGCTGACGTCGTCCCAGGTGCCGGTCAACGTCGCGTCGCCCGAGGCGGGCACGGTGCCGGGCCGGCGGAGCACGGCCAACTCGACCGTCTCGGTGACGATGACCGTCGGGTCGCCGTCGACCACCCGGCGTACCGGGCCGAAGGCGGGCGCGGGGACACCTGCGGAGGCGTCACTGGTGATGTCCATGCTGGGCGGACGCACCTCCCGGCCGCCGTCGAACTCGAAATACTCGATGGCCTGCCCGGCACCGGCGAGGACCGCGTCGGCCAGCGCGGCAGCGTAGACCGGGTCGCCGGGCGCGTCGTAAACCCAGCGTCGGCCGAGCACCGAGTGCTCCATCGTGTCCAGCAGCCGGTAGTCGGCGCCCTCCAACGGGGCGCCACGGTAGGTCAGCGGCACCTGGTACACCGGCCCATCACCGGCCCGCACCAGCAGCGTCTCGATCCCAACCTCACCGGCCGGGTCGTCGAACCGGTACGCGGCCACCCGCACCACCTTCGCGCCGGCCTCGCCGTCGTACCAGTCGCGGGTCGGTAGCCAGGCCGCCAGCAGTTCGAGTTTGGTGGGGTGCAGTTCCGCCCGGTGCAACAACGCCATAGGTCGCATCGTACGCAGGACCCCCGACACCGACGCTCCGCTCGGCCGAGGGGTACGTCGCTCAGCTGAACGGGGGAGCATCCGAGACGCCGCGCGTGACAGCACGCTGCCGCGGGCCTGCTCCCATCGCATCCATGTCGTCTTCTGTATAGATTCGCATCCATGACCGGGTATCCGGCCGCCGGAACCACCCTCCGCTCAGCACAGCCCGCGAGAAAGGCACCCCTCGTGAAAATCGTCGCTGCCGACGTCATCGTTTCCAGCCCGGACCGCAACTTCGTCACCCTGAAGATCACCACAGCGGACGGCATCACCGGGCTCGGCGACGGCACCCTCAACGGTCGTGAACTCTCCGTGGCCACGTACCTGCGCGATCACGTGGTGCCGTTGCTGCTCGGGCGGGACGCGCACCGCATCGAGGACGCCTGGCAGTTCCTCTACCGCTCGGCGTACTGGCGGCGGGGGCCGGTCACCATGGCCGCCATCGCCGCCGTCGACGTCGCGCTCTGGGACATCAAGGCCAAGGCCGCCGGCATGCCGCTCTACCAGCTGCTGGGCGGTGCGTCGCGGACCGGCATCATGGCGTACGGGCACGCCTCCGGCCGCGACCTGCCGGAGCTGTTCGATTCCGTCCGCGCCCACCTCGACCAGGGCTTCCGGTCGATCCGGGTGCAGACCTCGGTGCCCGGCATCAACGCCGTCTACGGCGTCGCCACCCAGAGCAGTGCCGACGGCAGGCGCTACGACTACGAGCCGGCCCAGCGCATCCCGCTGCCGGCCGAGGAGGACTGGGACACCCGCGCGTACCTGCGTCACCTGCCCGGCGTCTTCGAGGCGGTCCGCAACGAGTTCGGCCCGGAGCTGCCGCTGCTGCACGACGGTCACCACCGGATGACCCCGATCCAGGCCGCCAAGCTGGGCAAGGCGCTCGAACCGTACGACCTGTTCTGGCTGGAAGACTGCACGCCAGCGGAGAACCAGCAGGCGCTGCGGCTGGTCCGGCAGCACACCACCACGCCCCTGGCGATCGGAGAGGTCTTCAACACCGTCTGGGACTACCAGACCCTGATCTCCGAACAGCTCATCGACTACGTCCGGTCCGCCGTCACCCACACCGGCGGCATCACCGCCATGCGTAGGCTGCTCGACTTCGCCGCCCAGTACCAGATCAAGTCGGGCATCCACGGCCCCACCGACATCTCGCCGGTGGGGATGGCCGCCGCGCTGCACCTGGACCTGGCCATCCACAACTTCGGCATCCAGGAGTACATGCGGCACGGGTCACTCACCGACGAGGTGTTCCGCCAGTCGTTCACCTTCACCGACGGCTACCTGCACCCCGGCGAGCAGCCCGGCCTCGGCGTGGAGCTGGACGCCGAGGCCGCCGCTAGGTTCCCGTACCGGCCGGCGTACCTGCCGTTCAACCGGCTCAACGACGGCACCGTCCATGACTGGTGACCGACCACCCGCCACCCGGAGGGCGTCTCGACCGTCTGGGCCTCCAGGCGCCCACCCCACGAGCTCGCCGATCTAGGGACAAAGGTCGCTACATGATCTCCGCCGACAACGAAGGTCCCTAGATCGGCGGGGCGGGGCTCGGCGGGCGCGGGTTTTCGTGTTCAGGGGAGCTGGTGGGGGCTTGGGGGTCAGGATGTAGGCGCAGCGCTTCGGGATGCGACGGCAGGGTGGGCGGGCGTGCGGGAGACAGCGGTTGACCCGATTGTCAGCGGCGACGATGCCGGCCTGGCCGAACAGGTGTGGCGCAACGCGGCGGAGGATCCGGACGCGGTGCAGTTCGTACGACCGGACCCGGATCCCCGGTCGTGGCCGGTCCGCCGCTCCGGGCGTGGCGGCGCCCTGCCGGTGACCTGCCGACAGTTCCGCGACGACGTGTCAGCCGTGGCCCGAGGTCTGCTCGCCGCCGGAGTCGTCCACGGCGACCGGGTCGGGCTGCTCAGCCGTACCCGCTACGAGTGGACGCTCGTGGACTACGCGCTCTGGGCGATCGGCGCGGTGCCGGTGCCGGTCTACGACACCTCAAGCGCCGAACAGATCAGTTGGATACTCGGTGACTCCGGTGCGGTCGGCGCGGTGGTGGAGAGCGCCGAGCACCTGATCACCGTGAACGGACTGCGCGAGAACCTACCGGCGTTGCGGCAGACGTGGCGCATCGACGCCGGCGACCTCATCGTGTTGGCCGCGCAGGGCCGTACCGTCGATACCGGCGAACTCGACGCCCGACGGCGCGCGGTCTCCGGCGCGGATATGGCCACGATCGTCTACACCAGCGGCACCACCGGCCCGCCGAAGGGCTGCGTGTTGCGGCACGGCAACATCTCCGCCGACATCGGCAACGCCACCGCCGCCCTGCCGCAGCTGCTCCATCCGGGCGCGTCGACGGTGCTCTTCCTCCCGCTCGCGCACGCCTTCGCCCGGCTCATCCAGGTCGGCATGGTGCAGACCCGCGCCACCATGGTGCACAGCGCCGACGTGTCCGGGGTGCTCGACCAACTGCGCCGGTTCCGGCCGACCTTCGTCCTCGCGGTGCCCAGGATGTTCGAGAAGATGCACGACCAGGCACGGCACAGCGCCGAGGACGCCCACCGGGGATGGTTGTTCACGTTTGCCGAACGGGTGGCCCTGCGCTACAGCCGGGCTCTGGACACGGGGACGGGGCCGTCGTTGCCGCTGCGCCTGGCGCACGAACTGTGCGACCTCGTCGCGTACCGCCGGATGCGCGCCGCCCTCGGTGGACGGTGCCGGCTGGCCATCGTGGGCGGCGCCCCGTTGGGTGAGCGGCTTGGCCACTTCTTCCGGGGTACGGGCATCACGGTGCTGGAGGGCTACGGGTTGACCGAGACGTCCCCGGCGTTGACCGCCAACCTGCCGACGGCGTTGCGGATCGGCACGGTCGGCCGGCCGTTGCCGGGAGTGTGTATCCGCGTCACCGACGACGGGGAAGTCCACGCCCGGGGCGAGATGGTGTTCACCGGCTACTGGAACAACCCGGAGGCGACCAGCGCGGCGCTCACCGAGGACCGGTGGTTGCGAACCGGTGACCTCGGCCGGCTCGACGACGACGGCTTCCTGCGGATCACCGGACGGGCGAAGGAGATCATGGTCACGGCCGCCGGCAAGAATCTCGCGCCCACGCCGATCGAGGAGCGCATCCGGACGCATCCGCTGGTCAGCCAGGTCATGCTGGTGGCCGATGGCCGCCCGTACGTCTCCGCGCTGGTCACGGTGGACCCTCACGGGTGGCGACGGTGGCGGGACCAGCACGGGCATCCCGGAGCGTCGGTGTCCCAACTGCGCGACAGCCCGCAGCTGCGTAACGAGATCCAGGACGCGGTCGACCAGGCCAACCGGAGCGTCTCGCATGCCGAGCAGGTCAAGGCCTTCCGCATTCTGCCCCGGGACCTCACCGAGGCCGACGGCGAACTCACCCCCACCCTCAAGGTCAAGCGCCAGACGGTGGAGGAGCACTTTCCTGACGATGTCGCCGCCCTGTATCGCGGCCACTGAGCGGTCCGTCGGTCCGCGCCGCCCCGCCGATGGTGATCAACAGCAGGGCGGCGCTGTAGGCGACACCCCAACTGGGTGCCAAGGCGGCGTGGTGGGGGACACGTCCACTCCTCACCTGGCTGGACCAGTACCCGTTCCGCAGCGACACGCCCGGCGCGCTGTGACGCAGGTGTCGCGCTGGGTTAGTGTGCGGACGCAGTTGGTGGTGGTCGGGCAGGTGGAGGCGCCGGTGACGGGTCGACGGCGTGGCCGCCTCGTCCGCGCTGCGCTACGGGTGGGTTTCCTGACCGTGGGCGTGGGTGCGGCCTGGTGTGGCTACGACATGGCGACGACGGTTCCCGCGCGCGCCGCCGAGCACCCACCGGTGGTCGGGGACCAGTCGACGCAGAGCGCGGCCCGGCAGGCCGCATCCGCCACTGACCTGATCCGTGCCGTCCTCACCCCCGTGGTCGCCGCCGACCGGTCTTCCACTGGGCCGTCCCGGCCGGTAGCGCCGGTCGGACAGGCGCCACCGGTCAACCACGCGCCGGCCGAACCGGTCGCGCCTCCCGCCGCCCCGCCGTCCCCGGCCAAACACGGGTCCCCGCTGACGGAGGTGGCCGCGCCGTCCACCGAGCCGACCCCGCCGGTGCCGCCTTCGCCGTCAACCGAGGTGCCTGGGCCCTCGTCGCCCGGCCGCCTCCCGACCGACGCCGCACCGACCGCGCCGCGTCGCGCCGGGTCCCGCCCGGCGGTCGGCGAGGACCAGGTACCCGCCGCGGTGGCGCGGCTCGTCGTGCCGGTGGCCGACACCCTCGGCCCGCTCGCGGAACCGCTCATCGCCGCGCTGAGCCAACTGCTGGCCCCCACGTCACCACTGCTCGACACGATCGTGGCCGATCTCGAACCGATCCTGCGGGAGCTGGCACCGGTCCTCGGCCCGCTCGACCCGATACTCGATCTCCTGGATCCCGTCGTGGCCCTGCCCCAACCGGCCCCGGACGCGCCCGAGCCGGACCCGGTGCCGCAACCCACCCCGGATCCCACGGGGCCGCCGGTCGACGGGACGCCGCCGGTCGACGTCGTGCCGCCCGTCGACCCGGCCGCCACCGACGCGGTGACTCCTGGCCGGTCCAGTGCGGGTACCGCCTCCCTTGGGTCTGCTCCTTCGTCGCCGCGCGCCGGAGCGAAGTCGGCCGGCGGCACCAAGAACCGCCCGGACCGGCAGGCCGAGCGCACCCCGGGTCCGGCACCCCTCTCGTCGGCGCCCGGCACCGGCGGTGTGGACCCGAGCCCGACCTCCCACGGCGGCGCCGCCGACGTGGTCCTGGACGCCTGGGCGCCGCCTACGGCCAGCGGCCGGGTAACCCGGCCGGACCGCACTCGGCGCCACTCCTCCCGATCCCCGCGCCCACGCAGCAGACCGGCCTGACCGGAGGACGTGATGTGCCGCGCCGCCACGACTGTGGTGGCCGGCCGACTCGCCCGGTGTCGAGCGCCGCACCCGGTTGTCCGTCACCGCCCCGTCCCGCCGCCCGCGCGCGTCCGCGCGGCCCGGTCCGGCCGGGTCCTTCCTCGCTGACCTTCCGTCTTACCAGGAGTTCTCATGCACGTCTCTCTGCCCGTCAACCGCGCCCGATGGTGCGACATCGACTGGCTCGTGGACCTTGTCACCGCCACCGTCGTCCCGACCTCCCTCGGGGCATGGCTCGTGCCCGAACAGCGGGAACGGCCTGCGATGATCGCTGCGGTGGCCCGAATCTGGGTCGAGCACGCCCTGCTGTTCGGTGACGCCTTCCTACTCAAGGACGGCACCGCCGCCACCGTGTGGTTCCACCGATACCGCCCGATCCCACCGCCACCCCGCTACGACGAGCGACTCGACGACGCCTGCGGCCACCACGTCGTGCGCTTCCGCCGGCTCGATGACCTGCTCGCCGCGCGGCGGCCCGACGAGGCGCACAACCACCTCGCCTTTCTCGCCGCACCGCCGGATGTCGACCGGGCCGGCCAGGCCGCAGCGGTCCTCGCCGGCAGCCACCAGTGGATGGACAACCTCGGGTTGCCGACGTACGCGGAGGTGCACGGCAGGGCCAACCTTCGCCTGTACCGCCGGCTCGGCTACCGCAACCTGCACCGGGTGTCACGGCCCGACGGTGCCGCGGTCGACCTCCTCTGGCGGGCCGCGTCGTCGGTCCAGACCGGTAACCCGAGCCGCCCGCCGCAGCAGCTGGACTCCGGCGGGCCGGGTCCGCTGCCCCGGCTCGCCATGATGGCCGAGCCCGGCGGAGCCCCGGTCTGCTGTTGACGTACCGCGCCGACCGGCAGTCCTGTGCGGGCGGGCCGGCACTGGCC
>NZ_JBHMIS010000060.1:0-10194 GCF_048060415.1 Micromonospora sp. LOL_024
CGCCCGCCGCCTCAACCTCGAATGCCAACCATGATCACGAATGGCGGCTGCCGTACTAGGCGTAGGCGGTGGCCGCCGTTGCCGACGAGTCGCCAGATGGGGCCGGCGGGGCCGTGGCCGTTGACGCGGTCGCGGGCGCAGGTGGCGATGGTGAGGGCGGTCAGGGCGGCGGCGATGCGGTGGTCGTCGCCGGCGGTGTCGATCAGCCTGTGGTGGAAGTGGCGTTCGCGTTCTCGGGTGGGTAGAGAGAACAGCAGTGTGTAGTTGGGGCCGCCGTCGATGCGGAGTCGGCGGTAGGGCTCGAGCTTGTTGCGTAGCCGTGGGTGGTGTTCGGTGCCGCGGTCGTGTTCGAGCCAGAATCCGACGTGGTGGTGGCCGGTGGTCCAGACGCCGTGGCCGTCGGGGCGTATACGGCGGCCGAATGCGGCGGTGGTCTGCTGCTCGGACCACCAGCGGGTCAGCCGGGACTGCGGGTGGGATCGGCTGTGGGTGAGCAGGTCGATGAAGAACTGGTTGGTTTCGATGGTGTGTCGGCGGGTGCGGTCGGACAGGACGCGGTCAGCGGTCAGGGCGACTGCTTTCGGGGTGGGTGGGGTCTCGCCGCGGGCGAGGGCGACCAGGCGGGCCGACAGTCGGCCGGGTACCCAGTAGACGTGGGTGGGTTGGCCGGGGTGGGCGCGCAGCACGCGGTTGATGAAGTCGATGCGGCGCAGCGTGTAGAGGCGGTGGCCGCAGGTGATCGGTGAGTCGAATAGCACTGCGGCGATTTGGTCGGTGGTGAGGGCGGTGTGGTCGGACAGGAGGAAGGCGATGACCCGGTCGCGGGGCCGCAGCCGGGCGGAGATGTCGGCCAGGGTCGTCGTCGTATGCCGGGCCGGTGTGCGGGGGAGAGGGGGCGATGAGCCGCCCCCCGGTCGGAGGGTGTCCCCCCGGGGGGACTGTCGGGGTGGTTGATCATCGGTCATTCGTGCACCTACCTGCACTGTTGGGTATCCGAGGGTGAGCCGGGGGCCGGCCGGGTCTGCACCGGGGTGCGGACCAGAGCCCGCCCGCCGCCAGGCTGGGCGGCATCCCGGCCTGGCGGCAGCGAACGCGGGTTCACCGGCGGCGGTGGGCGTTGGCTTGGGTGGCCAGCCGTGTGGCGAGTTGCTCGATCGCGGTGGGGTCGCCTGCGCCGCCGCTGGCCGCGGCGCAGATGGCCCGGATCTCGTCGGCTGCGCCGACGATGGGGCGGGGTGGTCGGGTGTGCAGGGTGAACGCGGCGGTTTCCCGGTTGTCGATCACGAGGCGGGCGGCGGCTTGGTAGGCGTCGAGGTGGCTGAGGTCGTGGTCGGACAGTTCGGGGAACATGTGCCGGGCCATCTGGTGGGCGTCTTCTGGTGCCACGTTGAAGGTGATTTTGTTGCGGGCGTTCGCGGACAGGGCGAGTTGGGTGGGGCGGGGGAGCTGGGCGAGGTCCTGGTGGGCCAGGACGAGGCTCATCCGGTAGCCGCGGGCTTCGGCGAGCATGTCGTCGACGGATCCGGGCAGGTTCAGGAAGTTGTGGCATTCGTCGATCACGACGGTGCAGTCGCGGCGTTGGTGTTCGGGGAGTTTGGCGCGGGCGGTGGCGGCCTGCCAGGCGCGGGCGAGGACGAAGGAGCCCATAAGCCGGGAGGTGTCCTCGCCGAGTTGGCCTTTGGGTAGGCGGGCGAGCAGGATCCCGCCGGTGTTGAGTAGCCGTCCCATGTCGAATGATGAGCGTGGGGTGCCGAGGGTGCGGCGGGGGAAGTCCCGCAGCAGGAACGCTCGTAGGCGTGCCATGACGGGGCCGATGACCTGTGCCCGTACGGGTGGGGGCATGGACTCGTACCAGGTCCAGTAGCCGAGGAGTCCTTCCGGGTCGTCGAGGCCTTCGGTGAAGGCTAGGCGGAACTGTTTGTCGTTGAGCAGCGGGGGGACCAGGGCGAGGGTGGCGTTGGCCTTGCGCTTCAGGGTCAGGCAGGCGACGCGCAGGGTGTCGTCGATGCGGGGTCCCCAGTGCCGTTGGAAGATTTTGGAGAAGATGGAGACGACGTTGTCCACGGCGAGGTCGTGGTCGTCGCCGGACAGGGGGTTGAAGTAGCCGCCCTGGGTTTGGTCAGGGTCGATGAGTACGACCCGGTCGGCGACGTTGGGGTTGAGTCGGTCGAGGACGTCGGTGACCAGGTCGCCTTTGGGGTCGATGACGACGACGCCGCGGTGGGCGGCGACGTCGTCGAGGATCATGTTGACCAGCAGGGTGCTTTTCCCGACGCCGGTGGAGCCGAGGACGTGGAGGTGTTGGCGGGCGTCGGCGACGGGCAGTCCGACGGCGTGGCCGCCGATCTGCGCGTGGCCGAGCTGTTTGACGCCTCGGCCGCCGGTGGTGGGCACGTCGACCGGCATTGGCATCGGTTTGGCGCGGGCCCGCAGCAGACCGGGCACCGCCACGTCGGAGGGTAGGGCGGCGACGGCGGCGAGTTCGGCGGCGCCGAGCAGGTAGCCGGTGCGTAGTGGCCGGTTCGCCAGCACGGTGGCGGGTTGGGTGAGGCGGACGCGGCGTAGTCGTTGCCGGGCGGTGTAGAGGCCGTAGGCCGAGGCGACGCCGTGGGCGAGGGTCGTCAACCGGGCCCGCAGGTTCTCCTGCGGGGCTTGGCGGGGGTTGGTGTGGGCGATGCCGTAGCGGATGGACGTTTCCCACAGCTGGCCGGAGGCCAGCTTGTCCACCGCGGCGCGGGCGTCGCGGTCTCGTTCCGGTTCACCGGCCGGCGGCCGGTAGGCGGTGGCGCGGCTGCCCACTGTGGGGCGGGTCGGGCCGGGCGTGAGGAGACCGAACAGTCCTTCCAACCAGGCCGACGGGTCGAGAACGCCGGGGGTGCGCTGGCCGGTGCGCAGTGCCGCAGTGCCGGCGCGCAGCCGGCGGATCTGCCGGGGTGTGGCGGGGCGGGCGAGGATCTGCACGCAGGCGTACTCGTGGTCGCGCAGCCCCGACAGCGCGGAGATCAGAGGGCGTAGTGGGTCGGTGTCGTGGTCGGTGACGATCGGGTACCACGCCGGCAGGGTGGGTGTCAGGGCGCGGCCCTCGGCGATGACGCCGGTAGGGATGGGTTCTGTGGCGTCGGCGGTCGTGGTGGCGGCGCCGGGCCAGCTGCCGGCGATCGCGGCGAGGACCGGGCCGGTCGGGACGGTGCCGGGCAGCCAGATGGTGATGGTCAGCTGCCGGCCCGCCCACCGGTACTCGTAGCCGACGTGTGGGGTGCCGTAGAGCCACCGTCGCCAGCCGACCGGGCGCAGGATCTCCGCGCAGGTCGCCCACCACCTCGCCGCGCTGTCCGGCTCCACCTCCGGTGGTGGGGTGATGGTGACCTGCTGGGCGTGCCGCTGCCAGCGTCGCTGCCGCCAGATCTGCAGCTGGCCGTGGGCGACGACCGCGACCACAGCTGCCGCGGCGGCGACGGCGGCGAGCCACGGCCGGGCCACCATCCACCCGACCGCGGCGCCGATCGCCTCGGCGACCGGGTTGGTCGGCGTGACAGACGACAGCAGCGGCGGGGTGGAGGCCGGGGCGGGTGGGGCGAGCCAGGTCACGACTCGTCCTGCGGGTCGGCGCCTGTGACGCACAGCTCGTGTTCTCGGCAGGAGGACACGGCGTGGCTGGCCACCCGGTTGGCACCGGAGAGCAGGAGTCCTTCGCCGCGTTGGGCGGACAGCAGCATCCGTGCTTCCCCGCCGGTGAGCTGGAAGCTGTCGGCGACCGCGGCGATCGCCTGGGGGGCTTGGCGCATCAACACCTGGGTGGCGCTGTTGGCGATCACGGCCTGCCCGAGGTCGGAGCCAAGCAGGTCGGCGGCGTCCTGCGTGATCACCGACAGGCCGGCGCGGCGCTTGCGGGCCGCTTTCGCCAGCCGGTTCAGAAACCGCACGCCTTCACCGTCGCGCAACAACGTCCAGGCCTCGTCGACGATGACCAGCCGACGCGGGTCCCCGGTCGGACCGGCGGCCGGTGGGGCGTCCACGATCCGCCAGATCGCGTCCAACGCCAGCAGCATCCCGGCGGGGCGCAGCTCGTCGGCGAGGTGGCGGGTCGACCACACCACCAGATGCCCGACAGGGTGGGTGGTGGTGGGTCCGGCGAACAGGTGACTGAAACTGCCAGTCGTCCACGGCGACAGCCGGGCAGCGAGTGTGACCGCCGGCTGCGAACCGTCGGCCTCCAGGGCGGCGGCCACGTCACGCAGCAACGGCGCCGGCCGCCCCCACGTGCCCGGGTCGTTGGTGACACCCGCCCCCAGGTAGGCGGCGTTGACGGCCCGGTCGAAGACGGCACGTTCGGCCGGCTGCATACCACCGTCCTGCCCGGCGCCGAGGAGCACGTTGACCAGGGTGTGGGCGAACAGCGCCCGCCGGGTACGCGCGTCGGGCCGCCGGTCGTCGGCGGCGATGTCGAACGGGTTGAGCCGCACGTCCGGTGCGCCGAGGTTGATCACGGTGCCGCCGACCGCCTCGGCGAGCCGCCGGTACTCGTCCTCCGGGTCGATGACGTGGACCTGCACCCCGTCATACAGGCTCCGCAACGTCTCCAGCTTGATCATGTAGCTTTTGCCGGCGCCGGAGCGGGCCAGCACCACGGAGTTGTGGTTGTCGGCGGCCCACCGGTCGTGCCACACGATCCCGTTGGTCGCGGTGTTCAACCCGTACAGGACACCGGAGGCGGTGGGCGGATCCCCGGGCAGCGGCGCGGGCAGGTCGGCGGAGGCTAAGGGCATACCGGCGGCGAGGCTGTCGGTGTCGAACACCCGCCGCATCCCGATGCTGTCCACCCCGAGCGGCAGGGTGGACGTCCACGCCGGCAGCTGCCGCCAGGTCGCCGCAACCGTGTCGAGCATGACCGATGCGGCGGTGGCCCGCACATGCGCCACCGACTCGGTCAACTCCTCCAAACTCGTCGCGTGCACGGCGACGTAGTGCGCGACCCGGAACAGACGGCTCGCGCCGCGCGCGACCCGGTCGGTCAGCTCGGCGGCATCCGCGGCGGCGGCCTCGGTGGTCGGGTCGTCGAGACGGCCGTGCTCGGCATCCGAGCGTCGGGAGGATTCCAGGCGGGCACGCTGGCGGCGCAGCCGGGACGCGGCCACCTGCGGATCGAGCGGTTCGATGTGGATGACCACGGCGGCGCGGCCCGGCCAGCCGGTCAACGGCGACAGCCAGCCCGCGCCGACCTCCGCCGGATAGCCGTTGACCAGCAGCGTCGAGGTGTAGCCGTCGCCGACCTTCAGGTAGCGGGGGGTCACCTCGACGCTGGCCGGGCCGATCAACGCGGCCAAGGCGTCGACCTGCGGCCCTGCCGACGGTGCGGCAGGCTGCGGCGTGCGGGTGGGAAGCAGAGCGCGTAGGACGGTGCGGAGCGTCATCGTTGCCCTCTGGTAACCGGCTGGTCCGGCAACGCCCGCTCCCCGGACAGGGGGAGGGTGTAGGGGTCGACCGCGGCGGCGAGCACGGCGGTGACCGCCGGCCCGTCCAGGACCCGGGTGGCCGCGCCCACACCCTGCAACGCGGCGGCGGTGTGCTCGGCGGCCCGCAGCACATCGGTGTCGCGGCGCGCCCCGGTGGCGGTGTGCACGATGGTCACCGTTCGCCACAGCGGCTGCCGCTCCTCCTCCACGTCGAGGAGAAACTCGGCGTAGTCGGCGGCAGCGTCTGCCAACGCCGGATGAGGCAGCAAATCGGCAGCGTCGGCGATGCGCTGCGCATGCCCAGCCAGGTCCACCGGCTGGGTGGACACCACGATCTGCACCGGCGCGGTCAGACTGTTCAACCAGCGGGCGTAGGCGCCGACCAGCGCCGCCTGCTCCGCCGGCGTCCGCAAACCCAGGTTCACCGTGGTCACCGCGACTAGGGCGGCGCTGGTCCCGCCCAGGTCCACCACCCCGTTGGCGGCGATCGCCCGCGCCGGCAGCCGCAACAGCGCCGGCGGCGTCAGGTCTCCCTCGACCCCGACCGGGCTGGGCGCCCACCGCGGCGCCTTCCCGCCGGGCACGGGGACCTGCCGGCGCGGGGTGCGGGCGCCTCGGACCGCCGCGAGGAGCCACGCGTCCAGACTCAGCCCGTCACGACGACCCAACGCCAGGACCGTGGCCGCGCCGAGCAACGGGATCAAGGCGGCAAGGAGGATCGGCATCGGCACATGACCCAGCAGCGCCCGCCACAGCAGGTACGCCACCGCGGCAGCGGCGGCCAGAATGGCCACCTGCCGCGGGCTCAACTGGTAGAGCAGACGATCCGGGGCCTCAATGTCCGCCGGAATACGAGCGCGAAGATCAACATCAGACATGGGAAACACCAATCCTTGAGATCAGAGGAAGGTCAGCCCGGCCAGCCGGTGCCGCTGCTGTCGCGGTCGGCAGCCGGCCGGGGCGCAGGTCGTGGACGTGGGGTGGCGGCGGCACGTGCTGCCGCTGAGGTGCGGGTGGTCCGGGGTCCGTAGGTGGGCACCGAAGGCCATCCCGTGCCGCTGGCCGTTCGCGTGGCTGCCGGACCAGGCGCCGGACGGTCTACCGGCCATCCCGTACGGGCAGGTGTCCGTGCGGACTCAGGGACGGCAGAGAGCACCGGCGGCACGCGCGGGCCTGGCACCGGCTCGGCCGGCCAGCCCGTCCCGGACGCTCTCGGAGCCGTGCCGCTCGGCCAGCCGGTACCGGATTCGGTGTAGGCCCACCAGCGACGCCACCGCGGCATCCGCTGCGGCATCGCCGTCGCCGGAGTCCGCCCCGCCGGCACCCTCCGCACCCCGGCCCCGGGCTGGGCCTGGGACGGCCGAGCAGATATCGACGCCGCAGCAGTTCGCGGCGGACGACGCGCCACCGGACCCGGCCCCGCACCACTGCGAAACCCAGCCGGCTGCGGCAGCGGCACCCCGCCGGCACGGGCACCGGAGACCAGATTCCCCGCACGGCGTGTCCGGCCGACGGCGGCTCCCGCCGCAGCACGCCCCGCGCCACCCCACAAACCTCCGGTGAGGGCGCGGCCGAGTTGCTGAACGATAGCGACCCGAACGAACGCGCCGACCACGTTGCGGGACTGCCCACCCGTGACGTACCGGCGCACCAGACCCGGGATCCGCGTCACCGCCAGCAGCAGGCAGCAGACGATGAACAGGTTGAGCGTGCCCGTCGGATCGATCGGCAGACCTAGGGCCGGCAAATTGGCAGTCGGGCTGACGAACACCGTCAACCCGGCGTGCAGCGCGATGCCCTGGCCCCCGACTGTGGCGAACACGCCGAGGAAAGCCCGCCACCACAACGTCGCCACCGGCTCGGTCCACGGCGTGCCATGGCAGGACAGCGCCGCCGGCGCGAGACCAACCAGGATCACCAGCAGGCCCAGCCGCAGCACCCACCCGGCCATGATCATGGCGGCGAGCACGGCGATGACCACGCCGATCACGAGCGTGAGCAGGGCGTTGGCTGGATTGGTCAACGCGTCGACGATCGTGCGACGCAACTGGTCCAGTGAGCCATCGGTGGTGACCGACTCACCGATGAGCGCCTGGATCAGCGCGTTACCCAAGGCGATGAGTTCCCGGCACATCGGCAGGGCGAAGTTCGCGCCGATGATGCCGATCAGCAGACGCGGCGCGAGTTCCGCGACGCCGTAGCGGGCCTGGACGCTGTCGCGGGCCATGACCACCACACCGCAGGCGACGATCGCCACCACGTAGCAGGTGTTGGCGATGAACAGTGCGCGGGTGCTGATCGTCTGGACCTGCGGCAGGGCGGTCACGTCCGGCACGACGAGGAACGCCCAGGACAGCAACCTCCACAGGGCGTCGATGACGTCCGCGACCCGTGCCGCGATCCATTCCAGAATCTCGTCCAGCACGCCCGCGATGGTGAACGGGTTGTACATCAGTTCGTCCCGAGGATGCCGCGCAGGATGCTCATCAGCACCGGCGCGAGCACCGCCAGGCCGTAGCCGGTCGCGGCGCCCTTCAGCGCACCCTTGGCCTTCTCCACCTGACCGGGGTCACCGCCGGCCATCAGATACAGGGCACCCCCGTAGGTGAGGAACAGCGTGGCGACGCCGACGAGTATGCCGACGATCCAGGCGATGAGGTTGTTGATGACGGTGTCCAGGCTGTTGACCGCCAGCAGTTCTGGCGGCCCAGCGTGGGCCACTCCGGCCGTGCCGGCGACAACGGTGGCGGCGATCATCATGGACAGGAACAGACGGGACAGGACACGGCGCATCTGGTCTTCACCTCCCACCCCGCCAGGCGGCGGGGCATGCGCGACAGCCGATAGGGAGGCGCCGCCCGCACGGGCGGAGACCGTGGAAGCACTCTCCTTCCACAACCAGGTTCGGAAATTGTGGTGAGCACGGACCGACGCCGGGCCGAGTCACCACCCACACCGGGCGGCGCCCAAGACCGCCCGCAAACCCGGCTGGCATGCCAGGGTGGATCGGTCTTGTGACCGCCAAAAGCCGACGTTGGCCACGAACTGCGGGGACCTGGCACCCAACAGCGGCCAACGGCTACCCAACTGTTGGGGCGTCTCCTCGGGACCGGGACATGCATTGGACTCGGTGGACTTGTGCACGTGCGCCTGCTCTCGCCTTCGCGCAGCGACCTGCTCCGACTGCGGTGGTCCCTGCGAGGAGGTTGCCGACGGTGGTGGAGGATCTGTGGTGGCGGTGCTGCGTTGTCGGCGATCGGGGGCACACAATGCGTACATGGCCCATCACGACAAGCGGGTGCCTGAGCGCCTGCTGATCACCGTCGAGCAACAGGACGATCCCGTGTCGGCGGTGTCCGAGGACGACGCCCGACGCCGCTCGGTCGCCTATCCCACGCTGATGTGGAGCGCGCCGGTCTTCGGCTGTGCCGAGGAGGTCGACGGCCGGTGGCGGATCGTGCGACTTGACGCCGACGAGCCGCAGCATGCCCGCGACAGCCTCGCGTCGCACTTCCGAAAACTGTTCAGCGAGACGCCGCCGACCGTCGAGAACGCGGCCGTGCGGGCGGCGTTCGAGAGGGCGTACGAGGTGCTCGACTGGGAGTCGGTAAATGAGCTGACCGTCAGTGGCAGTCGTTATCGGATCGTCCGGGCGCAGCCGTTCATCCGGATGGGACCGGACGGACCGGAGCCGCCCCGGCCCACCGACGCGGACCCGTACCCGCCGGGCGAGGCGGAGCAGACCACGTCGCCGATGGACGGATTCGTCATCGACCTGGCCGCGGGCACCGGGCTCACCGACGCCCTCGTGCGGATGGAACTGGTCTCGGCGTCCTACCCGGCGACGTCCTTCCCTGACGACGTGTACGCCGACTCTTGCCGGGCGCTGGTGACGCACCCGAACGTGGTGCTGCTCCCGGTCGGGTTCACCGTCGGGGAACACGTCGACGGCAGGTGGCGACCCCGGTCGTTCACCACGTACCCGACGCCGCAGGCCGCCCGGGACGCGGAGTCCTTCGCCATCGCCGACATTCCACGCGACGCCAACACCCCGATGGAGGAACTGATGGCGGCCTACGCGCACGCCCGCGCGGCGCACCGTCCCCCACGCACCGACGACTTCGACGTCGGCGGCGTGCCGTGCCGGGTGACCCGGGTCGAAACCTTCATCCGGTACGGCCCAGACGGTCCGGAAGGACCCCGCCCCTCAGACCACGACCCGCTACCACCGCCAGCCAGCCAGGTCGAACAACTCCGCGCGCAGGGCCTGATGCCCGAACCAGACTGACCCGAACACGGCAGCAATTCGGCGGCAGGTACGCCGTACGCCCGCCGTGCACCGCAGGCGGCGCGCCTCACGCCCTGCGGCCCGCCTGCCGTGACGGTTGACGTCCGCAACCCGATGCGCGAATGGCCCCAGGAACCGGCAGGACTTCGAGAACTGTAGGTCACGCCAGCAGCGGGTGGTGGAACAGCAACGGTCAGCACGGCGGTGTCCGGTGCTGGCCTACATCGGTGCGTCCGGCCTGTTCACGGACCGCCACGTCGCCCCAGTAGGGTCTGGCCAAAGGTGCACAGCAGAACGCGCCCACGCTGAACACAACCCATCTACGCGCGTGTGGGGGCGTCGTGTTCCGAACCACATCCCAGGGCGGTCAGGAGCTATTACCAGGGAACGACGGTGTAGTTCTTGAGCAGGACGCCGTGTAGTGGTGTGCCGGTTTCGCCGCTGATGATGGGG
>NZ_JBHMIS010000061.1:0-9611 GCF_048060415.1 Micromonospora sp. LOL_024
CCCCAATCGACACGTCAGCCCAGCTCACAGCCCCGCACATCGACAACGCAAAGACCCTGGCACACCATCCCTCTGGATCCCCTTGATTACATCAAGGGACTCCGATGTAATCGATGAGCCGAAGCATCCATTCGTGTTGTGCACCAGCACTGGCGTGTCGCCGGCTAGCACATAGTACGTGTGGGATTTTCACCCAGTCACGCAGTGTGACTTACGCGTTCATGGCGTTTCACCTGGCCTTTCGTGGGTGGCACCAAGTTGCCGTATCGAGATCTGTCGGTGTTGACGGCGACGGTGACGGCAACCTGGGGAGACGTCCGCGTCCACTGGCGGCCGAGGCATCGATGCTTGGCGTTATCCGAGGTATGGGGTGTCGCGGTGCTCGGCGTGGTGGTGGAGGCGGAGACGGACGGTGTCGTGGATGGGGATGTGGTCGATGTCGGTGGGGTGGATGAAGCGGACCTCGGTGGATTCGTCGCTGACGGTCAGCGTGCCGTCGGTGACTCGGGCGAGGTAGGTGACGGTGAACTCCTGCCGGACCTCGCCGTCGGCGTAGGCGATGACGTGTGCGGGGTCGGTGTAGATGCCGAGCAGGCCGGTGATCTCGACGTCAAGGCCGCTCTCCTCTTTGACCTCACGGATGGCGCACTGTTGGAGGGGTTCGCCGATGTCCATGGCGCCGCCGGGTAGCGCCCAGTTGCCGGAGTCGGTGCGGCGTTGCAGCAGGACGCGGCCGTGGTGGTCGGTAACGAGGGCGGCGGCACTCCTTCGCGGCGGTGTCCTCCGCGAACCCATCGACGACCCCGACCTCCGCCGCCGCAAAGTCGCCGCCTACCTCGGCCATCACCATCCGCTACCACCACGCCCGCACCGCCGACGACAAGAACGCAGCCCTGCACGAACTGCTGCGCCATGCTGACACCAACAACGACCTCATCGACGACGTGATCAAATACCAGGCCGACCGAGGCAACTTCGCCCAGCAGCCCGAACACCTCCGACGACCCAGCAACGACGAGCAGACACCATCCCCCGCCAAGCGTTCCCGCAGCAGCCGCAACCGCGCACCAAAGCAGTGAGCCAGCCGGACCAAGGCCCTCGACCAAGATCCGACTGGCTCAAACCTGCTCTACAGGATCAAGTACGGCCCGGCGGAGCCGGGCCGCGCGCACGCGCTATAGGCCTACGGCCCCGCGCGCACGCCCGCCAACACCGAGCGTCCATCAGAGGCCAAGATCCTGGACAGTCGAGGCCGCGACGATCCCTTCGCACGTCACCCACGGCGACCGGTTCCGGGGATCGACGCCGCACCGCTACGCGGCACGCCACCGATCATCCGCCGCAATGACCCGGACATTGAAAGTTCATCGATATGCGCCTATCAAACGCGCTGGTTGACGGCAACCGTGACGGCAACGCCAGCGTACCGCCGCAGGCCCCCATCGACCAGAAGTTCAGGTCAGGCTACCCACCGTAATGAGCCGACTCGCCGATGGCTGCACGAAATGATGCCACCTATTTCTTCTCCACCTCGATTCGAATAGCTGCGGAACCCTCTTCGAGCCACCCGCAGTAGGTATCGAAGTCGAGATGTCGGCCATCGGGCACCGTGTCCTGCGCCAACGTCAAGAGATGCCTGGCTAGCGAGCGCAGTCCAGCCGCATTTCCCGAAATCACGACGGTTCGTTCTGGCACCTCCCACACCTCCGCACGGAGGACCGTTTCGTCGTCCCACCAAGTTCCGACACCGAGCGTAGGGTCGTACGGAGTAACGTCGACCGTGACAGACCGTCTAGGGCGATCATGGGCTTCACCAGCATCTACGGCAGGTGCCATCCTGGCTCCTCTGGCAGGTAAATGTGAATGTTGCTGGCCGGGCCACCGCTTCTTACACCGGGACCGATCGGCTGATTATAAGTCTCAAAATTGATATGGGGGTTCTGACGTGGGTGCGCCAGGTCAGCATCCGTCATTCGAACCTGACGTAGACCGTCACGACTCAGGAATCTACCACCTCCCATATCTTGGTATCCAGGCCCAAGGAAATCAACCGCCGTATCCAGGGCATCATTGGTCGACATGTGCGCGCCGTCGCGCAGGTTCTTCACACCGCCTGGAGCCAGCCCAGGCCCACAAGGACCAGTGTTGTGGACCAGAACGGGCGTACCGCCTGCGAGCACATAGTACGTGTGGAGTTCGTCGACGGTGAGGTTGTAGGCGAGCGCACGCCATGAGGGAAGCGGGACTGCTTCGGTGACCTGTACGGGGGTCGCCGTGGTGCTGGCGAGTTGGTCTCCGGGTTGGAGGGCGTCGGCGCGTTGCCATTCGCGGTCTGTTGCGTTCCAGAAGGGGTGGTCTTCGGTGGTGTTGAGGGTGGCGCCGTCGATCGTGAGGGTGTGGAGGTTGTCTTCGTGTACCCAGACGTGGGTGACTCGGCGTTTGCCGGTCTCGCCGGTTTCAGGGTCGGTTGCGTAGACTTCGTCGCCGACTCTGAGGTGGCTGATGGGTTTGGTGGTGCCGTCGGCTAGGAGGATCCGGGTTTCGGGGCTGAAGCTGCAAAGGGCGCGGATGGCTTTGACGGTTGCCATGATCGCTACGGCGTCGGTGGCGGCTAGTGCGAGTTCCCAGCTATAGATCCAGGATTCTGGGCAGGGTGCCGTGCCGCAGTTCCATTCCCAGCCGAGGCTGTTCATGCACGCGAAGCGGTCGTAGCTGAAGTCGCCGCATTGGACCTGGATTTCGGCTTTGACGGGGTCGTAGCCGTTCATGACGGCGTCGCGCATGGCGGCGCAGGTGCTGCGGTGGGCCCGGCAGGCGAGGTTGTTCTCCTCGGTGTAGGTCTGCAGGAAGGCGTCCTTGGCGGCTTTCCGCGCGCGCTCAGAACCCTTGCCACTACCGCCGGGGGGTGGGTCCTCTCGGGGCGGTGGGTTCTCTTTTTCGTGAGGCTGGCGGTGGTCGACGACCTTGTGGTTGCCGGGTGCGGGGCTGTAGTCGCGGAGGTTTCCGCCGTGGTCGCCGATGGGGTAGAGGCCGCTGGCGTCACTGAAGCTGGTTGGGTTGTTGTTGGCGTAGCTGTAGCCGTTCCATTGCTGGGGGTCGGCGAGGTTCTGGATCGGGTCGACGCTGATGAACGCGCCGATGGTGGGGTCGTATTCGCGGGCGCCGAGGTGGATGAGGCCGGTGGGGTCTTGGGTGCCGCCGACGAATCCCCGGGTGCCGAGGAAGATGGAGGCAGGTGTGGTGCGGTCTTCGCCGTAAGGCAGGAGACGCTTGCGGGTGGTGGTCAGGTTGTCGGCGTTGATTTGGATTTGTTCTGTGCCGTGGTGGTCTGCGCCGCTCCAGACCAGGCCGGTGTGGGTGCGCACGGCGATGGTGGCGCCGGCGGCGCTGTAGTAGCGGGTGCCGTCGGTTTGGGTGGCGCCGGCGTTGAGTGTGAGTTCGGTGGCGCCGAGGTAGAGGGTGGTTTTGTCGGGGGCGCGGCTGATGAGCCGGTTGCCTTCGGTGTCGTAGATGTAGGTGGTCTCGTCGGTGCCTTCGGTGAGGGTGTCGAGGCGGCCTTCAGCGTCCCAGGTCAGTTGCTGCGCCACGCCGTCGTTGGTGTGTCGGGTCAGGGTGTTGCCGGCGTTGTCGTGGGTGAAGGAGCGGTCCGGTGTGGTGGCGAGGGGGCCGGTGGCGGTGATGCTGGTGACGGCGTGGGGGCGGTTGGTGCCGGGGTTGGGGTGGGTGTAGGTCCAGGTGGTGTTACCGGCGGGGTTGTGGTCGGTCTGTTCGATGCGGTTGCCGACGGCGTCGAATTGCCAGGATCGCCAGTACGGGTCGATGCTGCCGCCGCGTTGCGGTGTTTGGTCGCAGGCGGCGGCGGTCGGGGTGTTGCCGGTCCAGGCGGTGGTGAGTCGGCGTAGCGGGTCGTAGCGGAAGCATTCGATCTGGTCGGCGGTGCCGTCGGTGCTGCCGAGGATGGAGGTGACGTTGCCGATGGCGTCGTAGCGGTAGCCGGTGGCGTACTTGGTGGTGAAGGTGTCGGGGGTGTTTTCGAGGTCGATGCTCGTGGCGTCGAGTCGGCCGGTCTGCTGGTCGATGGTCTGCGTGAGTCGCACGCGCTTGCCGGTGGCGCCGAGGAGAAGTTGGTGGGTGGGGCCGTGGGCGTAGTAGCTGGTGGCGGTGACGTAGGTGTCGACGCCGGTCATGGTGGTGGGGTAGCCGTTGTTGTCGTAGCCGAAGGTGAGTGTTTCGGCAGGTAGGCCTCCCATTGCGGGTTTGCCGCTGGTGGTGACGTGTCCGGCTTTGTCGTAGGTGAAGGTGCTGGTGTAGGTGCCGGCGAGGACGCCTTCGGCTGCGGGGATGGTGACGCTGGTGCCGGTGGGCTGGTAGCGGTCGGTGTAGCCGGTCACCGTGGTGGTGTAGTTACCGCCGATGTCGTGGCGGATGGAGGAGGTCAGCTGTCCCTTGGCGATGCTGTCGTAGACGTAGGTGACCAGGCGGGTGCCGGTGCCGACGTCCCCGGCCCAGCGGCCGATCACCCGAGATTTGCCGTCGTACTGGACCGAGTTCTTCTGTCCACGTCCGTCGATGGTGTAGGAGAGTCTGCCGGCTGCGTCGTAGTGGGTGCTGCTGGTGCCGGCGTCCGGGTCGGTCTTCTGGGTGGGCCGGCCGGCGAGGTCGTAGGTGTGGATCCAGGTGTTGCCGGCGGGGTCAGCAACTGTGTTGAGCTGGTCGAGGAGGTCGTAGACGTAGGTGGTGCTCTGGTAGGCGTTCGGGTTCGTCGCCGAGTTGAACTGGTCCAAACGGGTCACGTTGCCGCGTACGTCGAGGTGGCTGACCGTCTTGGTGCCCCCGGCCGGCGGTACGACCATGACGCGGTCGCCGTAGTAGGTGGTGGCGCTCTGCCGCCACGCCGTACCGAGCTTCTTGTCGATCTGAAGGATCGACCGGTTGAGGTGGTCGTAGCGGGTCTCGTGGGTCGCCGGGACGGTGGCCAGGCTGGGGTTGACCAGCCCGGACCCGGCGGCGGAGCTGTTGTGGAAGGGTGCGGTGGTGGCGGCGACGTTGCCGCGGGCGTCGTAGGTGGTGGCGACAACAACACGACCGCCGTTCGGGCCGGGCTGTTGGGTTTCCCTGGCGCGGCCGAGACCATCCACGTACTGGTAGGAGTTCAGGTAGACGGGGCTACCGTTGTGGGATTGCAGTGTCTCGGTTCTGGTCCGCGCCGGGGCGGTGGGTTGGCCGGCGCCGCTGGAGGTGATGTGGTAGCTGAACCGCAGCGACGGCACACCAGTCGATTTGGCCTGTCCCGGCAGGTAGACCTCGGCGAGGCGACCAACGGGGTCGTAGGCGAGATCGGTGATCTTGCCGTTCGGGTCGGTGATCCTCGACGGCTGCCCGGTGTGCCGGTCGATCAGTGTGGTGGTGCTGTGGTTGAAGCCGCCGCCGACGGTGCTCGTGGTCCCGTTGTCGGGCCAGTTCACCACTGGGCTGTAACTGACCGTGGTGGTCAACCCTGCGGGATCGGTCGCGGTGCGGAGCCGACCCATGTTGTCGTAGGTTCTCCGGCCGCTGGAGGTATAGGTGGTCGGGTTGGTGTAGACGCGGGTTTCCGCGACGTTGCCGTCGAACGGGGTCTGGGAGCCCTCGGCGGTGTAGGTGTCGTAAAAGGTCACTGAGCGGGACAGCAGTGTTCCGGAGCCGCAGGTGTCGCCGGACCAGGTTTCCACCCGCTCCGGGAAGCTAATCAGGTAGTTGCCGCTCGGGACGTCACGTTGGGCGTAGGTGTAGGAGGTGCAGGTGTTGTCCGCGACCCCGACCTCGTTGTACTGGTGGAACCGGATCGGCAACCCGTATGTGCTCTCGTAGACGGTTTTCTCTTCGCTGTGCCGCCAGGTGCCGTCGTCGAGTTTGACGCGGTGGTTCTCCAGGCCGGTGCGGGTTTGGCGGGGGTTGGCGTAGCCGGGGCCGTTGAAGCTGCCCTGGATGATGTGGTCGTAGCGGGTGCTGGCGACTTCGGTGTAGGAGGCGTTGGCCGGATTCGCGTGGTAGGTGGTCATCCGGTACTGGCGGGTTTGCAGGGTCCGGCCGGCGCGGGCGTAGTGGTCGTGGTAGACGTTGCCCGCCCAGTCGGTGACGGTGGTTTCCTTGATACCGCCGCCGCTGCCGGGGTCGTAGATGTCGTGGTACATGCCGCGGAAGAACCTCGACATCGACACCGTGTACGTCGACGGGTCCGTGCCGGAGCCTTGGACGACGCGGACGCGGTTGTAGCCGGCGAAGATGCTCCACGATTCGTTGGCGTCGGGCACGAGTGGGTTGTTGGGGTTCTTCCACGCCGGGTTGCCGACGGAGTAGTCGTACTGGGTGACCTGGTCCGGTGACCCACCCACCTGGTCCTTCACCACGACCTTCTTCACCAGGTACTTGTGGAAGATCCCGAAGCCGAGTTCCGCGCCGGGCGGTGAGTGGAAGATCGGGTAGCAGTCCTCGGTGTTGACGTCCCAGTTGCCCTGCTTGCCGTTGTGCCAACTGTTGAAGCCCGACTGGTCCGACCCGCCCTGCGGGCAGGGTTTCTGGTTGCCGTAGGTGACCTCGGTGCGGCCACCGAGACCGTTACGGACCACCAACAGCCGGGGCATCCGCATCGCCGACACACCCAGGCCGGTCTCGTCGTAGTCGACCCGGCCGTCGCGGTAGCTCGGCTGAACGCCGTCCACGTAGTCGAAGTTGACCGGCGGCATGTCGATCTTGTTGGCGTCCGCGCCGATCAGGCCGATCGGGCGGATGTAGTCCAGGATGAAAACCTGGTCGGTGATGCCCGGCGGGTTGAGCACCTTGTAGCGCAGCTGCACCCGGCCGACGTTGTTCCACGCTCCGGTGCCGGCGTTCCACTGGTACGACGTCACCCGGTCCAGGATTCTGGCGGTGAAAAACGACTGGGTGTAGTTCCCACACGACGACGACCCACAGATCAGGTCCCCCGGCACGTCCGGGTACGAGGTCGGGTTCGACGACAGCGACGGACACGACGGCGGCTCGTTGTTGAACGGATCCTCTTCAGTGGTGCGCTCCACACACCGGTGCGCCCACCCGAAGACCACCTTGCCGACCGGGATCGCTCCCGCCTCGGTGACGTTCTTCGCGTACTCGATCGACGAGAGGTACCCGCCCCGCTCGTACTCCAGGATCGAACCACTCAGCGCACGCTTGTAATGGTTCGTCTCCCGCGTCCAGTGCAGATAGGTTTCGTTCTCGTTGGCGTCACGAACCCGGTCCAGGTTCCACCGCCACGGATCCCGACACGACGCCGGATACACGTCGTGGCACGGCTCCCCGTCCTCGTCCCCCAGGAACGACATCTTCCACACCGACTCGCGCTCATACCCGAACCGATACTCCGTGCCGTCCTGCGTCCACACCTTCCAGTAACCGTCACTCTCGGCCCCACCGGAGAGGAACTCCACCCGCCACCCGAGATCGTCGACCGGCTTCCACACCCCCGCCGTGGTCTTCACAATCTGCGTCGACTGCCCCTGCAACGAGATCGTGATATGTGACGCCGCCACATCGTTCGTGGCCGCCTCCCCGTCCTCACCGTCCGGGGACTCCCAACACATCTCCGTCGGATGCGTTCGACACGGCTTGTACATCCGCTCCACGTAGCCCGGCGAGTACGACCACCCCAACCCGGCCGGACCCGACTGGTTGTTCGTGCCGTGCGTCATCCCATCCACCGCCGACGAGCTGTACGACAACTGCAGCCCCAACGTCTGCCCGTACGGCAGCGGCGGCTCCGGCAACGGATACGAATAGGTGAACGATCCCGCGCTCTCCCCCACCTGCCACGACCCCGACGGCTGCAGATCCGTCGCCGTGTAGGAACCGGTCGAGCCACCCGACGCCGACGACGCCAGGGCGTACACGCCCACCGACTCGACCGATGTCTGCGCCGTGAAGCCCGCGAACACACCCGTCCGGCTACCGGCAGCGGTCGAGTCACCGGCAACGTCCACCACCGCCGTCAACGTCTTCGCATGGGGATCATTCGTCGCTGACACCCACACCGGGTTCGCCGAACACTCCGGCACCTGCGGGGTCGTCGCCGCGCACCCCGGCAACCGCACCAACGTCAACCGGTCAGCGAACGAACCGCCATACGCCTGCGCGAAATCCGAGTAGTCGACTGCGACCTGCACCGAACCCGCCGACGCGGAGCCGTCCGCACGGGCAAGGGAATACAACGGGCCTGCGTTACCCAACGCCACCGACGCCGACCGGTCAAACGACCGCACCCGCACCGACCCCACCCCACCAGCCAGGCGCGCCGCCACACCCTCACCCGCAGGCGCCTCCTCGGCCGGTTGCACTGTCAGCCCGAACGCCTCCCGCTGCTCCGCGTCCGCCTGCAGATCGAGGACCACCTCCCCACCGGCAGGGAACGTCCCTGCGGGAAGAGGTTCGGTCACCGTGCTCTCGTCATCCGGATCCGGGTCCTGCTCCGCCTGCCGCACCCCCACGGCCGCCACCGACCGGGAATCACCCGGCTCCACCGCTGGCGCCGCCGCGACCGCCGGAGCACGCAACTGCACCACCGGCAACAACCCCAGCAGCACAGCCACCACAAGCACACCAGCTCTGGCCCTCCCCCGCGCCCCGAAACGGTCAAACGCGGTGCCCCCACGACGGCCAGCAGGCATCAGCAGCCCTCCTGTCGATCAAGAAAGTGACCGACACGCTAGGCATCCCACGCGACCCCACACAAGGTCAGAGGCCCGCACCATCCATGAAGGACGATCACCATCAGTGCACGATCTGCCGCTGAAGTCACTGACGACAGCCGCCCACCAGACGCCATAAGCCACATAACAGCCCACCATCACCGCGACTGCCAGCAGCCACCCTCACGCAAAGAAATCTTCAGCAAACTTTCAACATCAAGGGTCGTCCCTGCGAGGTGGCGTTGCTGCCGGAGCAGCGCCACACCCTGATCGGTGGCCGGGTCCCGGCGCGCATGAAGGGCAGGCTCTTACCTCGGCACCGCCCCAGACCCCCGCCCTGCGGCAGGCAGCGGTGCCGAAACCGTGGCTCCGTACGACGGCGGCAGGCGTCGCTGGTTCGTCGTCGTTCGTCGAGACACCACTCAGCCCCGCCCAAGGGCACAACCCCCTGGCCGGCGCGGGCTCGCCTCGCGTTCGCCGAGCATTTCGTCGGCGATCTCTGATATCCGCGAGGCGTCGCTCCGGGTTTCTGTCCCCATGTTGGACGCCAGCCGGCTCCGCGTTCCGGTCACCCACGCCGCCGGAACGTCGACGGACGAGGGTCTCGCCCGACTCGCGCGACTAACGGTTCCCGCTGCACAACCGGGTCGCCCAGATCCGAGTACGCGGTGGCCATAGTCGTACGCCCGGTCTTCGTCCTGGTGGAGCTCGGGTCCCCGGAGGCGCGCCGTGGCCAAACTGGCACAACCAGAAGCAGGCCGTCCGGGCTTGCATGGCGAGAACGGTGAGCCCTACAGCGTGGCGGCGCGCGCACTGTGCAGCCGTCACGCCCGACCGGACAGCAGGCTGCCTAGTACGGCAGCCGCCATTCGTGATCATGGTTGGCATTCGAGGTTGAGGCGGCGGGCG
>NZ_JBHMIS010000062.1:0-9440 GCF_048060415.1 Micromonospora sp. LOL_024
GCTCATCCCAGCACTACTCAAAGCAGTCAATTAGTGACTAACCGACTTTGCTTTGGCTCTGGCGGTCACCCTCTTCAGCAGAGCTGCCCATTGCGAACTCATCCACGGCGCCGAGCTGGTCTGGATCGATGGCGAGATCGGTGACTTTGAGAAGGAGCGGTCGTCTTGAAGACCGCCAGCGTTGCCAGGAGCCATGCCGCGCAGCCCCCGCCGGACAGCGAATTCCGTGCGACCGCGAGGGTTGTCCTGGACATCCATCGAGACGACGACGGCTTCTGTCTCGGCTGCTACGTCTACTTCCGCCAGCTCAAGCCTTTCCCGTGCGAGTACTACTTCTGGGTGGCACGAGTCCTCGCCACATATCCCAGCCCTGCACCCATTGCTGGCGGAACCCCTATTCAGGATCGTCGGTCCGAGTGCGCCCGGAGCGCCCCAGCCCTGCGGCTGGTGTCGACCACCTCTGCCACCGATGTGACGGTGGTCATGCGCCTGAGGTAACGCCCTCGATCTCCGCCGGTAGCGGCGACAGTTCCAGAGGCACGGAAGCCGAGCTCCATGGCCGGTCAGGGAGACCCGCGTAATTGAGAAGGAGGAACACATGGCAAGCGGAACGCTGGAGCCCAGCGCGACCGGCAGCGACGACGAGTTCGACCTCGAGGTCAGCCTGCTGGAGGTGGCCGACCTCGCCGGTCTGGTCAACCTGACCGACGACGGCTGCGGCAGTACCTGCACCGCGTGCACCACCAACGTCGCCTGATCAACGGGCTCTGCAAGGCCGGCCGGGTACCCCTGTCCCGCCGAGGTGATCATGTGCGCTCCGTTCAGTCCCCCGCCTACCGGTCAATGAGCACGCACTTGTCCGCGCCGTCGCCCACCCGGCGGTCGACCTGCCCCCGTGGCCAGACCTGACCGCATCTCGCCCCACCTTCTGCCGTCCTGGGTCGGCTGGCTACGGCAGGCCTGGGCCATCGAGGCTGTGGCCGAGGCGGTCACGCTCTCGAGCGCGGTGCTCACGGAGAAGGTCAGCAAGCTCTGTGCGGGTGAGGCTGCCTCGGTACGCGAGACGCGGCGGACGGTTCACGCCGTCGCCCAGTACGTGCAGCGTCTCCTGGGTCGACCCACGCCGTTCGGACTGCTCGCTGGCGTGGCACCCGCCGTATTCGGCTCGAAGGCGCCAACCCGCTGGGGCAAAACCCATCAGGCGATCGCCCGGGCAGGCGCCGGCTGGCTGACCGACGTGATCACCCATCTCGAACGCTGCCCGAAGCTGGTCTCCCGCGGCGGCACCACAGTCGGTCCCCCAGGCCGCTGTTCGGCGATGCCGTCCGTCTCGCCCATCCCGGTGGCGATTGGACAGCCCTCCGCGCGGTCGCCGGCGGTGCTGCCATCGTCGACGCCTGGAATAGCCGGGACGTGGCCCTCACCGCCTACCGGAGCCACCTGCCCGGCCCGCACACCGAAGGCATCGACCACGACGACGTCCTCGGCTCTCATGCACGCGCACTACATCCGGGCGGTCAGCATCGACTTCGACGACCGGACCAGTGCCGCTACCTCGCCCGAGCCGCCGCCCTGGCCTACTTCGCACGGAGCCGATCATGAGCCCGGGGTACGAGAGCCACGAGCTTGCCGTTGCGGTCGCCGACCTACTTGCCGATCCCGGCTATCCCAGCCTGCCGATCCACCAACCCTGGTGGCGGCAGTCGCTCGCCCTCGGCGTACCGGGCATCGCGCTGCTGCAGGTGGAGCTGGCAGCGGCGGGGCTAAGAACGTGGCAACACGCCCATCTCTGGCTCACGGCCGCTACCAGCGGCCCGGTAACGGCGGGCGCCGACAGCCACCCCTTCCACGGCGCACCCGCGTTTGCGCACGTCCTGGCATCCGTGGCCAGCCACACCGGTTTGTCGAGTTCGCCAGCGACTACTACGAGTTCGAGATGGACCAGGCGGCAGTCGAGCACGTCGTCGCTTACCGGCCACTGACGCGTACGTCTATCAAGGACCAGGGCCACGCCCTGGGATGCCCCCGCGCATGATTCGGATGGTCGCTTGGGACGGTGAAATGCCGTCGCGCTGGAGGATTCGCCATAGTGCATCTTGTCGATATGCCTTACGGTGCTGATCGTGAAGTTGCGCCGGGTAACCGTTGCGGGACTGGTTGCTGCCGGCGTTGCCGCGGTGACGCTGATGATCGGCCTGGTGACTAACGCCGCCTCCAATGAGCAGCGGTGGCCCGGCTGGTTGTCTCTTGTGCAGCGGCACCCGTGGCAGTCGTTCCTGTTGCTTGCGGTCGTTGCCGTGGTCCTCGCCGCATTGCTGCCCGGCCTGACCGACCCCGGCCAGGTCGGCATGCGGAAGGCCGATGATGAGCCCACGCCCTCGGTGGGGTCAGCTGCTGTCTTGCGTACCCTGCCGCGCGATGTCGCCGGCTTCACCAACCGGCGGGACGAGATCGAGCAGATCCTGAACGACGCGTCGAAGGATCAGTTGATCATTCCCGTCCGGACCATCGACGGCATGGCTGGCGTCGGCAAGACCGCCTTCGCCATCCACGTCGGCCATCTGCTTGCACCGAAGTTCCCGGATGGTCAGCTGTTCCTGAACCTCAATGGGCATACGCCTGGACGCGAACCGGTCCGGCCGGCTGAGGCCCTCGCGTCGCTGCTGCTCGCCGACGGCGTCGCCCCACAGAAGATCCCGAACAGCGACGATCAGTGGGCGATGACCGAGGCTCGAGCCGCATTGTGGCGCACCCGGGTCGCTGATCGGCGGATGCTGCTCATCCTCGATAACGCCGCCACGTACGCGCAGGTGGAGCAGCTGCTGCCGGGCGCGGCCGGCAGCCTCGTGTTGGTCACCAGCCGTCGTCGGCTAGCCGCACCAGACGCGACGAGTCTGCAGATGGGCGCACTGTCTGCGACGGACGCCGCCGCATTGTTCATGCGTCTGGCCGGTCGTGGCCAGCTCAGCATGGAGTCGGTCGGTGAGCTCGTCGCTGTCTGCGGTCACCTAACGTTGGCGGTTGCCCTGCTTGCGGCGAGGCTACGGCACCACCCGTCCTGGAGCGTCGAGGATCTCAAGGATCGCCTGCTCTCGACGCAGCACCGCCTGTCGGAGATGCAGGCGGGCGAGCGCGCCGTCGCAGCCGCCTTCGACCTGTCGTACGAGGATCTGCCAGTTGAACGTCAGCAGTTCTTCCGTCGACTGAGCCGGTTCCCAGGGCTCGACGTCGATGAAGAGGCCGCCGCGGCGCTGGCTTCGGTCTCCCGGGAGGTGGCGCGGTCCGAGCTTGAGGCGCTGTACGGGGATCACCTGCTGGATGAAACCGAGCACGGACGGTACCGCTTCCATGACCTGGTCAGGGACTATGGACGCAGCCTCGGAGAAGATAGGCAGGGCGGGACCATGTCGATCGAGAATCTCGCGGGACACTACCTGGAGACCATTGGTGCGGCGAATACCCACATCAACCGTGGAGCCACGGCCACCACGACCCGATTCGACTCGCTGACCGCGGCTTCCGCGTGGCTTGACCTTCAGCGCGCGAACGTCCTCGCCTGCGTCGAGGAGTGCGTGCGTCGCGAGCGGCATGCCCTGGTCGTGGGACTCGCCGCCGTGATGGCGCCGTACCTGCGCCAGGCGGGCCCGTGGGACCAGGCCGCCGATCTGCACCGGACCGCGATCGTGGCGGCGCGCCGTACGGATGACCGGAAGGCCGAGGCCGACGCGTTGGCGAATCTCGGTATGGTGTCCCGCCTCATGGCCCGGTACCGGGCGGCGGTGGAGACGCTTGACGAGTCGCTCGTGATCTACCGAGCTCTCGGCGATCTGCATGGGCAGGCGTCGGTACTCAACCAGCTCGGCATCGTGCATTACCTGACCGCAAAGTACGACAAGGCGGCCCGAGCCCAGACGGAGGCGTTGAGTATCTGCCGGGAGACCGGTGACATGCTCGGCCAGGCGAACGCACTTGCCGACCTGGGCATGGTGCGCCGCATGACCGGTGACCTGGGGCCTTCCGCCGAAGCTTCGACGGAAGCGCTGGAGATCTACCGACAGCTCGGTGATCGTTTCGGCGAGGCCAACGCGCTCCGCGACCTCGGACTGGTCCGCTCCCTGACGGGCGACTACGCCGAGGCCGAGCACAACGCCCGCGAGGCGCTGGCCATCTACACCAGGATCGGCGATCCGGTGCACCAGGCGTACGCGCTCAACGAGCTGGGCGTCGCCCGTCGCCTAAAGGGAGACCTCGACGGCGCGACCGAATCGCACGAACAGGCACTGGCCAAGTACGCCGAACTCGGTGACCGATTCGGCGAGGCCAACGCCATCCGGCATCTCGGGGTGCTGCACCGTCTCCGGGGGGACCAGGCAACGGCGGTCGAGGCCCAAGAGCGGGCTGTGACCATCTACGCCGAGTTGGAGAGTCGGGGTGGGTTGGCCGCCGCCACGGCCGAGCTGGGCGTCCTGCGTCGTCTCGAGGGCAACCTCGTCGGTGCCAGGAGCGGACTGGACAGCGCTGCGGCTTGGTACGCCGAACTCGGTGACCGTACTGGTCAACTCGAAGTGCACAACCACATCGGCGCGTTGCACCTCGACGCCGGTGAACTCGACCGGGCGAATGACCGATATGAGCTCGCACTGTCCCTCGCCCGCGAACTGGACGTGCCGCTGCAGGAGGCCCATGCGCTGGACGGCCTCGCGCGCTGTGAACTTGCTCTGGGGCGACCTGAGCGAGCGGCCGACCTCCGCAGCGCCGCCCAGATGCTCCACGAACGGCTCGGAAATCGGCATACGTAACTTCACTCCGTCCCGGTATCGTCACCCTAAGACATGAAGGAGGCGACCATGCAGCAGTCGAAGACGTCGAACGTGCCGCCCGTGCTGGCGACGGTGGTCAAGAGGGTCCACGCCCGGATAGCGGCCGAGCAGGTCAAGCCCGAGGCCGTTCGAGCCGCGCACGCCGCATCGATTCCCGCGCAATCCTGAGCAGTCGCGGAGCACGGGCATGCCACCACTGCGGACCTTCATCCTCAAGGTGGTTAACCGCTGCAACATCAACTGCGACTATTGCTATGTCTTCAACGGGCCAGACCAGTCCTGGCGTGGGCTGCCCGTACGGATGAGCGTCGAGGTGGCCCACGCTGTCGCGCGGCGAATCGCCGAGCACTCCACCGCCCACGACCTCGACCACGTGGACGTCGTGCTACATGGTGGCGAGCCCTTGCTCGCCGGACCGCGCCACATCGGCGCCATCCTGCAGATCCTTCACGACCGAGTACCGTCCGTCCGCTTCGAGTTGCAGACCAACGGCATGCTGCTCGGCGAACCCTGGCTGGACCTCTTCGATCGGTTCGACGTCCGGGTCGGCGTAAGCATCGACGGCCGGCCCGAGGCGAATGACCGCCATCGTGTCAGCCACCGCGGTCGGTCGACGTCGTACGCGGCGGTCCGCGGTATCGAATTGCTCCGGAACCGGCCCCACCTGTTTGCCGGCGTCCTGGCTGTGGTCGACCTCCACAACGATCCAGCTGACGTTCACGACTATCTCGCGTCACTCGGGCCAGCAGTCATTGACTTCAACCTGCCTCACGCCACGCACGACGCCCCACCGGAGCGCACCAATCCCGCTGAGCCGGAGTATGGCCGCTGGCTGAGTCGCGTCTACGACGCATGGACCGATGCGGACTCCTACACGCACTCAGTGCGCATTCTCGAAGACATCGTGGCCCTCAGCCTCGGTGCGAAAGGCTCCGTCGAATCGCTCGGACTCGCACCGGCCGACATCGTCGTGGTCGAGTCCGACGGCTCGATCGAGAACGTCGACACACTCAAAGCTGCAACCCCGGGCGCCGCAAGCCTCGGCCTTGACGTCTTCGACCACACCTTCGACGATGTGGCGAACCACCCGGCGATCCAGCGACGGCAGGTCGGAGTGGCGGCCCTGGCAGAAGAGTGCCAGGGCTGCCCACTGGTGTCAGTCTGCGGCGGTGGGTATCTGCCGCATCGGCTAAGCGCTCAGCGCGGATACCGCAACCCGTCCGTCTACTGTCAGGACCTCGCCCACCTCATCCGGCACGTCCAAGCCACGCTTCCGTCCTGAAGGAGCAGCACAGTGCAGCACCTCGTCGTCCGCCACGCCGAGCCCAGCGATGCCAAGACCGTCGCCGCGATGATCGAGGAGATCGAGCGGTACTACGGCGCCACGTCGATCCAGCCGTTCGATGAACGACTGACACAGGTCGAAGCCGCCCTGTTCGGGACACCACCCCTGGCATACTGCGTGCTCGCACTTAGCGGCGACGACGGGCTGGGGTTGGCGGCGTACTCCTTCTTATGGCCGGCGGCCGGATCGACGCACTCGCTGTTCGTCAAGGAGCTGTACGTGCGACCGGACGGACGGCGGCTGGGCACAGGAACGCGGCTCATGCGGGAGATGCAGGCAATTGCGGCCGCCGCGCCGGGGTGCAGTCGAGTCGAGTGGATGACCGACCGGGACAACGACGGCGCGCGCGCCTTCTACCGACGACTCGGATTCGAGGAATTAGAGGGGAAGGTGAACTACCGCGTCGGGTGCGACACTCCGGAGCCACTCGGCTGAATCGCAACCTCGAACATTCGAGGGTATCCACTTTAAACCAGGTTCTCGAATGCGGCCTGCCCGGGCCAGTGCTGCGGTAGGTGCAGCTGGATGGTGCGGGCCCGGTGTGCGAGGCGGGCGGCGGGCGGCGACGCTGATGAGCCGGGTCCGGATGGTCGCGGTCCGGGCGGACTTCCATGTGCCGGCGGCGAGGCGCCCGGCGGCGCGGGTGAGGTTGTGGGCGATGGCGGCGCAGGATCGGGCGGTGGTGACCGTTTCGGCGATCATGCTGGCCGCGCCGCCGGTGTCCCGGCCAGATCGTCGATCTGCTGCAGCATGCTCCGGAGCCGCTCGATCTCGCGTACCAGGGCCGTCTCGTTCGCGCAGTTCGAGTACGTCGAGCTGCCGCAGCGGCACGGTAGCCATGTCGGTGCCGGGCTCGTTGGCGGTGGCCAGGGCGGCAATCTGTCCAGGTCGGCAGTCTCGCCGCTGAACGCCTGCTCGGCTCGGCGGGGGGCGGGGTGGGATGCGAGCGTGGACCGCAGTGCCGGCGACTGTTGGTGGCGTGCAGGTTGCGCCAGCCTTCCTGCCAGACCGAGCTGCGACTCTCCCACCGCTTGTTCTGGCCGGTCAGTGCGAGCCGGCTGGGACGCTACCGACGTTCTCCTCGCGGCGATGGTCGGTTGCTATCGTCATCGCATGGTTGCGGGGAGTAGGGCGAGCAAACGACGGCCGCGCAGGGCAATGTCCTCTGAGGAGCAAGCACAGGCTGCGCGTGATGTCCAGGGTGCGGTCTCCGACTTACAGGAGGTTGCCTACGCCAACCTGCGGAAGGCGGTAGCCAACGTAGCGATCTTCTTCGGTTTCGTCGGCGTCTTCGCCCTGGTCGCTGGCGTCGTCGACGGTCTGCGCCTGATTCCGATCACGGTCCTCGTCCTCGCCGGCGTGGGCGGCGTGTCTTATTACCCGGCCCGGCGGCACGAGCAGGTCGGCCTGCGGATTCTCCTGTTGTCCAGCACGCTCGTGGTGATCGGGCTCGCCGGGCTCGTCCTCGTGGCATCGGTTCTGGAGAAATGACCTTATCCGTCGAGCCGGCCGCGTTGCTGAGTTACGCGCGGCAGGTGGACCGGGCCAGCGCCGACTCCACCGCGATCGCCGGCTACCTGCGCACCCACGCGCAGGACGCGACCGGCGGGGAGTTGATCGCCCTTGCCGCTGACAAGCACCGGCATGCGGTTGCCGTCATCTCCGGTACCCTGCAACGCCTCACCACCGTGCTGGACACGTCCGGACCGGAACTGGTCGCCGTCGCCACCTACTACCGGCAAACCGACCTCACGATTGCGGCCAACCTCGATGGTGTCCTGCCGGATACCCCTCCGTGTCAGCCCCTCACTGCGGTGGAGAAGGAGCTTGCGACGCTCGTCTGTCCCCCACCGCCCTTCACCGATGTGCGGGACGCCACCAGTCGACTCACCCCACCTCCGCAACCGGACACCCCACCCAACGCGCTGGGCTGGATGGATTACCTCAGCCCCACCTCATGGGCCATGAAGGGCTTCGACATCGTCTTGGGCTTCAATCCCATCTCATGGCTCCAAGAGCGCATGTTCGGCAACTGGGAAGCCCTCGCCACCATGCAACCCGTCCTGGCCAACATCGGCTCCGCACTACACGACCTGGCCCTCAACACCCAAACCGGCGCGAGCAGTCTGCGCCAGACGTGGCAGGGCCAAGCAGGAGACGCCGCCCACCAGCACTTCACCCAACTCGCCGGTGCGGTAGCCGAACTGCGTGGCCCGCTGGACAAAATCGGCCACGAATACAAGGTCATCGCCGACTCCGTATGGTCGATCAACGAAGCACTCGGCGGTGTCATTAAAGGGCTCATCGATGCTGCCATCATCACCGGCATCGCTGCCGCAGCAGGCACGGCCACCGCCGCGACAGGCGTCGGTGCCGTCGTCGGCTACGGCGTGGCCGCAGCAGAAATCGCCTACATGCTCAAGCTGTGGGGCCAAGCCACACAGCTGTACCAGCACGCCACCGCCGCCGTCCTCGCGTTCCGCTCCGCCCTCACATACCGACTCGGTGACCTCGAAGCCGTCACGCTCCCCGCCCTCCCCGGCAACAGCGGATACGACCACCCGCTGGTAACGACCGGAGCCGCACGATGAGCGACCTCGCCGACATCGCCGGCGATGACCCCCGCCGCCTACACGCGCTTCGCGACAGCCTCCACCAGCTCGCAGACAGCCCGCACCGCGAACTCCGCGAACTGGCCCGTGCCGTCCTCGACGGCGAAATCACGCTACGAGCAGCCGTACTCAGCAGCGCCTACGCGCCCGCACTCGGCGAGGCCTTCGACAGGTTCTGGTCTCACTACCAGCAGCTCACCCCGGAAGAACGGCAAGAACTCGCCGCCACTGCATACGACGACAACCCCCAGACCAGTAGCTGAGATTCCCGCGCGGTTGCGTCCATGGGAGTGGTGTAGGACTTGCCCGTGATGAGCGTGTTGCGTAGATGAGAGACGGCCACGGCCCGATCCTTCGAGACGGCAAAGTCGAACGAAGTAGAGTGATGCGCGATGGCCGCATCTGAGAGTGCGAACCCCGTTGAGCTGCTGTGCGAGCAGATCGCGGGCGCGTCGCTTGATGTGTTGCAGGCGATGATCAAGTGTTCGCGCAGGCGGTGATGTCCGCCGAAGCCGACGCGATCTGCGGCGCCGCGTATAGGCAGCGCAGCGATGAACGAGTCAACTCCCGTAATGGATACCGAGCCCGAGAGTGGGACACCCGGCAGGGTCTTTGCGTTGTCGATGTGCGGGGCTGTGAGCTGGGCTGACGTGTCGATTGGGG
>NZ_JBHMIS010000063.1:0-9129 GCF_048060415.1 Micromonospora sp. LOL_024
GAACCGGTGGTGGTGAGCCCCCTCCACGGGCACCAGCGGCGTGCTGGTGAGCGCGCACGACCGTGGAATCGGCCTGAGCGTCCCAGTCGATGTCACCGTCAGCCTCCCAGCCCACCGGCGAAACCGTTCATGACTGGTCTTCCACGGCCCGTACCGCTCGGGCACGTCCCGCCACGGCGACCCGGTCCGCTTCACCCAGCAGATCCCGTTGATCACCTACCGGTGATCACGCCACCGCCCACCACGACGGGACTGCGCGGGCAGCAACGGCTCCAACACCGCCCACTCGGCATCAGTCACATCAAAACGCGCCACGACCAAACAACGAACCACCACCAAGATCCGCCGGACACCACCTAGCTCTGTCTGGTGCACGTGACTGCCATCGGCTTCCTGCGCTCCCGGTCGTCGGTCCGGGCCGCGCCGACGAAGACCGCCTTTCGGCGCCGTCGTCAACCACGTCACGCCGGCGACCTCGGCACCGTCCTTCAGGGCCAGCCACTCCGGCGCGCAGATTCGACCACGCCCTCTAGAGGGTCAGGAGCGCGAACTCTCGATCGGCACGGAAACGGCTCCCTCGCGCCGCAATGCCTCGATCCGCGCTGCGGAGTAGCCTAGTTCCCGCAACACGGCTTCCGTGTGCTCCCCCAGCTCCGGCACAGGGCCCATCGGCAGCTCGACTCCCGCGACCGTGAAGGGCGGGAGCAACCCACGCACGGCCCCCGACGGCGTATCCACCTGCCGCCAGCGGTTCCGCGCGGCCAGCTGCGGATGCGCCAGCACGTCCCCGATGTCGTTGACCCGGCCGGTCGCGACTCCGACGGCGTCGAGGCACGCGACGATCCGGTCGGCGGGCAGCCGCACGGTGTGCGCCGCGACCAGCGCGTCCACCGTCTCGCGGTGGTGCACACGCGCGACGTTCGTCGCCCAATCCGGATCGGTTGCCAGGTCGGGCCTGCCGAGAAAATCCTCGGCGAACCGCGCCCACTCCCGGTCGTTCTGTACCCCGATCACGACGTCGAGACCGTCCTGAGCGGGAAACGCGCCGTAGGGCACCACGCTGGGATGGGCAAGGCCCATCCTGCGCGGGGACTGCCCGGTCCCCTGGGTGTGATAGAGCTGATAGCCCATCCACTCGGCGGTCGCCTCAAGCATCGAGATCTCGATGGCGGCGCCCCGCCCACTCACCGCCCGGCCCACAAGCGCAGCCAGGGTCGCGGTGAGCGCGTACATGCCCGCCGCGATGTCGGAGGCCGGCAGCCCCGCCTTCGTCCTGCTGTTCTCGGCGCCGGTCGCGGAGACCAGCCCGGCCTCGCACTGAATGAGCATGTCGTAGGCGCGCCGGTCCCGGTAGGGGCCGCTGACGCCGTACCCGGACATGTCGACCGTCACCAGTCGGGAGTGCCTGGCCCGCAGGTCGGCGGCGCCGAGGCCGAGTCGGTCGGCGGAACCCGGCGCGAGGTTCTGCAGGAACACGTCGGCCGTGGCGACGAGGTCAGCGACGACCTCCCGGCCGCCAGGTGACTTCAGGTCCAGCGCGACCGACGCCTTGCCCCGGTTAAGCCAGACGAAGTGACTCGCCATCCCGTTGACGCTGGTGTCGTAGCCACGCGCGAAGTCACCGCCGTCCGGCCGCTCCACCTTGAGCACGCGGGCACCGAGGTCGGCGAGATGGCGCGTTGCGAGCGGCGCGGCCACCGCCTGTTCCAGCGCGACGACCGTGACGCCGGACAGTGGCAGATCCACGCTGTCGTGTCGTTCGTTCTTCGGCACGGCAGGTCACCTTGTCTCTGTATCGAGCGCGACCGGGGTTCTCATTCCGTACCGGGCTGATCTGTACGCTCCGGATGCCGACGCAGTGCGGGCCGCGTACGCAGGTGGGGCGACACCCGAGCCAAGTCCCGCTCGGCGTGTAGCCGGAGGTCTACGGGGTCTGACGAGTCGAGCTCTTCGGGGCTGACGGCGGTGCGGGTCATGGTCCGGGCCTTCCGCGACGGCGAGGGGACAGCGTGGTGCAGCGCGGTGGAGATGTCGCCCGGCGGTCACGGCCAGCACGAGGTTCCGAGCGGTGCGACGCGGTCAAGCCGGTCTCGGTCCGCGAGCCGCAGGCCGCGTTCGGCCAGGGCAGCGGCACCCGCGTGGTCGCAACGACGAACACGGCCGAAATGCTCATTGGCAGTACCGACCCTCACTCCCGAGCATCGTGATCGCCAGGCTGGCCCACCGTCGATCCAACAGTCAGGACTTGCGCTGCGCGACCCAGAGGCCGTCCCGGACCGGCACGATCACGCCTGCGAAGTCGGGGTCGTGGGCCAGCACATCGTTCATGCGCCGCACGCCTGCCAGCTCGTTGGAGGGCGCGTCGACCCTCCCCGCGACGACACCCCCACCGCAGAAGGCATTGTCGATTATGAGGAGTCCGTCCACTTCGAGGTGCGACTTGGTGAGCTGCAGCAGCTCGGTCGCGAGCTTGGGGTCACTGCCGAAGTACCGGTGCTTCATGACGTCCTGAAAGATCAGGTCGTAGACGCCGAGGCTTGGCAGCAGCTCGAACACGTCACCGACGATGATCTCGACCCGGTCGGCAAACCCGGCGCGGTCGATGAAGTCCGCCGCGCGCGTCGCACGCTCCGGATCCAGCTCGATGCTGGTGACCTTGCCGCCTTCCGGCAGTGCGTGCGCGAGCCACAGCGCCGAGTAGCCGATCGCCGTGCCCAACTCCAGCACCCGCATAGCCCGCTCGCCGCACAGCGTGGCGACCATCTGGACAATCGTGCCTTCCAACCGGCCTATGATCGGGATGCCCTCGCCCTCCGCGACCGTCTCGATCTCCGTCATGACGGCCTCGAGGCGTTCGGGCAGCTTCGCCGCGCGCACCAGGGTGGTGGCGAAGACCTCCCTTGGGTCAGTGCTGTCCTGCGGGACGATGGGCAGCGAAGCGTCAATCATGAACTTATCTCTTCCTACTAGTACATGTCGTTGTCTTTGAAATTAGGGGACACTCGGAACGGACGAGTCAGCGGTTAGGCCCCGCGCTTTCCAGGAGTTGGCGCACCTGAAGCTTGTCCAGTACGGCAGGCAGAGCCTCGGGTACCGGGGACGCCGTCCGCCAGGCGACGATCCCGTCAGGCCGTATGAGGCTGGCCCCGGACTCACCGATCCCGTAGCGGGTATCGACATGTCCACGAGGATCGGTTTCCTCGATGTCGGTGCCTACCACAACGGTATCGACTCGGGCGTCCGCCCCACGCCATAACTCGTCGGCGGCAATCAACACCCACTCACCAAAAATGTCCACGGTGGACATGCGAGATCCCGCACACGTGATCCAGACGTGCGGCGCACGGAACCCCGGACGCCCACTGGGTCGCAACGGATCCTCGACGGTGGCTGGATCCGTGTCGTCGATCAGAACGGCTCCGGACCGGTACCGGAACCCGAGAAGCACCTCGGAGTAGCCCACCCCGGCTGGAACCTTGCCAATCAGGTGCGGCGCCATCCGGTTGGCGTAAACAGACATGGACTCGTCAACCACCAGGTGCGCCACCAGCTTGCGTTCCGGTTCGTAGCTGTCCAGCAACCCGGGGCCCGCCGTGCCCTTCACCACCGCGGCCAACTTCCATGCGATGTCGTAGCCGTCGCCGATCGCGGTGTTTCCGCCGAGCCCGCCGGTCGGAGGAGTGACCTTCGCGGCGTCACCGACGAGGAAGACACGGCCGTCCCGCCAGCGGTCAGCAATGTAGGCGGCCATCTCCCACTGCTGGATGTTTAGCAGCTCCGGCTCAAGGTCCGGCATGTTCACCGCGAGCCGGATCAGCTCGACGCAGCGGGCCGGCGGGAAGTCCTCGGGCGACTCACTCCGGTCGGGTGAGTACTCGACAAAGAACGTGTGCCGATTCGGTCTGTCAGTCGGACCGAAGGTCCCGGTGAACGCCGGGTTCTGCAGGTAGTACCACCCGACCGAGCCCGGCGGCAGCACGGCGGACAGGTCGGCCTCGAAGATGACCCCGACGAAGTGTGACAACACCCCCTGTCCGGACCGGGGGATGCCGAGTCGCTCACGCACGGGGCTGGCCGGACCGTCCGCGGCAACCAGGTAGTCCGCGTGCACGATGGACTCCCTGCCAGTCGCCACGTCACGCACCAAGGCGTTCACGCCCGTCGAATCCTGCTCGAACGACACCAGCTCCGTGCCGTACCAAACCTCAGCGCCGTACTCCTTCGCCTGGGCCAGCAGGATCGGCTCCATATGGTCTTGCGCGAGGAAGCCCCAGCCGTGCGGTGTACACGGCGCGGTCGCGGCCATCATCTCGTCGACACTCTCGGCAAAGGTGTGCAACACCTTGCCGCCGACGCTTTCCGCGACCCTAATGGTGAAGTCGCCGTGCTGGCCGCGAAGGTCGTTGGCCTGCTCGACTCGGTCGAGCACACCGCCGATGCGCAGCAGTTCCATGGTGCGCGGGTTCTGTCCGGCCGCCTTCGGATAGATCGAGGTGCCCGAGTGCTTCTCTACGACAAGGGTGCGAACCCCCCGCTTCGCAAGGAACATCGCCGCCGACAGCCCACCGAGTCCCGCACCGACGACAAGTACCTCCACCGTGTCCGTCATGGCTCCTCCTGACTAGTCATGTACGCCGACGAACAGTCCGCGGCCCGCGTGGAGTCCCTCGATGTAGTCGACGGTGAAACCAGCGGCGGCAAAGGCGGCCTCGTACTGCTGACGGGTGAACAGGGTGATCAGGTGGTGTTCGACGAAGTGCCGGGCACCTGCCGCCGCGTCCGCCACGACGTAGTGCACGTCCATCCGGGAGGCGGTGCCTTCGAGCTTCGAGTGCGAAACCCGGGAGATCGTCGTGCCGTCCACCTCGATCACCGAGCCGGTGACGTAGCCGTCAGCGTAGCTCTCCAAAAACCACCACGGATCGACGGCGACGACGCCGCCAGGGGCCAGGTGCTTGGCGAACTGAATCAGCGTGGTGGTCAGCTCCCCGGTGTCGGCCAGGTAGCCGATCGATCCGAACATGCAGCTGATCGCGTCGAAGGTCCTGCCGAGGGCGAACTCACGCATGTCACCGAGATGCAGCACTGCCTGCGGCACGGCGGCCTTGGCGGATCGCATGAACGGTTCGGAGAGCTCCAGTCCCTCGACATGGTCGAAGAGGGTGGCAAACGCCCGCAGATGTGACCCGGTGCCACAGGCGACGTCCAGTAGCGACGAGGCGGCCGTCTTGCGAGCCCCTACCTGCCTCGCCACCTCCTGCGCCTCCGCGAGGTAGTCCTTGCCACGGCCATGGTGGATGAGTTCGAACACGTCGGCAAGCTCGGCTCCGTACATAGGAATCCTCCTACTGGAAGTACGACGTGTGGTCGGCCACCCACTCGGCGAAGGTGCGTGCGGGCACGCCGGTGACCTGTTGGACCGCCGGGGTGACGGGATCGGGGTTAGTAACGGCGATGGCGAAGTAGCCGAGAATCATTCGCACCGAGTCCTCCGGTAGGTACTGGATCATCTCCGCGTGCTTTTCCTCCGGCGTCATCTCCTCGAACCGGATGTCACGACCGATCTGGCCCGCGATGGTGCGTACCTGCTCGACCTGGGTGATCGCCTCCGGCCCGGTGATCGTGTACCGGCCGCCGACGTGCCCGTCCTCAAGCAGGGCGACGGCGGCGACGGCGGCGATGTCCGCTTCGTGGACCAGGGCCTGAGCCGCATCCGGATACGCGGCCCTGACCACCCCCTCGGTCGTGATGGAATGCGCCCAGAACAACGTGTTGCTCGCGAACGCGACGGGCCGCAGGAACGTCCACTCGACGTCGCTCTGCGCCACGGCGTTCTCCACCGCCAAGTGGTCGTCGATGCTGTCCCCGGCGATCTCGTACCGCGTGTTCACCGCGTCGGAAGACAGCACAACGATCCGCCGGACCCCGGCCCGCACCGCGATATCGACGCACTCCTTGGCGGTGTCGGGAACCGGGAACAGATACATCCGGTCCACGCCGGTAAGTGCGGGCCGCAACGAGTCTGGCCGTAGCAGATCACCGTTGACCACCTCGACGCGGGCCCGAAGACTGGCTGCGGGGTTCCGGGACAGCGCCCGTACATTCGCACCCCTGGCCAGCAACTGGTCGACCACATGCCTGCCAACGGATCCGGTTGCACCAGTCACCAGGATCGTCACCTCGTGCCCTCCTCAGAAGTGGCCGGCGGATACATCCATGTCATCGGATGGAGGTCACGGGGAATCCAGGCTGCGGAGGCCTTCTCGGCGTTCACACTCTTCTCTACGAAGGCGATGTTGTGGTAGAAGTGCAGGCCGCCGATCATGTTGTCCGTCCCGGACGCGGTGCGACCGGTGTGTTCCTGGTGGTGCAGCGAGTCCACCAGCGTTTTGAGGAATCCCAGCGACGTGCCCGGATTGTCGAGGTCGGTGGTGCCGCCGTTCCAGCCCGGCCAGTACGAGGTCTGCAGGTCCTCAATCACGTACAGGCCCCCGGGTCGCAGCAGCGGGAACAGGGTCCGGAAGGAGAGGATCACATCGGCGCTGAGGTGGCTGCCGTCGTCGATGACGATGTCGAGGGGGCCGATCCGGCCGGCGAGCTCGGTGAGGAACCCCGCGTCCGCCTGGGATCCCTTGATCGTCCGTAGCCGCGGCTCGTCAAGGCTCGACTTGTCGAAAATATCGAGGCCGTTGATCAGGCCACGGCGGAAGTAGTACTTCCACATTCGCAGCGACTCGCCGCCCTGGTCCGGGGCGTCGTACCCGCCGACACCGATCTCCAGCAGCCGTACCCGGCGGTTTCGGTACCGCTCGAAATGCCGGCCGTAGTGCGGGGTATACCAGTGGTCGGCCCACTTGTCCGACCCGAAACGCAGGGCCAACGTGTCGAGGTCCACCCGCTCCGGCGAGCACGCCTTGAGTACCTGGTGCACGGCCACGGCCGCCGCCCGCCGCTTTGCCAACACGGTGCCCGGGTCGATGGTCCGCGGCGCTGGACCTTCCATCAGCTCGACCTCACGGGTGGCGTGTTCACCGCCGGTCGGCCCGAATACGGCCCTGACAAGCTCGCTGAGGTCCTGACGCACCGTAGCGGGCGGGTCCGGAAGCCATCCCGGTTCCACCGTGGAGACGCCGGGGCCGAGGGTGACCAGATAGCCGAGCCGCTCGTCCGCCGTTCCGAGGTCGAACTGGACAGTGACCCGGGAGTCCGGACCGTCGAACAACACGGCTCGCGACATCACCTCGGTCAGCACCGACACGGCGTCCCCGGCGCTGACCGCGGCCCTCGTATCCTCCTCGACCCCGTCCGCGATCGTCAGCAGCTTCTCCACGCTTCTCCCCTCCGAGGTCGTCGGGCCGATGTTTGCCTGGTTACCTCGGAAACCATTTGAGAACCGGTAGGTACGGCTGTTGCGAGCGGGATTGGATCCGGGCGGAGAAGGGTGGGGCGTCGACGGTGTCCGACCAGTGGCTTGCATTCAGGAGGACAAGTGACGATCTTGGTGACCGGTGCGACCGGGAGCGTCGGCCGCAAGGTGATCGACCAGCTGATGGCAGCGAACGAACACGTGCGGGCTTCCAGCCGCAACCCCGCCACTGCGGGACTGCCTGCCGGCGTAGAGGTGGTTCTGGGCGACCTCGGCCGGATGGAGACGTTGCCCGCTCTGTTCGACGGCGTAGAGAGGATGTACCTGATCTCGATCAACGGCGACCGCGTGTTGGACGCCCCCGCTGAGGTTATCGACCTCGCCAAGCAGGCAGGGGTGCGGCGGGTCGTGTCGCTGTCGTCCTCCGGCCGGCCGTACTTTTCGGTGGAGCAGGCGATTGAGGCATCTGGTCTGGAGTGGACACATGTAAGGCCCGGCGAGTTCGCCACGACCAAGATCGACGCGTGGGCGCCAACCATTCGTGCGGAAGGCCTAGCCCGCAGTGCCTACCTCGACGTGCCCACCGTCCCCGTCCACGAGGCGGACATCGCCAGCGTGGTGGTCACCTCGCTACTCGAGGACGGCCACGTCGGCCGGATTTACGAGCTGACGGGCCCGGTGCAGATCACACAGCGCGAACAGATCCAGGCCGTCGGCAAGGCGATTGGCAAGCGGATTGTCATCGAGGAGCTCAGCCCGGCCGAGGCCCGGGCAAACATGATCCGGGAAGGCTGGCCGGAGATTATCGTTGACCACATCCTCGGCTACTTCGTCGAGTGGGAGTTGGAGCCACCGGTGGCTACCACGACCGTCTTCGACGTCACCGGTAGGCCGGGGCGCACGTTCGCCGAGTGGGCGGTCGACCACGCGGACGACTTCCGCTGACCTTGGTCTTCCGTCAGCAGGCGATCATCAGGGCGTTCGCAAGGTCGAGGTATGTCCGTTCTAGGTGAGTCCGAGTATTTGTCGTGATCGGTGTGGGTATCGGCTGTTTCGGCACAGGTTGGTGCGATCGAGGTGGCGCCGCTGAGGCGGAGAAGGCTGATCGCGGTGTTGCGTAGGGTGGCCAGTGCGCGGGGCGCGTTGCCGGTGCGCGGCCGGCTGGCGTCCTCGCGGTAGGTCGTGTCGCGAATATGGTGAAGGATTTCGATGGTCCAGTGAGGTGATCTCAACAAGGATCTACGGGCGGTTCGGGATGACACAGGCGTAGTGGCCATAGTGGACAGCTTGGGATATGGGCGTGGAGCCATCGGTAGACAGGTTCTTGCGACGGAATCAGTCTCCGAGATGGCTCCACGTGATCACGTTCTCTGCCCGGCTCGACGTCCCCAGGGAACTCGTGCGACACGTGGCGCGGCTGCTTCGCGCTGAGCGTCGGGCGGTGGGCACTCGCCGCCGAGCCAGGGCGTTGACGTGCTTCTACCAGGCGCTTCTGGTGTTGGTGTGGTTCCGCAAGGGCGAGGACAAGACCACCCTCGGAGCCGGCTACGGGGTGTCCAGCGCCACCGCGTACCGCTACGTCGCTGAGGCCGTGCGGGTCCTCGCGGCGCAGACACCGACCCTGCACGACGCGCTGCGTCGGGTCGCCGTGACGGCTGGTCGCACGTGATCCTCGACGGTAAGCTGTTCGACACCGACCGCGTCGCCGAGACCACCGTGAGCGTGAAAGGCGACACGATCGACGCCTGGTACTCCGGGAAACA
>NZ_JBHMIS010000064.1:0-9058 GCF_048060415.1 Micromonospora sp. LOL_024
GCCTCGCCCGGTCCTCAACACGGACAGAACACCTCAAGCCGGAACAACGCCGGGGCCGTGGGCCACACCTCGGCTTTCATGCTTCTTTCGCCAGATAAACACGGCGAGCGGAATTTCCTGGCCAGTCAACATCCGGTGCACCCATATAAATTAACGATTCTATTGCAATGGGGCCATCCTGCAAGGCCTCCAGCTCAAATACCAGATCGTTGACATCCTCCCCAACCTGCGCACTACGCTCATAAACTGCCACATAGAGAGTTATTCGGTCCGAATCCAGACGAACGGAGATGGCGCGCATTTCCCTTGAGATCAATCCTAACGCCGCTTGGACGACATTGAGCACCAACCTATTCTCGCGCACCAAAGCGGACTCCATCTCTCCAACTCCTCAGGAGGTCCAGTTCGGATTAACCGGAACGACGCTCGGACTTTTCGTACCCTTGATCATGAAAACGTTCGTGGGCTGATCGATAAAACCCGCGCCTGGATTATTGTTATAGCCAACCACACTGTCGTAACGAACAACGATATTTCCGTTACTCGTCTGCCCCAGAACTGTCGCGCCGCCGTTATGGTAAGCGTCCAGTACACGCTGAGCGTCCGCATGACTACTGAAGTAACTCTTGCCTGTATTGGCGTGCAACGGATGCCCCTGAACGTGCCGGCCCTGCTTCTGCCTACTGATGATCGCAGAGACACCACACCCGCCCGGACTGGTGTTGTGTACGAGCACCGGCGTGTTGCCTGCGAGTACATAGTACGTGTGGCGTTGTTACGGCGGCTGCGGCGATGTCATGGTGTCGATCTTGGCAGGGAGCTGGGCTTTCGCTCAACCTCCCGTCGACAATCAATCGATTGTTGGCGATTTTGACAGCAGCCGTGACAGCAACGTGGGCGCACGCCGGGCTGAGCGAGCCGTCAGCCGGGGCGTCTACTCGGTAGGTCGTCTGGTGCTGTTGGTGGGTTTCTTCTTCTGTGTGCGGCGGTCGATGAGGCGATCCACGGCGGCGATGCGGCGGTGGAGGCGTGTGGAGCCGGCGTCGATGGCGGTGGTGTCGATGCGGGCGAGGACCTCACGGGCGGCGTCGAGGTCGCCTGCTCTGGCGTGGCCTTCGGCGAGCCAGGTTTGGTAGAGGGCGACTTCGCGGGCGTGGTCGTGGTTGTAGCCGGCGAGTGCTCGGGTGAGGAGGGTTCGGCGGCGGCGGGGGTGCCGAGTTCGATGAGGCAGCGGGCGGCCATGACGTCGATCTCGGTCCGGTTGAGCCTGTAGACCCATTCGGGTTCGGCGATGCCGTCGGTGCGCTGGTCGTAGGCGTCGTTGACGGCGTCGAGGGTGCGGCGGGTGGTGTCGGTGTCGCGGAGGCGGGCGGCGGCCCAGGCGAGGCGTTCCAGCAGCAGCGCCCGGACGAGTGGACTGGCATGGGGTGCGCCGGTGACGGCGGATCGGGCGATGAGCAGAGCGTCTTCGCGTTTGCCGACGTTGGTGATCTGGTAGGCGAGGCTGGAGAGAAGTTGCGCGCCCAGTGCCCGGTCTCCTGCCGATTCGGCGGCGGTGACGCCGGACAGGTAGAGCCGTTGGGCGTCCTGGTAGCGGCCGGCGTCGCTGGCGACCCAGCCAGCGAGTTGGGCCAGTTCGCCGATCACGGTGTACAGCCGTTTTCCGGAGGCGTCGGTGTAGGAGGCGGTGCGGGCGAGGTGTTCGGCCTGGTCGAGTTCGGTGCGGATGACGGGGAGCAGGGTGCGGCTGCCGACGGTGTCGTCCAGGTGGCGAAGTTCGATCACCCGGGATTTCAGCGTCTCGATGAGCCCGGTGCCGATACGACGGCCGGCGCGTAGCTGCGCGGGGACAGGTGGGTCGCCGATGAGCCATTCGTGGGTGAGGCGGACCGGGTCTGCTGGGGTGCCGATGGGGTGGCCGAGGGCGTGTTCGTAGCGTCCGACGAGGTCGGGGGTGGCGGGGCGGCGGCCGGTTTCGACGAGGCCGAGGTAGGGCTTGCTGAAGTGGGTGAGCGCGGCCATGCCGGCGAGGCTGTGCCCGGCGGCCTCGCGGGCGGTCCGCAGGTGCGCGCCGAGGTCGGCGGTGTCGGGTGTAGACGAGGGAAGACCCTCGCCTGCTTCCATGGTCATCTGTCTCCCCTGATCCTGGTGGCAGGCCCAGCGGGGAGGTGCATCGAGTCCGGACCTGGCTGGTGCTGTGCCGGGAGGGCCGGGACCGGTTACGAAGATCGGCATTCTTCATACCCGGGTGCGTGCCCGGCCCTCCCACCGTAGACCACGTACGTTCCGGAGGGTTGAGCAGCGAATGTCGATGCACTTGCCGGTTCGCCCGGCCTGGACCTGCGCGGGGTGTGGGCAGGCGTGGCCGTGCCTCACCCGAAAACGTCAACTGTTGGCCGAGTTCGCCGGAGCGCGGGTGTCGCTGATGCTCTACCTGTCCCGGTTCTTCGTCGAGGCGTGCGTGGACATGCCCACCACCCTGTCGGGGACGCTGTATCGGCGGTTCTTCACCTGGCCCTACGAGCCGACCGACGGCCGCCGGCATGAGAGCGCCCCGCCGGGGCGGTGATCCCAGCGGGGCGCTCTGTCGTTGGTCGGGTTCAGTCGCCAGAGGCGGTGTCGTCGTCAGGTTGGTCGGGGTGCAGCGCCTGGTCCATGGACTCGATGGCGTGGCGTTGTAGGCGGAGCCGGACGTGGGAGTAGATGTCGGCGGTGGTGTGGATCTGCGCGTGGCCGAGCAGGTCCTTGATCGTCACCAGGTCCACGCCCTGTTCGAGTAGCAGCGTGGCGCAGGTGTGCCGCAGGTCGTGGAAGCGGATGTAGCGGACGTCGGCGAGTTCGCAGATGGCCTGGTGGTGGCGGTGCACCGCGGCCGGGTCCATCGGCCCGCCGGTGCTGGTGGTGAACACGAGCCCGGTTTCGGTCCACCCGTCGGCGGCCTCGCGTCGGTCGATGTCCTGCCGGGTGTGGTAGCGCTTGAGCGCGGTGACGCAGTCGCGGGGTAGGACGATGCGCCGTGCGGAGCGGTGGGTCTTGACCGGCTGGAAGGTGGGGCCGCCTCGGGTGCGGGCGAGGGTGCGTCGCACGTACAGGTGACCGGCGTCGAGGTCGATGTCGTCCCAGCGCAGGCCGAGCAGTTCCCCGCGCCGTAGCCCGGTGCGTAGGGCCAGTTCGAACAGGGGGCCGTGGCGGTGGTAGGCGGCGGCGAGCAGGTAGCGGCGGGCCTCGCCGGCGGTGAACGGTTGGAAGTCGCTGCGCGGGGTGGGTAGCCGTACCGAGCTGGCGACGTTGCGGCCGAGGAGGTCTTCACGGACGCCGTCGGCGAGGGCGGCCGACAGCACCGCCCGGATGTAGCGGACCGTTGCCGGGCGGATGTGTCTGCGGCAGCAGTTGCCGATGGCACAGCAGCGCGGCCGACGTGCCTTGACCGGATGGTTCGGATTGCGCTTGGCGTCCCAACCCTGCGCGCAGCACTGGCACACACTCGGCAGCCGGTCGAGGAACGTCCGCACCTCCCGCACCGTCAGCGTGCCGAGTTTCCGCCCGCCGAGGCCGGGGATCAGGAACCGGCGGACCAGGGATTCGTACGTGACGTAGGTGGTGGCGCGGAGCCGGTGCCGGGCGACGCCGGTCAGCCACGCGGTCAGGTAATCGCCGACGGTGAGGTTCGGGTCGGCGGCCACGACCAGGCCCCGGTTCGAGTCGGCCAGCTTGTCGGCGAGCTTGTCGGCCGCCTGGCGGCGGGTGGTGCCGTAGACGTAGATGCGCTTGCGGGTGCCGTCGGCGGCGAGGACGTAGCCGGCGCCGCACCAGCGGCCGTCGGCGCGTTGGAAGATCGTGCCTTCGCCGTTGGCCTTTCTACCGGCCATGGTCGGCCTCCTTGGTCAGTGAGTCGAGGTAGCCGGCCAGGGACCGGGCGGGGATGCGGCGGCAGCGGCCGATGCGGACGGAGCGCAGCCGGCGGGAGCGGATGAGGTCGTAGACGGTGTGCCGGCCGACTTGCAGCCGGGCCATCACGTCGGTGACGGTCAACAGGTCGGGGCTGTTCATTGGTCCTCCCCGAGTTGGCCGGTGTAGCGCCAGTCCCCGACGGTGAGCAGGTCGGTGGTCGGGTCGACGCCGACAGCTTCGGCGTGGCGGGTCAGCCGCCACCGACGCCGCTCATCGCGCAGCGCGGCGAAGGTGGTCGAGTAGGCCAGTGACTTGCTGGTGACGTGGCCTCGGTAGCCGAGCTGGTGCGCCCACCGGCGCAGCCGCAGCCCTCGCAGGTCGGGCAGTCCGCCGAGCCGCCAGCAGGTCTCCACCAACATGCGGCCATGCGCGGGTAGCCGGTCGAGGCTGACGCCGAGACGGCGGCCGGTGCCCGAGCAGACCCGACACCAGCGCCGAGCGTCGTCGCCGAGGCGCAGGCCGTCGCCTCTGCACGCGCGGCAGAACAGCGGCGGCACGTCAACGCCGACGGCCTCGGCGGTCTTCGTGGCGTACTTCGCCACGTACCGGGCAACCACCACATCCCCTGCGGGAAGTGGCTGGATGTCAATTTGTCGCCCCCACCGCAGCACACGCCCTCCGACGACCGCTGGCGTGGCGACGGTGACGACGGGGACCGCCCGGCGGATCGCGGTTTCCAGCAGGAGACTGGTTGCCCAGGTCGGCGGCGGGGTGGGCAGGCCGTCCGGTCCGTCGAGCCTGACGAGCGCGTGGAAGTGGACCACGCCCCGGGCCTGGAACTCGGCGACCTTGGCGAAGGCGATTCGCACCTGCCGTGCCGCCTGCCGCCGGGACAGACCCGCCGCAGCCGCGAGGGTGCGGCGTGCCTCGGTGGTGAACCGCGCCCACAGCATCCCGGCGTGGGCGTTGAACAACACCTGCCCCGGATAGTCATAGCCTTCCGGTTCGAGGGGGGTGCCGATCAGCGGATCGCCCGACAGGTGCCATCGGCCGCACCTGGACTCGTCGGGGTGGCAGGCACGAGGGACGCCGTTGCGGGCTGGGCCGAGGTGCACCGGCCCAAATGACGGCGCGGTCACCGTCATGAACACCCGCGGCCGGGCCACGGTGGTGGGCTGGTCGCGGAGCCCGGCGGCGATCAGGTGGAAGGCGTCGAGCTTGTACAGCGTCGAGCACGCCGGACACCTGGCGGCACGGCGGTTGCGGCACCGTACCGTGATCGTCTGCCGGTCGCCGGTGTCGGCGAGGACACGGCCGGTGCCGGCCTCGACCAGCAGGCCACGCCCGGTCAACCGGATCGGGTGCCGGCACGCACCGACCCGACCCTCCACCTCGTGAGCGGCGGCGATGCGGAGCAGGGTGTCGAGGTCGACGCTGTGAGGGGTGGATGGCATCATCGGCGCAGCTCCTCTCCACTCGTGGGAGGGCTACTTGCGGGGAGAGCGGCGGGGTGTTCTTGGCGGAATGAGCCGCCGCCCTCCCTGTCCTCACCATCCGGCGGAATCGCCCCGCCGGCGTCTGCGAGCAGCCGCAGCGGGTCGCGCACCAGCGCGGCGGTGTCCGATGCGATCCGGCCAGCGGTGGCGTCACTGACGTACGGGGTGCGGACCAGAGTGAACCCGGGCCGGCCTTCGGCCACCATCGAGGCGACCCCGATGTAGGCGGGGTCCTGCAACCGGCGCGGATGCTCATCCGGGAAGCCGGTGATGTCCGAGCCGAGCACCGCCGTGGCCGCCTCGCTGGTGCGCTGCGCGAAGCTGACCGCGACCTGGCAGTTGTCCCGGATCTTCGTCGGGATCGCATGCCCGGTGGCCTTCTGCGTCGCCAGGATCACCTGGATACCGACGTTGCGGCCCTTGCGCACCAGCTCCTCCACCAGCCGGGCCGTCTGCCGCGCCACCGCATCGCGTTTCTTCGACTCGACGTCGGTGCCCTTGGACTCGTTGAAGAACGTGTGCGCCTCATCGATCACCACCACGACCAGCGGCCACGAGGCGGACGGGCCGAGATGCCACACGTTCTTCACCCCGAGCACCGCCCGGATACACCGCTGACGGTGGGTCATCAGCTCATGCACCCGCGCCAAATGATCACGGACCTGCTCCGGGTCGTCCTTCGCCGACAGCCACGCCCGGCGGAACAGCTCGTCGTAGTCCGGGCCGCCCTTGCCGTCGATCAACACGAACTGCACCGCCGGACTCGGTGCGAGTTGACAGAACCGGGCGTTCAGCAGCGAGGTCTTGCCGAAGCCCGCCAGCCCCGCGACCACCACCCCGGACACTCCGGAGGAGCGGATGGTGACCGGCTGGCTGTCGGCGTCGATACCCGCCGACCACGTCTCCAGGTGGTCGGCGGTCGTGGTCTGCCCGTCCCAGGCGGTCGGTTGGGTGAGCGGGTCGACCATCAGCGCCCGCAGCCGGACCAGACCGGGACGGACCTGCGCTACCCGTACCTGCGGCACGCGCCACGCGTCGGCGAGATGCCCGGCGGCATGCTGGAACTCGACCAGGCCGAGCCGGCCGACCGTGGAGGCGTCGACCTCGACACCCCACCGCCGCGCCCGTACCCGGACCGCCGGAACCAACTCCCGCCGCACCACTACCGTCTGCGGTCGAGACGACCACGACGGCGGACGGACGTGTTCGGTCTGGACCAGGCCCACCCGCACGGCGGTACGCCGCCACGTGTATCGGATCCGCCAGCCGACGCGTATCGCGGGCCGAATCTCGGCGTCTGCCAGCAGATACCGCACCACATGGGCGGCCAGCCACGCCGTCGCCACGACAGCCGCCACGCCCAGCAGCACGGCGGGAACCATGGTGAGCAGCCTCAGATGAGTCGAATCGATCGTCGTCATCCAGGCTTCACCGCCGTCAACGCCGACGCGCGGAAGATCTGCCACGCCCGGCCGTTCTTCTCCCCCGCCACCAACGTCAGCCCGGTCGCCTTGACCCACTGGCCGACCGCGAGGTCCTTCGGCACCGACGGCTGCGGCACCGACACCCGCAACACCTGCGGGGTCCCACCGTCGGCCGTCAACGCCAGGGGCACCTCCACCAACGGCGCACCCGTGGTGCGGTCCATGGCGGCAACCCTGTTCTCCTTGTCCTTGAACTGCGGTGTCGCCGCAGCGAGCACCAACAGCCCCCTACCACCGTCAATCGGCAGTACCAACACGAGCGTTCTCCTTCTTTCGCCCACCACACCCCAACGGCGTGATTACTAGGCTTCCTAAGCTTCACGTGACAATCGTGATCTAGTCAAGGGGTTTGACCCAGGAATCTTGAGTAGCCCGTGTAGCTCAATCAGGACAGGACGACTACGATCAGCACATGCCGCACGACGCCGACGACCGACGCGCCCTGTTCCAACGGGTCGTCGACGACATCGTCGACCAGATCCGCACCGGCAAACTCGCCCCCGGCGACGTACTCCCCACCGCCCGGCGCATGGCCGACACCTACAGCGTCGCCTCCATGACCGCCCAACGCGCCCTACGGGAGCTGCAACACCGCGGCCTCACCTACGCCGTCGTCGGCAAAGGCACCTTCGTCCACCCCCAGGCACCCGAACGCATCGGCACCGACGCCGACGGCCGACCCATCGCCGCGACCACCCAGACACCGGTCATCAGCGACAACCCGGCACTCAACCGGCGCCTCGCCCTCTACCTACTCGAACGCGACCGCATCAGCGGCAAGATCGTCGACGCCTTCATGAACAAGGACACCGCCGCCGCCTGGCAAGCCACCGAAGAACTCGCCACTTTCCAACAAGCACACACCGACCTCGCCGACGACCTCGCCGCCTACGAAGCCAACCTCGGACGAGCCGCCGCCAGCGAAGCGCCCGAGCCCGCCGAGCCGCCGACACCGAAGAAGGCACGCCGCAACCCCAAGGCGTAGCCCAGCAGCCCGCCACCGACGGAGCCACTGGGCTAAAAATTGCTTCACCTAATCAAGACGGCCCGGCTTGCGCCGGGCCGCGCGCACGCGCTACAGGCCTACGGCCGCGCGCGCACGCGCCCGCGCGACGACCAGGGCGGCCAGGCGATGCCTCCCAGTCGAAGCAATCAAGGCCATGACGATCCCATCACGGTTCAACCCACGCGACGGGTTCCGGGGATCGACGCCACGCCGCTACGCGCCGTGCCACCGAGCCACCCCCGCCCACTGTCGGGTCAAACAGATTCAGTCTATACATTTGCATACATGCTCGGCGTCTGACAGCAGCTGTGACAGCAACTCAGGCGCACAACCACGCCTCTTGGCGCACTCCGCAGTCCCGCAATTACTTCGCATGGAGGAATCCTTACTGCTCATCGGCGGCACCCGGCGTTCCCTTCGAGCTGCATTCGTGCTTCATCGGAGCAAAGCAGAGCAACGTTGAAAGGAACCTCTCCGCCATCCCACTCTGGACCCAACCCAAACGAATTAGCCCATTCAGAAGACACGTCCTTGATCAGCCGAAAGAAGATCTCCCGATCAGCCGGGCTATCCCCTAGCAATAGGTCCGCTCGTTCGATTACCAGCAAGTACGCGCGAGCAGGACACCCAGACAATTCTGTAATGCACTCAGCGAATGCTGCCCAGTTCCAACCAAAGTATTCGGGAAAGCGTAACTCGCGAACAAACTCGGCAAAAAGCGCTTCAACAGTACGCATTAGCCCGCCGTCAAGCTTTACCACGACCCCGCCAGACACAGGCACTGACCTGCGCAGAGAATCAAGATCGGTCGAATCTGACAGCACGTGCATCCGGGGTTGGCTAGTGGTCCACAGGTCGCCGAAGTTGGCCATCATCAGTACCTAATAAAGGTTTGGTAGTGATCCGGAGTATAGTAAACAGACCCATCAGATCCAGTGACAATTCGTTCGCCGCCAGGCTTAGGGTTTCCCGAGCCGGGAACCGTGCCCCACTCACGGTAAGTTATAGCATCTCCGCCAGCCGTAGTGCGTGGGAGAACCTGCCCACCAGTGCCACCATCATTACGGAACACCTTCGGGACAGTCGGCCCCATCGCCCCGCTTTGAACAAGCACACCATCCAGGGCCATTGCGTAAAACCGGTGACGTTACGTGACTGCGTCGATGAGTTGGGTTGATCGG
>NZ_JBHMIS010000065.1:0-8940 GCF_048060415.1 Micromonospora sp. LOL_024
TCGACGGCGGCCAGGACCCGCCGGAAGGTGCGTTCGCTGGGCACCAGGTATCGGCCGGTCAACGGGTTGCGGCGGGCGCCGAGCCGGTGCAGGACTTCCTGCGGGGTCCGGGCCGCCCACTGCCGGATCGCGGTCACGCCGTCGTTACCGGCCACGAGAGTCGCACACGCGGTCAGCACGAGGATGACCAGCAACGGATGGCGCAACCCGCGCAGCCGACGAGGGTCCGGGACCTGCGCCAGCCGGGCCACCAGCGGGGACACCACCTGCAGCGGATCGGTGACCACCGCGTCTACGGCGAGTTCGGCCTCCCACAACGCCATGTCGGCGAGGTGGTCAACAACAGGGTCGATCAGGGAAGATGACGTCACGAGCGCGACTCCGGTGGTGATCTTCGAGGCTAGTCACCCGAAAGATCATCAGGAGTGGCGCTCGTCCTGCAACTCGCCTCTCGTCCGGACTTCAACACGGACAGATCAACTCAAGTTGGAACAACGCCGGGGCCGTGCGGGCACGTCAGGGAGGGGCCATTCAAAAGTAAGACGACACTCGCAGATGTCACGGTGCGTGACCATCGAGGGTGGACCTGACCGAACGTACGCCATCCAAAGTAGACGCGACGACTGGTTCCCGGGTAGATCAACTTTGTGTGGAAGATGATCGAGGGCCAGCCGCCGCGCTGTGAGAGTATGACAGGACTGCCCAGCGACCGGCTCGCTGACCTGACCGGCCGGGTCCGCGAAGTCGTCGGCGACGAGTGGGAGAAACCTCCGGTCGGGCGTCCGCACGTGTTGCCGCTGCCCACTGCGGTGATCGCGGTGCTGTTCGGGTTGCGGCACAACATGCCCGACGAGGTCGTGGCCGAGGTGTTCGGCTGTTCACAGGCCACCATCACCCGCTACCACCAGATCCTGCAACCGATCCTGCGCTGGGTCACCCGCCCCGAAGTCGACCAGCGCCTGACCCAGACCCGCCGCGAAGGCGTGCTGGTCGACGGGTTCGTCGCCCCGGTCGGCGAACGCGAGGCCTACCACGGCCTGTTCTCCGGCAAGAAACACCTGTGCGGGCAGAACGTGCAGGTCATCGCCGACCTCGACGGCCGGGTCGCCGACGTCGGCGAGCCCGTCGACGGCGCCCGCCACGACGCCGCGGCGTTCTTCATCTCCGGCATCGCCGACCGCTGGGCCGACCATTACGCCGCCGGCGGCCCCGGCATGATCGGCGACGGCGGCTACCAGGACACCGGACCGATCACCCCGCACAAGAAACCACCCGGCGGCGAACTGACCACCAAGCAGAAGACCTACAACTACGGCGTCAACCGACTCCGCGCCGCCGTCGAACGCGCGATCAGCCACCTCAAGAACTGGAAGATCCTCAAGACCGGCTACCACCGGATCATGACCGACTTCCCCGACGTACTACGCACCGTCACCGCCCTGGAGATCTTCAGAACCGCCACACCGGGTTTTGAATGACCCTCCGGGAAGGTGAAGTCGATGTAGTCGCTTGGCGGCGGCGCCGCGTCGGACTCCTGAAAGAGCAGACGTCCCCTGAGGCGCCGGACGGTCTGACCATGCCCGACCCATGCTCGGTTAGCTGCCTTCGTCGATTCCGGTGAGCGAGTAGACGGGCTGGTGTGGCTGTCGCAACCGATGGCAGGATGGGAGAGGCAGTCAGCGAACCTGGGTCGCCGTCGCACGGGTAGGGGCAGATGAACCAAAGACTCATTGCCGCCATTTCGGTGGTGCTGGGAATCGTCGCCAGTGTCCTGACCAATCTGGTCACCGCGGGTCCCACGCCACCGCTTGTCGTGGGACTCGTCGCGGTCGCATTGCTCTGGGTCGGGCTGACCGCGCTCCAGCACCCCGGATCACCGCCGCCCGCTGCCCCGACATCTGAGACGCACGGGGATCACAGCCCCATCATCAACGCGGACAACAACAGCGGACGCATCACCTTTCACGCACCACCGAGATCCGATAGGCCATCCGGCGCGAACGGCGATCCGACTTCATGATAAAGTGGTGGCCGTTCCCCCAGCAACGCGGGCCGTCGGAGACGGGCGGGGACAACAGCCCTATCATCAACGCGGACAACAACAGCGGCAACATCAACATCACGCTCACGGCAACCGCCGGGGCCCATCCGCTCCGGGATGCTCCCCAGTCGTACGGAGCGTACGTCGATTCGCTGACCCGGGCCTACTACCCGAACAATCCGTTGGTCGCGAATTTCCGTCGGTTCATAGAAGAACAGGATCGTGGATACTTCGCGGTGGAGGCCGAGCCCGGCATGGGGAAGTCGGCCTTCGCGGCGTGGGTCGAGGCGCGACCGGAGACGGACGCCGCGCACTTCGTGCAGAACGGCGCCGGAGCGGGACTGACGGCGGCAGTCGTGCGCAGCCTGAGCGCTCAGCTCATCACCGCGTGGAAGTTGGACGATCTCGCCCCCGGTGGCTGGCTCTCCGACTCCAGCGGAGAGGTCGAGTGGCTGGCCGACGTCATCGAGCAGGCGGCGCGACGGCGGAACGAGCAGGGGTCGACACGGCCCATCGTCCTGGTCGTCGACGCGCTGGACGCCGCCTACGAGTATCCCGCCATCGAGTTGCCGTTCGGACTGCCGCAGTGGCTTCCGGAGCGCGTGTACGTCGTCGTGACCGCGCGGACCGGGCAATTCAGGAACCTTCCGTGGGACCAGACACGTCGTGTGGCGCTATTGCCGGAATCGGCGGATAATTGTGAAGCTCTGGAGGGTTTCCTCCGTGACCGCGCCCGAAACGACCCCCGTATCGCCCGGGCGCTCGAAGGACACGGCGTCGCCGAGGAGGCCTTCGCCCTGCGGATCCTGGAACGCAGTCGAGGTTCGTGGGTCTACGCCCACTACGTGATCGAGTCCATTGGTCAGGATCCGCGGAGGATGCGGGATCTTCCCGGGTTACCTGAAGGCTTGGAGGCCTACTACCAGAGTCGCGTCCTGTCGATCTGCCTCGGCGGGGACAGACAGTACGACGAGCGACGCGTCCGACTGCTCGCGGCGCTCGGCGTGGCTGGCGAGCCGGTGGACGCCCACACTCTCTGCTCGCTCGCCGGGCTGGACGAGCCGTCGCTCGTGGACGCTCTCATGCGCGACGGGCTGCAGCCCTTCTGCACGGTCGTCGGCCCCGGTGAGGAGGCGGACGAGACGGTCCGGTACGCGCCCCACCACCCGAGTCTCCGGGAGTACCTGTCGGGCGCGTCCGACGGGACCCTCCGGCAGGCGGCCCGGGCGGCTCACGCCCGGATCTGCGAGCGCTACCTGGCGGCGTGGGGTGGCCTGGAGTCCGGGCTCGGGACCCTGGCGGCCCAGCCGCAGCTGGCCGGCGCGGACGGTGGGTATCCCGTCCGGCATCTGGCGTCGCACCTGCTGGCGACAGACCGGGAAGCGGATCTGCACCGCCTGCTCGCGCTGAGCCGGGGTCGGGAGAATCTTTGGTACACGGTGCACACGCAGGCCGGTGATGTCGGCAGCTATCTGCGTGACGTCGAGTTGGCGGAGGCGGCGACCGGGCGGCTCGCGCTCCGGTTGCGCTACCGCCTCATCCAGGCGAGCGTGACCTCGGCGGTGACGGCCACCCCGCCCAGGCTGGTGCGGGAGATGGTCATCCGTGGACACTGGGCCGTCGAGCAGGGATTCCAGCGAGTCGCGATCATGAGCAATCGGGATCATCAGGCGGTGGGGGTTCGCCTTCTCGTACCGGACCTGCCGGAGCGGATGCATCCGGACGTGCTCCGCCTCGCCGCCTCGTACGGCAGCCAGGAACGCTCCGCCGTGCTGGAGGCGGTCCTGCCGCTCCTGGCCGACGAATTGGTGCCGGTCGTGGTCGAACTGGCCCTCGACACCGAGAACGGTCGACTGCTGCCCGGCCCACTGGCCACCGCGGCCGCCCGGCTGCCGCACGACGCGCTGAAGGACCTGGTTCAACACCCTCTGTTGAAGGATCGGTACGGCAACAGGAAGTTCGTCCGGGCCGTCGTCGCCCTGTTTCTGAATCCGGACCGGGGTGCCGGAGCGCGCAAGGCGATCCGGGTCCTCGGCGCGGGAAAGCACGAGCCGGACCGGAATCAACTGATTGCCCTGCTCCAGCACTCGCCCGTCACCGAGGCAGTCGTCGACGACGTGCTGACCCTGCTCGAGAACCGGCCCGGCGTACGGGGCGACAGGCCTTCCACGCACGGCCCCCGGCCCACGGGCGGCATCGAGCGACTGCGGTCGGTGCTGGAGAAGGGCGTGGACATGGACGTGGCCGCCCACATGCTCCATGTGGCCGCACACCTCGACTGGGGTAGGTCAGAAGTGCCCACCCTGCTGGAGCTGGCGCTGCGGTTCAGGTTGGATTACAACGCGCCTGGTCTGCTGTACGCGCTCGGCGGAGAACTGTCCACCACCGAGGTGCGACGCTGGCTGAACGAGTTGTTCCCGTCCGACGGAGAGCCGGGTCGCCGGCTGCATCGCGAGGTCCGACACGTCCTGCTCGGCGCGATACTCGACCGGCTGCCGCCCGAAGAGGCACGCGGCTACGCCGAGCGGGAGATGTCAGCGACACCGAAAATCGCATGGCCACCGGTCCAGATAGAACGGCCACTCGTCTGGGACACCCGGCCACACCTGGTCAGGTATCTCTCTCCGGAGACGCGTCGCCGTTACGTCGCGGAAGCCGTTGAGGCATGGGAAGACGACCCCAGGTACGCGCAGACGCTCGCGACCATCGCGCCGCATCTGAGCGAGGAGGAACTCGGGGTGGCGCTGCGAGCGGTGAACACGGAGGACGCCGTCGAGTCAGGCACCCGGGTGACGGCACTCAACGTGCTCGCCCCGTACCTTTCCGAGCACGTGCTGCGACAAGCCGTCGACAGCACGTCGAGCCCCGTACGGCTGGACGACCTGTCCGCCGTAGCCGAGATCGGACGACGTCTTCCCCCCGAGGCGCGTAGCCGGATCGGGAGGCGCGCCCTGACCTTCGTCCGAGGGATCCCGGAGCCGCAGACACGGGCCGACGCGGTGGCGAGGCTCGCCCCGGTACTGCTCTCGGGGGCCGCCGTGGACGCGCTGGCGCTGCTGGAGTCCGAGTCACGCTCCGTGCCTATGTGGACGGAGGAACGGGTGTGGCGACCGTTGACCGCAACCTCGGCGGACCGTGTCGGGAGCATGGAGCTGATCGAGAAGCGGGTATACGGTCTCGGGGGCGTCGCGCGGGCCGTGGAGGCGCTCAGCGGGGCGCTGCCGGACGAGGCTCTGCCACGGGCCTGGGCTGCCGCGGTGGGCGATGACGAGGAGAGCGCCGCGCAGGTGGCGCTCTGGGCGCCCGGTCTGGTGTCGCGCCTCCTCTCCACCGGTCAGGACGAGCTCCTCGGCGGCGTTCTCACGTACGCCGCCGAGCACATGCCACTGGTCGACGAGGACGAGGTGCCGCCGCTGCTCCGTTTCGCGGAACTGGTTCCGGTGGAACAGGTACGACGCGCGTGTGACGTCCTGCTGGCCCGCCGCAACGGTCCTCTGCGCGCGCGGGCCCTCGCGGGTCTGAGCCGTCATCTCCCCGATGCCGAGCGGAACTCCCTGGCCGGAGCGGTACTGACGATACTGGCGAGCGCCCGACGGAAGGGTCGGATCACCAACTGGCCCCATTCGGCGGACGCCCCCACGCTCGGGTACCTGTACCAGGCGGGAGCCACCGAAGCGGCAACCACGGCGCTGCGTACGTTACTGGCTGCCAGCGGTGAGTGGGACGCGGTCGTCCTTGAGGCGTTCGGTGCTCCGCTGCCGGCGTCCGTCGTCGAGGAAGCCCTAGCGATGACTCTCGCGGACGAGCCCGGGCGGCGCAATTATCAGGTGCTCGTCGTCCTGGCTCCCAGCCTCGACGGGGATCAGCTCCAGAGGGCGCTTCGGGCGATGGTGGAAGACGAGCTAGATGATGGCTTCCGACTCAGGGCGGTCACCGCATTCGCCAGCCGACTGGCGCTGAACGCCGCAGACGTCCTGTCACCCGAGATGTTCGCGCACGCCCTGCGGATGACGGAGGCGGAGCTCGCGAGTGAGCAGGGCATCATCCCGCTCCTGGCTCGGCTGCGTCGGAACGACGCCGTTCGATTCCGGACCCTGACGGAGCGGCTGATCAACTGTCATACGCCGGACGCCTCGACCTTTTGGGCGCCGAAAGCCGGCTTCGCCTCCGCCGTCGGCGTGCTGGAGCGTGACGAACTCGGCGAGTTGTACGAGCGGGTCACCCGGGCCCGTGGCCCTGCCTCGCGTGCCAGCGCCCAGGCCACAATCCTGCGGCGACTCGGAGACGAATGGCCGGGGACGACCGCCCCGGGCGGAGGCGACCTGCCGCGCACCTGGCCGACCGGCGTGGACCGGTGGACACTGTGTGGATTGCTCGCCGCGTCAGCCTGGTGGATACGGCGTCAGGGCGGGAACGACGCCGTCGACGAACTGGTCGGAGCGTTGCTCGATGTGGTCACCTGGTGGCCCGTGAACGGCCAGATCCGGGCGCCGTCCCGCCGCAGGCTGACGATGTCGATCACGGACTGATCAGCGTCCACGCGCTGACCGCACCGAGCAGGACCACGACGGGCACGACCAGCCGTCGCTCGGCCGCGGCCCCGGTGCGGAAGCGTAACGGCGCCCAGATGCCTAGGGCCGCCCACCGGCAACCCCTGATCCGGATCGGCCAGAGCAGTGGCACCCGGCTGAAGGTCAGCGCGTCGCCTAGGCGTGCACCAGGCAGCCCAGCCCCAGCGGCAGGCCCACCCACCACCACCCGGCCACCGGGCCGGACAACGCGACGGCCGTCACCCCGACCAGGAGCCCGATTCCTGCTGTTCCATACGCCCGACGGGTGCGTTTGGACAGCACCCGCGCGTCGCCAGAGCTGCGGCGAGGCCGGCGACGACCGCTGCGGCGACATCTCCACCGATCCAGCACAGCAACGACACCCACCAGGCCCGCGGTCACCGCGAAAAGCAGGGTGTGGGTGACCGCTCGGTGTCCACCTCGACACACGCAGCAGCCGCAGGAGGGCGGCCCGTAGCGCTGCGGCACCGGCCGCCGCGCCCTGCGCCATCAGACGGATAACGGGTCCCAGCGACCGGGCGACGACGGACCCCGGATGGTCGACGTCCGGCAATGTTCCAACGTCGGCCGCGCCCCCAGGGCAGCCCCCGCCGCACAGCCGCCCAGCCATGCCACCGCTCCGGACAACGCGTGGGATCACCCCATCACTGTCCCGGCGGGACGCGTGAGGTGGCCCGTCATGCCGACGGCCCGGCGTGCCCTCCGGGGCTCCGCCGCGCTGGTCGAAAGAGTGGGAATCAGATGCGTGGACCTTCCGGCCGTCACCGGCGACCCTTGGCCCGGACGATGTCCCGACCCCTTTTAGTCACCTGCGCCCGCCCAGGCCAACAGCGACCGGCCACCAGGCGTCCACCCAAACATGCAAGATCCACAATGATGGCCATAGCGGACAGTCGCCGCACCCCGACGCACTGGCATCCCGACCATGATCCAGACCAGCCGACACGCAAACGCCCTGGTCAGCACCGACCGGCACGGACCCCGCCCAAGCAGCACACCGACAACGGAGCACCATCGGAGCACCAGAGCCCAAATCCTGGGAAGATCCGTCCCAACACACAGAAGCGATCAAGGCCGTAACCCGCGTTTCTGCTGGTCACGGCCTTGATCGTGAAGTGCGCCCGAAGGGACTCGAACCCCTAACCTTCTGATCCGTAGTCCGAACCCGTCAGATGCTCTTTGCGGTGCGTAGCCGCCACTTCGCGTGTATCAGTCAGTGGTGCTGCATGCCGAAATATGCGGGTTGGGTATCTGCTGGTCCGGGCGTTACAGCGGATGGGGTTCAAGATCAGGCGTGACATGGACGGGCGGGCGACGCGTCGGTCGCCGATTCCGATCGGTTCGTGCTGCTCACGTACCGGACATCCGAGCACCAACGGAGCACCATAACAGCAAGCGACCGTGGGTTCGGGTCAGCCTGGGTCGCTCAACCGTCCACAGATCAACGAGGCGTGGGCGGCAACCGCTCCGGATCCGCGTTCACGCCACTGCTAGCGTGATATCGTGATAGCACCTGTCAAGGGAGGTGCTGCATGCCCAACATCCTCGTCCGCGATCTCAGCGAAGAAGCCGTGGACCGCATCGACGCCGCAGCCGCCAGCCTCGGGCTGTCCCGCAACGAGTACCTACGCCGCAAGTTCGAGGAGAACATCACCCCCGCCGGCGACCGGACCGTCACTGCTGAGGACTGGCAACGGTCCGCAGAGACCTTCACCGACCTTGCCGACCCTGCGGTGATGGATGCCGCGTGGCGGTGACGAACTGGCTGATCGACAAGTCCGCGTACGTACGCCTCCAACTCGGCCAGACGGCGAACCGTGACGAGTGGAGCGCGCGCATCAGCCGAGGGCTCGTCCGGCTCTCCACCATCACGCGCCTCGAACTCGGCTACTCGGCGCGCTCGGGAGAAGCGGGGCGCCGACAGTTCGCTGCCCCACCGCTGTCACTGATGCCGGTCGAACACCTCACACCCGCAATCGAGGACCGGGCGCTGGAAGTGCAGATGCTGCTCGCCGACCGCGGCCAACACCGCGCTCCTTCAATCCCCGACCTGCTGATCGCCGCAACCGCCGAAAAGACCGGACTGACCGTCTTGGCCGTCGACAAGGATTTCGACCTCATCGCCACGCTCACCGGCCAGCCGATCGAAACCCTGCCCGGTTGAGCCGCAGCGGCTAAAGATCAAAGTCAACACCGCACGGACCGGCCCGACCGCAGACCACCACGAGCCCCGGTGAGCACGGCCGTTTCAACATCATCCGGTAAGACCGAGGATGGTGAATGGCCTGTTCATGTCGCGGTTGGCCCATCGGGTGGCTTCGGTGATGT
>NZ_JBHMIS010000066.1:0-8796 GCF_048060415.1 Micromonospora sp. LOL_024
TGCGGGCATCGCTGGTGTTCCTCCCAGGTTTCGACGTCTCCATCAAACCCGGTGCGGGACAGCCCCTTCGACCCTGTCCCGGCGGAACGCACCTCCCACTGGCGAGGGCCGACCATCTGCGTGACGGCTTGTTGGCAGGTCAACCGCAGATTCCCGCCGAGTTCCAGCATGAAGGTGCAGGCCACCCGCACGTACGCCTGCTGGTGTTGTTCGAGGAACTCCCGCAACTGGGTGCAGCCCCCGTAGACCTCGTCGCCGCAGATCACGTCGAAGCGCACCCCGTCGGCGTACGCGTCCGCGCAGATGTCGATTGCCAACTGTCCCTTGGTGCGGAACTGCAGGTCAGCCGGTAATCCCATCGCCTGGGCGGTGTCCGGGTCGTCGATCTGCTCGGCGGGGATTCACTGCCGGGCCCCGATCAACGAGTGCCCGACCTGCTCCCGCACGTACGACAGGTGCACCGTATTGATGCCGTTGTCCACCCGACCCGCGCAGCCCATTTACTGCCGCTTCACCCCACACGTGGCGGTGCCACGCTTGCGCTGACCGGTCTCGTCCAACGCCCCGACCACCAGTCCCCGCCGCCGTCGGGCTGCCGTGCCCAGCCCGTCGACCACGAACCGACGTACCAGGCTCATCGCCGCATCGGTGTCCCACACCGCCCGGTTCAGCAACCGCTGCGTGCGGTCCGGGGTGCGGTCCCCGACGTGCTCCGCGATCGTCCACCCGTTGCGTTTCGGCAGTTCACTGGCTACCGCGGACACGTACCTCGTCGCCTGCTTCCAGACGCTCGTTGCGCCGCCGCAACCGCTCGATCTCCGCCGCCTCGCCGCTGCGGCGCCGACTCTCCGACACCGGGCTCTTTCGGGTGCCCAGAGCGGTCAACGCGCCCGCGTCACAGGCGGCCCGCCACTCCAGGATGTGCGAGTGGTACAGGCCCTCCCGACGCAGGATCGCCGCGCCCTCACCCGAGGCCTTCGCCGCGTCGTACTCCGCCACGATGCGGAGTTTGTACTCCGCCGTGAACGTTCGCCGTTTCGGCCGTCCGCCCTGTTCACCAGGCGTGCTGGGTAGCGTCACAATGATCCTCTTCCTGTCTCCCGACAAGCCTAACGCTTCCGGAATGGCTGCCTCATCCCAGCCTGACAGACAGGACTCAGCGGAACGCGGGCAAGCCGGTGACCGCGTGGCCGATGCTGAGCGTGTGGACCTCCTCGGTGCCCTCGACGGTGGTCACAGCCTCCAGGTTGGCCATGTGCCGCATCACCGGGTAGTCGAGGGTGATCCCGTTGGCACCGAGCATGCCTCGTGCGATGCGGGCCACCTCGATCGCCGACCGCGCGTTGGCGAGCTTGCCGAGGCTGATCTGCACGGGCGTCAGCCGTCCGGCCTGCTTGAGGCTGGTCAGCCGCAGCGCCGTCATCCCGGCGTGCGTGACCGCGACCGCCATGTCCGCGAGCTTGCGCTGGGAGAGTTGATAGGAGGCCAGCGGCCGGCCGAACTGCTCGCGACCACCCACGTAGTCGAGCGCGCTGGCATAGCAGGCACTGGCGGCGCCGACGACGCCCCACACGATGCCGAAGCGGGCCTCGTTCAGGCACGACAGCACACTTTTCAGTCCGCGTGCTCCGGGAAGCAGCGCAGAGGACCGTACCCGGACGTCGTCGAGCACGACGGTAGCCGAGTTCGAGGCACGCAACGACAGCTTGCCAGTGATCTCGCGTGCGGTAAATCCCGGTGAGTCGGTGGGTACCAGGAACCCTAGGATGCGCTCCTCCGCACGCGCCCAGATCACCGCGACGTCGGCGATAGCGCCGTTGTTGATCCACGTCTTGGTGCCGGACAGCACCCAGTCGACGCCGTCGCGGCGGGCGGACGTGCGCATCGAACCCGGATCGGAACCAGCTTCCGGCTCGGTGAGGCCAAAACACCCGAGCACCTCGCCCGTGGCCATCGCCGGTAGCCATGCCTGCCGCTGCTCCTCGCTACCGTAGCGGTGGATCGCGAACATGGCGAGGCAGCCCTGGACCGACACGAAGCTGCGCAACCCCGAGTCCACCGCCTCGAGCTCGCGGCAGGCGACGCCGTAGGCGGCTGCCGAGAGCCCGGGGCACCCGTACCCGTTCAGTTGCATGCCGAACAGGCCGAGCGCGCCGAGTCCCTCCGCCACCTCGCGGGGCAGCGTCCCGCGTTCGTACCAGTCGGCGATCCGCGGTCCCAGTTCGGCCGTGGCATAGGTGCGCACGGTGTCACGCGTGTTCCGCGCCTCGTCGCCCAACTCGTCGTCGAGATCGAGCAGATCGTGCTTGTTGAACATCGCCCCGGTGTTCGCCATTGAATCAGCTCCCGTTCACCACTCCATGTGGAGCGGGTTCCCCCGATGACTCGGCCTTGCACCGCGCCACGTCCCGGTGCAAGGCTGTCAGATGTTCCAGCTTCCCGACGGTCTCTACCGGGCTTGGGGTGCTCGCCATCGCATCTCGCAGGTTGGCCGCTCCCGTGGCGAACGATGGCTCGGACAGGACGCCTACGAGCTTCTCCCGCAAACCTCCCGCCGTCAGTTGGAACGACGGGATGTGCAGTCCCGCGCCCAACTCCTCGAGCCGCTGGGCGCGGTAAATGGCATCCCACATCCAGCCCATTGCGACCTGGGGAACGCCGTAGGCCGCCGCTGTCGCCCACGTTCCCGCGCCACCGTGGTGGACGATCGCCGAGCAACTCGGCATAAGCGCGGCCAGGGGGACCCGGTCCACGACCCTGGTGTTGTCCGGGATCTTCCCGACGCCGTCGAGCTCCTTTTCGCCGAGCAGGGCCACGACTTCGATGTCGAGGTCCTCGATCGCGTCGAATAGGTCAGCCACGTTGAGCGCGTTGGGGAACTCCGTCTGGCGAATCGTCTCACCCAGGGTGAAGCACACCCTGGGTCGGTCGGGTGCCTGCCACAGCCATTCGGGGACCACGGCGGGCGTCGGACCGTTGTAGGGCAGGTAACGCATTTCAACCGTGGGCAGGCCAAGGGGCAGCCGCACACCCGTGGGCATCTGGTCGATGGTCCACTGGCCGGTCACGACCTCCTCGTCGAACTCGCAGCCGTGCCGGTCCAGCACGAGCGTCAGCCACTCCGCGAGCGAGTCGTCATGGCGCTCCGGTGACTTCGTCAACTTCTCCAGGAACACCTTGCGCACGCCGTAAAAGGTGTCGGGAAAGGACAGGATGCGGGCGTGTGCGGCACCGGTCGCCCTGGCCGCTACCGCGCCGGCGAATGTGAACAGCTCCCAAATGACCAAGTCCGGCTTCCAGTGCCGGGCGTAGTCCACCAACCCGTCTACCATGGACTCGTTGTTGATCTGCATGTAGTAGGTCGCGTTCAGCATTGAGTTGGACGCGATGTGGAAGTCGAGGTTCAGCAACTCCGGTCGGTGTTCGAGGAAGTCGGGGTCGGAATGGAGGGCGTACATGGCAGGGCCCACGTGCTGTATGACCTCGCGCATCATGGGGTTCGTGCCGACCGGTACCGCGGTCAGGCCAGCCGAGGTGATGCTGTCGGTCAAGGCCGGCTGGCTCGCCACCCGCACGTCGTGCCCGGCGGTCCGCAGGGCCCAGGCAAGTGGCACCACACCGTTGAAATGTGCGTCCATCGCGAAGCATGTGACCAGAATCCGCATTGCGTCTCCCCTCTACCGCTTCGCGACCGGGAATCGCAGGACCCCACCCGTGACCGGGGAACGCATCCGGCGCAGCACTCGATCGCGTTGCCGCAGGGCAGGCAGGCGGGACGCTAGCGCCTCCACCGCGACCCGGGCCTGCGCCACGGCCATCGGCGCCACGAACGTGTCGTAGAGACCACCGGAGAGGGCTAGTTGGTCAGCGTCAGAGTTTCGCGTGATGTCGAAACGATCCGGGTCCGGGAAGACCGAAGGATCCCGATTCGCCGCATCGACGGCCACGACCAGTTGGGTGTCCGCGGCAATCTGGTGGCCGGCAAGCTCGACGTCCGTCGTGGCAATCCGGTTCTCCAACCGGATGGGCGGGTCGAACCGGAGAGTCTCCTCGATCGCGCCGGCGGCAAGCCCCGATTCCCCAAGCAATGTCTGCCACTGGTCCGGATGTGCCAGCAGTGCCGCCATCGCGTTGCACGTCAGGGTCACGGCCACCTCGACGCCGGCGACCGCGGTCAGCACGGCGGCCGCGAGAACGTCATCGGGGTCGGCGGCCGGCCGGCGGTCGCCGAAGAGCCCCGGTGTGCTTAGTAGTTCGCGGACCTCGGCCACTCCGGTCAGCAATGCGCGAGCCGTTTTGTACTGCGGCGGGCACAACCCCGCGTCCAGCGCGACTCCAAGACCCGCAACCAACCCGGCGAACCGGTCGCGGGTGGCCTCCGCGAGGCCGAGGAGGTCGGCGGCCACCGCCACCGCGACTGGCCGAACGAAGTCCGCCACCAGGTCGAACTCGTCGGGCAGACCGGAGATGAACCGGTCTACAGTCCCCGCAACGGCCAGGTCGCCCAGCACCGGCTGGAACAAGGTGCCGAGCCGCTCGTAGTCCCCACGCGACAGGTTGAGAAAGGCACCGTCGAGCGGGACGATGTGGCATATCTTCGGGTTATCCCAGATGTCCTGGAACATATGCTGCTGCGATGACCCGTCACCGTGGTGACGCAACGAGAGTCGCGGGTCACGGAGGATCTCCCCTGCGAGCGCGTGGTGTCCAGTCACCCAGGCGCCGGCTTCGCTTCTGTACAGCGGGCCGCGGTCACGCACCTGGGCGCCCAGAACCGCGGGGTCGTCGGCGCCCGCCCGCAGAAGCATTGCGTAGGGGTCGCCCTGCGCGCCGAAGACGAACTGGAAACCCCGAACGGTCAGCAGGTGGCGCCCAAGATCGCTGTTGGAGACAATTTCTACCCCGTTCCCGGGCGCGTCAGCGGTGAGCGTGCGCACGGTGTCGGTCGTCGCGGCGGCGTCTGTCCTCGTAGACATTGATTTGCCCTCCCCCTCAAGCAGCGAGTGTGTGCGCGATGATCAGTTCAGCAAGTGGTCCGTGCACGGAGGAGGGCAGCGCGTGGCCCATGCCGGGAATCTCCGCGAGCCGGGCACCCGGGATCAGGTCCGCGAGATGCCTGGCGTGTGGCGGTGGCGCGGCCGGGTCGTTCGGCGCCTGGATCACCAGGGTTGGCACCTTGACGTCACGCAGTTCCGCGCCGCGACTCAGCGGCGGCAGCCCGACCTGGTAGTGCGTGACCGGTTCCTCCCACGTTCCGGCGTGGTCTATAGCGCGCTCCTCCCAGCGCCGGTACTCCTGCTCGTCGAAGGGAATCCCGTCGCCATTGAGCAGGCGCCACTTGCCAACCTGCTTGGCCAGCATCGATTCCCGGTCCTCTGCTGGTTGCTGCGCCGCGGACAGCAGCTCCAGGAAACGCGCGGTCGGCACAGGCAGTCCGTTCAAGAGCGGCTCACCACGGAACGCGGCCTCGATGGCAGCGTCGAAGTCGGTGTCCAGTGCTCCGCCCAGCATCAACGTCAGGCTGCGGACACGGTCAGGGTGGTTGAGCACCATCACCTGCGCCAGCGACGTGCCCATCGACATGCCTACGACGTGCGCGGCCGCGAGATCCCAGCCGTGGAGCACCGCGGTCGCGTCGGCGGCCATGTCGTCGTAGGTGTATGGATGCTTCTGATAGTCCCGGCAGGTGGACCGGCCGGTGTCCCGGTGGTCGTACCGGACAACGAACAGACCACCTGCGGCCAACCGCTGGACGAACTCGTCCGGCCAGCCGTACGCGGACAGGTTGCCACCCATAATCATCAATAGTGCGGGGTCGGCTGGGTCACCGAAGCCCTGGCTCCACAGCTTCACATCGCCTGCCGAAATGACGCGTTCGGTCATCACCGTTCCGCCTCCGAGGTGCGGTTGACAAGCCCGTAGCTTGACTTCGATCCCGAGGTCGACACAGGGAGCATCATGGTCATGTCGCTGCTCCAGTGGGCACGAGAACCAGCAGGGACAGGTCGAACGGAACCGAAGGCGATGCCACCTTCAGTGCCGACTCGACGGTGAAGCCGGCGGACGCAGCGAACATCGCCCACTCCTCCCTGGTGCGCAACCGGCCGCCGAGGAAGACGAGCATTCGCAGGTCCAGCAACGTGAACTGCTCGTTGGACGCGTCCTGTGCCAGGTCGTCCCGCTCCAGCACGACGATCCGTCCACCAGGTGTCAAGGCTTCGGTGCAGCGAGCCAGAATCCGTCGTGCGTCGTCGTCCGACCAGTTGAGCAGCACGAACGACAGCGTGATCACATCCGCCTTGACTGGCAGCGGCTCGAAGAAGTCACCGGCCACCGCGTCCAGCCGGTCGCCGAGCCCGGCCGTCTTGAACTGCGCGCGTCCCCGTTCCGCGGGGAGCGGAAGCTCCAACAGCGTCCCTCGAACGTGGGGCGCGGCCCTAGCAATCGCGGTGAGGAACCCGCCGATGCCGCCGCCGACGTCCATCACGTGCCTGGCGCGGCTCCAGTCGTACGCTGCGGCCGGGGCCTCGTAGACCACGTCCTGGTCGCAAGCCATCAACGCGTCGAACGACTCGGCGAGCCGAGAGTTCGCGGTCAGGTCATCGTAGAAGGGCCTGCCGTAGATCGACTCATAGGACGGCCGGCCCGTCCGGATGGCCTCCAGCAACTGGAAGAACGCGAGATCCGCGCGGGAGACCGCGTTGTTCAGGTCGAACCAGGCACGCTGCTGGGCCGGATGGCCGTCGGCCAGCAGCATGCCGGTCGTGGTTGGCGTCAACCGGTCCGGCTCGGTCTCGGCCAGTACGCCGACCGCCACGAGGTGCCGGATCACACGCAGCAACGCGTTCGCGTTCGTACCGGTCACCTTCGCCAGCTCCGCCGGGCTGGTCGTCCCTGCGATGATGTGGTCGACAAGTCTCAACGTGGCGGCCACTCGCACCGCCATCGGGGTGTGCAGGCTGCCGAGCCGCAGCAGGACGTTCAATTCGCGCATTTCCTGCTCGGCAGGATCCTCACTTTCCATCGACGGAGCTCCTTCCACGTAGTGATGGGAGTATCAGGGGCGCCAGCCGTCGCCCTGCGGCCACGGTTCGGCGAGCTGCCGGTAGGTGCCGATGAAGTCGGGCCAGTCCCGGTGGTCGCGAATCTTCCCGTCAACGATCCGAATAAGGTGGATCTGCTCGCCGGAGAATCGCCGGCCGGTCGCAGGCATACTCAGCATGTCGCCCACCTGGCGGCCGTAGAGAACCAACTTGGCACGCACCCAGTCGCCATTCTCCTCGTAGCCAATCTCCTCGAGGTACACCTCCTCGGAGAACGTCGCCTTCAGCCATTGCACGGCCATGACGAAGGTCTGCGGCCCGACCTGGTCCTTGAAATGTTCCATGGCACCTGGATTGAGGTACTCCGGATGGATGAAGTCCTCGACGTCGTCGATGTTCCCCGTATTGTAGGCATTCACCATACGCTTCACGAGGTCGATGTTTTTGCTCATGCAATCTCCCCTGTTAACTTCGCCGGCTACGGCGGTCCCCACAAGTATTGACCGTTCCCGGGCACGAAAACAAGTGGCCAGCACCGCACTCCGATTGTTTTCCTAGTCAGCTTAGAGGGCCAGATCGGCTGTATAGCGGAATGCGAGGTGACTGGTGAAAGCTCGGTACCACCATTCGTGGGAAGAGGGGAAAGAACGTGGACCCGGCGGCTTACAAGGCAACTGTGACCGCGGCCTTCGACCGTGCTGCGGCTTCATACGACCAGCTCGGCGTCGAGTTCTTCACGCCGATGGGCAAGCGGCTGGTCGAACATGCCGCCCCCCGAGAAGGACACCGTGTGCTCGACATTGGGTGCGGCCGGGGAGCCAGCCTTTTCCCATCCGCGGAACTCGTCGGTCCGACCGGTCATGTACTGGGCATCGACATAGCGCCGGCGATGGTCGACGCGGCCCGCGCGGAGGCCGAGCGGCAGGGCGCCACGAACGTCGAAATCCGGGTGCTGGACGGGGAGAACCCGGACCTGCCGGCCCGGTCGTTCGACCTCGTAACCGGCAGCTACAGCGTGATCTTCATTCCGGACGCCCCATCAGCCATGGCCCGATACGCGCAGCTGCTCGCCGACCATGGGCGAATCGCCTTCACCAGCCCTCTGTTCTCCGACAAGACCTTCCCGTTCTTGCCACCGATATTCACCGAGCTGATCCCGATGGCCCTGCTGAGCAACTTGCCGGCCGAATGGCAACCGGAAGCGTTACAGCGCCGGTTCAACAGCTGGCTCGGTAGCGTGGACGACCTGGAGGAAACCATGCGGATGGCTGGTTTTCAGGAGGCAGTGGTGGTCGACGAGCCGGTGCACGTGGTCGCCCCGTCCGGAACGGCCTGGGTGGACTGGTCGCACACTCAGGGTATGCGCCTGCTGTGGCAGCACCTGACCCCGGCCGACTCACAACAGTTGCGCACTCGTCTGATCGCCGCACTGGACGACCTGCGTGACGGCGACGGCCCCCTGTTCCTCGATGTCCCGGTCCGCTATGTCACGGCGACCGTCGCACGGCGGTGACAGCTCGCGGTTTCTTGGTAGAACCCCTGCGCGAGCAGGTTGACGTAGCTGCGTCCAAGCACGGCGTGGTCAATTTCACCGCCAAGGCGCTCGGCTCCGCCGAACGTAAGGCACCGCAGTAGGCCGCAGGGCTGCTCGTACGTATTCAGCTTGAGGTTGCCGGTTCGGGTAGCCACGGTCGGTGGTGAACAGTTGTTTGAGCACGTCGAGGGCGTCCTTGCCGTGTTTGGCGGCGGTGGA